>DATCLY010000042.1:0-28799 GCA_036563665.1 Gammaproteobacteria bacterium
GACGCGCGCGCGCGAGGCTACAGGGACGTATTCACGCCGGTCCTGGAAGGGGCACACGCAAGCCGCGCCGCCTGCGGTGACGCAAGAATCGCGACTAGAAAGTCGCTCCCACAGATGAAGATCGCGGCTGGAAAGCCGCTCCCACAGGCTGCGTCGGGCGATGCGCCTACCAGGCGCGGACCTTGCCGGTGTCGAGATGCACGAAGTTCGACTCGGCGTAGTAGCCCACGCCGCCGCGGGCGAGCGCGATCGCCGTGTCCCGCAGCGCCGTCGTGGGCACGCTCGTGAGGCGCACGTCGATCGCGCGGCCGGACATGTGCCAGCTGTCCTTCGCGACGCCCGTCGTCGAGCGGCGCAACGCCTCGTTGGTGCGCGGCGAGCGGTACCCCGAGATCACCTCGAAGCGGCCGCGTTGCCCGAACGCATCGAACAGGACCGCCAGCGTGTCGAGCAGATTCACGTCGATCGGATGCGCTTCGCCCGTGCGGAAGTCGCGCAGCAGGTGATCGATCGCCGCGAGCGCGTCGGGCACGAGCTCGCCGTGCTCCCGGTAGACGATATCGAGCCGCTCCGTCGTGTGCAGGTGGTAGAAGGACAATCGGCGGGGACCCGCTGCGAGCGAGGCCGCGCTGCGCGTCCACGGCGCGCACGCCGCGAGCGCCGTCAGCCCACCCACGACCGCCCGGCGCCGGGTGATCGAAAACGTCACGGCCGCTCCTCCCTGAAGGTGTCAGCCGGAACGATAATGCGCCTACGCCGCGGTGCCAACTCGGCAGCAGTTCTCAAACCCCGTCGCCGCCGATGCGGGCCCCCTGCCGCGACGCTCGCGCGAGGATGCGCGCGCGAGCCTGTATCGCCGGACCCCGCGCGGACGCCGTTACGCGTGCTCGGTGAGGAACCGCTCGGCGTCGAGCGCCGCCATGCAGCCCGAGCCGGCGGAGGTGATCGCCTGCCGATAGATCGGATCGGCCACGTCGCCCGCGGCGAACACGCCGTCCACGCTGGTGGCCGTGGCGAACCCGCGCGTGCCGCTGCGCACGCGGATGTAGCCGCCGTCCATCTCGAGCTGGCCTTCGAAGATCGCCGTGTTCGGCGTGTGGCCGATCGCCACGAACACGCCCTGCACCGGCAGCTCGCTGCGCTCGCCCGTGCGCACGTGGCGCAACCGCACGCCCGTCACCCCGTTGTCGTCGCCGAGCACCTCGTCGAGCACGTGGTTCCAGCGTATCTCCACGTTGCCGCTCCGCGCCTTCTCGAGCAGCCGGTTGGACAGGATCTTCTCCGCGCGGAACTGATCGCGCCGGTGCACGACGGTGACGCGGGAAGCGATGTTCGAGAGGTACAGCGCCTCCTCGACCGCCGTGTTGCCGCCGCCGATGACCGCGACGGGCTGGTTCTTGAAGAAGAAGCCGTCGCAGGTGGCGCAGGCGGACACGCCCCGGCCGCGATACGCCTGCTCGGAAGGGAGCCCCAGGTACTTCGCCGAGGCACCGGTGGCGACGATCAGCGCGTCGCACGAGTACTCGCCGCTGTCGCCCCAGAGCCGGAACGGGCGCTGCCCCAAGTCCACCTTGTTGATGTGGTCGAACACGATGCGGGTGCCGAAGCGCTCGGCGTGGCGCTTCATGCGCTCCATGAGCTCCGGACCCTGCACGCCCTGGTCGTCGCCCGGCCAGTTGTCCACGTCGGTGGTGGTGGTCATCTGGCCGCCCACCTCGAGGCCGGTGATGAGCACGGGCTCGAGCGCGGCGCGCGCCGCATAGACGGCCGCCGTGTAGCCGGCCGGCCCCGAGCCGAGAATGATCAGACGATGGTGTTCGAGCGCCATGCTGCCTCCCGCGCCTGGCGGAACGCTCCGCCTCCAACGCGCGATCCGGGGGCGCGTATGGTAGTGGAGCCGCCGCCACAAGTCATTGGATCGCCGGTGACCGCCGGCCGTCGCTCAGGAACGACGCCTGCAATGCCCGCGCGCGCTCTGGCATCATTCGCGCTTCATGGCCGCCCTCCGCGGTCCTCCCGGGGCTCCTCGGCGCAGGGATCATGACAGGGAATCGTTCGGCTTCGCTCGTGGCCGCCGCGCTGTTGCTCGCCGCGGGGCCGGCCCTCGGCCAGCCGGACGGTGCGGCGGACCGCTCCTGCGCGCCGATCGGCCACGAGGGGCCGTCCATCGGTCTCGTGCTGTCCGGCGGCGGCGCCCGGGGCGGTGCGCACGTAGGTGTGCTGCGCGCGCTCGAGGAGCTGCGGGTGCCGGTGGACTGCATCGTGGGCACCAGCATCGGGGCGGTGGTCGGCGGCTTCTACGCGTCCGGCCTCTCCGTGGAGGACATCCAGCAGGTCGCGCGCAGCATCGACTGGGACGCCGCGTTCCTGAACTTCACGCCGCGCGAGTATCGCTCCTTCCGTCGCAAGCGCGACGACGACCTGTTCCTCGTCAACCAGCGGCCCGGGCTCAACGACGGCGAGTTCGAGCTGCCGATCGGGCTCGTGCAAGGGCAGGTGATCGACATGATCCTGTCGCGCATCACCGCGCCCGTCTCCGGCATCGAGGACTTCGACCGGCTGGCGATGCCGTTCCGCGCCGTGGCGGCGGACATCGTGACCGGTGAGGCGGTGATCCTGGGCTCGGGCGACCTGACCCGCGCCGTGCGCGCCAGCATGTCGTTGCCGGCGGCGCTCACGCCCATCGAGATCGACGGAAGGCTGCTCGTGGACGGCGGGATCGCCATGAACCTGCCGGTGGAGGTGGCGAAGGACATGGGCGCCGACGCCGTGATCGCGGTGGACATCTCGTCCGCGCTCCTGCCGCGCGAGTCGATCAGCTCGGTGCTGAACATCACGAGCCAGCTCACCAACCTGCTCACCCGCAAGGGCGTGGAGGAGCAGCGCCAGCTGCTCGACGAGAACGACGTGCTGCTCGAGCCAGAGTTCGACGACGAGCTCACGTCCGCCACGTTCGAGCGCCTCGTGGAGGCGTTCGAGAACGGCTATCGCGCGGTCATGGAGCATCGCGACGAGCTCGCGCGGTACGCGCTCGACGAGGCCGCTTATCGGGCGCACGTCGACAGCCGCCGCGACCCCCGCTGGGAGGAGCCACCGGTGGTGGAGTTCGTGAGCCTCGACAACGATTCCGGCATCGCGGACAGCATCATCGAGGCGCGGCTCGAAGGCATCGAGATCGGCCAACCGCTCGACGTGGAGGCCGTGGAGAACGCGATCGGCCGCGTGTACGGCCTCGAGTTCTTCCAGAACGTGCGCTACGACGTGGTGGAGTCGGACGGACGCACTGGCTTGCTGGTGGACGTGGACGAGCGCTCGTGGGGGCCGAACTACCTCCAGCTCGGCATGGAATACAGCTCCTCCGCGGATGCCGACGAGACGTTCGGCCTCGCGGTGAGCTACCTGCGCACGCTCGTGAATCCGCTCGGCGGCGAATGGCGCGCCACGTTCGTGATCGGCGACGAGCCCGCGCTGCTCGCCGATTTCTACCAGCCGCTCGGCTCCGCGGGGCGATGGTTCGTCGAGCCGCAGCTCACCGCCCAGTCCACGCTGTTCAACGTCTTCGACGGCGATCAGCTCGCGGCCGAGCTCGACATCCGCGAGACCGGGATGGAATTCGCGGGCGGACGGGTGCTCGAGGACTGGCTCGAGGTGCGCGGTGGCGTGCGGCTCGCAACCGGCGACTACGAGTTCCGCGTGGGCGACCGCTCGCTCGTGCCGGAGGACGACTATCAGCGGGGCCACTTCTTCGCGCGCGTGATGGCCGACACGCTCGACAGCGTGGCGTTCCCCACGTCGGGCCTGCTCGCGAGCGTCGAATGGCGGGGCTCCCGGCCGGACGCGCTGAACGCGGACGAGGACTTCGATCAGCTCCTGCTTCAGGCGAGCTACGCGAAGACGTGGGGACGGCACACGCTGCTCTCGTCCTTGCGCTACGACGCCACGATCAGCGGCGAGGCGCCGGTGAGCGCGCTGTTCCGCATGGGCGGCCTGTTCGACCTGTCGGGCCTCAATCGGAACCAGCTCTCGGGCCAGCACGCGGCCCGCATCGGGGCAAGCTACTACCGCCGCATCGGCGACCTCGCGCTGTTCCCGGCGTTTGCCGGCGTGAGCATGGAGCTCGGTAACGTCTGGAACGACCGCTCCGCGATCGGGCTCGACGACGCGATCTTCGGCGTCTCGCTGTGGGCCGGCGTGAACACGCCTATCGGCCCGGTGTACGTGGGCATCGCCCGGGCGGACAACGGCCAGACCGCCACTTACGTCTCGCTGGGCCGCGTGTTCTGACCATGCGCCGGCCTCCGGCCGCGCGTGCGATGTATCATGCCGCCTCGCCCTGCACGGAGAGGAGTGCCATGGACGCCCCCGCCGAGCGGCACTTCGACGAGCTCGAAGCGCTGGACCTGAAATCGCTGTTTCATCCGAACACCAACCTCGCCGCGCTGCGCCGCACCGGCCCGCTGGTGCTGACGCGCGGCGAGGGCATCTACGTGTGGGACAGCCACGGCAACCGCTACATCGAAGGCATGGCGGGGCTGTGGTGCACCACGCTCGGCTACGGCGACGAGGAGCTCGCGGCCGTGGCGGCCGAGCAAATGCGCAAGCTCTCGTTTGCGCATCTCTTCATCGGCAAGAGCCACGAGCCGGGCGTCCGGCTCGCGGAGCGGCTCGTGCGGATGGCGCCGTTCGATGCGTCGCGCGTCTTCTTCGGCAACTCTGGATCGGACGCGAACGACACGCAGATCAAGCTCGTCTGGTACTACAACAACGCCGTCGGACGACTGCGGAAGAAAAAGATCATCGCCCGCCGCAGGGGCTACCACGGCACGACCATCGCGTCCGCGGGCCTCACGGGCCTCGCGCCGTTCCACGAGCACTTCGACGTGCCGTTGCCGTTCGTCGTGCACGCCGAGGCACCGTACTACTACCGCGGCGCGGAGCCCGGTGAGTCCGAGGAGGACTACGCCACGCGGCTCGCCGCCGACCTCGAGCGGCTCATCGAGCGCGAGGGGCCGGACACCATCGCGGCCTTCATCGCCGAGCCCATGATGGGCGTGGGCGGCGTGCTGCTGCCGCCGCGGACCTACTTCGAGAAGGTGCACGCGGTGCTCGCGAAGCACGACATCCTGCTCATCGACGACGAGGTCATCTGCGGCTTCGGCCGCACGGGCTCGCTGTGGGGGGCGCAGACGTTCGGCATGCGGCCCAACACGCTCACGGCCGCGAAGGCGCTGTCGTCGGGATACCTGCCGATCAGCGCGGTGATCGTGCCCGAGTTCCTGTACGAGGCCATCGAGGAGGCGAGCGCACGCGTCGGCCACTTCGGGCATGGCTTCACGTATTCCGGCCACCCGGTGGCGGCCGCGGTGGCGTTGCGCACGCTCGAGATCTACGAGGAGCGCAATCTCTACGAGCACGTGCGCCGCATGGCGCCGCTGTTCCAGGCGCGCCTCCGAGCGCTCGCCAACCACCCGCTGGTGGGCGACGCGCGGGGCGTGGGTCTCGCGGGCGCCGTCGAGCTCGTGCAGAGCAAGGCCACGAAGGCGCCGTTCCCCGCGAAGGCGGGCGTGGGCACGCAGTGCATGGTGCTCTGCCGGCACCGGGGGCTCATCGTCCGCGCCCTCGGCGACGCGGTGGCGCTCTGCCCGCCGTACATCGTCACCGAGGAGCAGATCGACGAGATCTTCCAGCGGTTCGAGCAGGGATTGAACGACACGCTCGAGTGGGCGCGGCGGGAGCGGCTGCTCTGAGCCGAGGGAGGCGGGCGTGATCGTCAGAGGCAGGTCGCTGTCGTCGCTCGAGTTCGACGGGCTCGCGATCCTCGACTACACGGCGGGCCTCGCGCTCGACGCTTCGCTCGCCGTGATCCACGTGCCGCCCGGCGCGCGCCACGCGGAAGCGTGGTCGCGGCGCTCCGACAAGTACTACCTCGTGACGGAAGATGAGATCCGTTTCGTCCTCGCCGCCGAGCCCGTCACGCTCGCGCGCGGCGACTTCTGCTTCGTGCGCCGCGGGCGGCGCTTCAGCTACGCGAACCGGAGCGGCGCGCCGGCCACGCTCGTGCTGGTGCACACGCCGCCCTTCGACATCAGGGACGAGGTGTTCGTAGAGTCGCCCGCGCCGCCCGGCTGAGCGCGCCCACAGACGGGCAGCGGCCCGTCTCGTCGGGATGGGCGTCGCTTTTCCGCGGTGCCCCCATGGCGCAGAATGTCCCCGTCCGATCGCGCGAACGGGGAATGCGAGCATGAGGTACCGAGGCAGCTGTCACTGCGGCAAGGTGGCCTTCGAGGTGGAAGGCGAGATCGACAGCGGGCTCGCCTGCAACTGCTCCATGTGCGCCCGCAAGGGCTCGCTGCTCTGGTTCGTGCCGCGCGAAGCGCTGCGCCTGCTCACGCCCGAGGACAACCTCGCCACCTACACGTTCAACAAGCACGTCATCAAGCACCGGTTCTGCCCCACCTGCGGCATCCATCCGTTCGGCGAGGGCATCGACCCGCGGGGAAGGGCGACGGCGGCGATCAACTTGCGCTGCCTGGAGGGGCTCGACCTCGATTCCGTGCCGGTCCGGCACTTCGACGGCCGGGCGTTGTGAGCGTCAGCCGCGTGTATCGTCTGCACTGCTTCGCCCAGTCGGGCAACTGCTTCAAGGTGGCGTTCGCGCTGCGCGCGCTCGGGCAGCCGTTCGAGACCGTGTTCGTCGATTACCTGCAGGGCGTCACCCGCGACCCCGCCTGGCGGCACGGCACCAACGAGATGGGCGAGGTGCCCGTCCTCGAGGACGGCGAGCGGCGGCTCACGCAATCCGGCGTCATTCTGACTTATCTCGCCGACAAGCACGGCCGGTTCGGCGGCGCGACGCCGGACGAGCGCCTCGAGATCCTGCGGTGGCTCCTGTTCGACAACCACAAGTTCACGGGCTACTACGCGAGCTACCGTTTCGCGAAGGCGTTCGGCGCGACGCCGCCGGATCCCGCCGTCCTGCGCTGGCTCGAGGGGCGCATCGACAATGCGTTCGGCATCGTCGACCGGCATCTCGCCGCCTCGCCGTACATCGTGGGGGAAAGCCCTACGATCGCCGACTTCTCCATGTCGGCGTATCTGTTCTACCCGCTCGAGGAGAGCGGCTACGACTGGCCGGGCAGGTTTGCGCACATCGCGGCCTGGGTGGAGCGCCTCAAGTCCTTGCCGGGCTTCGCTTCCCCGTACGACGTGCTGCCGGGCCCGCGCTTGCCGCCCAAGTGGTAGCGGCCGTCCGGCACGTGGTCATCGCCGCGCGAGTCGGTTAACCTCCGAAGAGGGCCGCAGCGAGCGCGCGACGATGCGGATATTGTCCTTCACCGACGAAGGCGCCGAGCTGATCGGGGATTTCGGCAGCAGCGGCGCCGCCGCCGTCAACCTCGCCATGGGCTTCGGCGAGACCCATGCCTATGCCGTGTACTTCGAGCCCGGCGGGCTCATCGGGCCGCACCGCGCGGAATTCGCCCAGCTCTTCATCGTGGTGGGCGGCCAGGGCTGGGTGGCGAGCGAGGACGGCGTGAAGCATCCCATCTCGGCCGGCCAGCTCGCCCACATCGAGAAGGACGAGATGCACTCGAAAGGCAGCGACGGCGGCATGAGCGCCATCATGCTGCAAGTCACGGACCTCGTCGCGCAGGTGTCGCTGCCCACCTATCTGGCCTGAGGCCCGGCGCGGGCCGTCCGCAGGCCGCTACAGCCCGCGCAGCCCTTCCGTGAGCTCGATGTACGTGCCCCACGGATCGGTCAGGAACGCGAGGCCGAGCCCCGACTCGAGCCGCGAGTAGGGGCGGTCGAACACGATGCCCTGCGCCTCGAGCCGCCTGCAGAACGCCTCGAGGTCGTTCACCTCGAAGCCGATGTGATCCAGCATGCGGCCCCGCGTGGGCGCGACGGCGGCGGGGGCGGCCGAGAAGTTCAGGTTGATGCCGGGCAGGTCGGTGGCGTCGTAGCGCCAGCGCTTGCCCGCCACGCCGCCGAAATGACGCGCGTACCAGTCGCGGGCGGCCTCGATCTCGCCTGCCGGCACGTGCAGATGCACATGATGCGCGACGATCGGCACGTCGATCTTGCGGTTGTGGCGCGCGACGGACGGCTCGTCGGTCTCCTCGAGCGGCTCGAACCAGAGATTCGTCGCCCGCTCGTCGTCGAAGAGCTCTATGCGCTCGCCCTCGGGCGTGACCACCGAAGCGACGCCCGGATACTGCTCGTTGTAGTGCACCTCGAAGCCCGCCGCCTCCACGGCCTCGAGCGAGCGCACGCGGAACGCCACGTGATTGACCACCGACCCCTCGGTGCCGCCCGACGGCTCGCCCTGCCGCAGGAACACGAGCACGTCGGGGAAGGCCACCACCTCGTTCGCGCCGAAGCGCTTGGGCTCTCCGCCGAGCGCGATCCAGAAGCGCCTGTTCGCCTCCACGTCGCGCACCACGTAGTGCAGGTGGCCCATGGCGACGCCGGCGGCGTTCGGGGCGGCGAGCTCCGCGCCCGCCGGTGACGGCGTTGCGAACGGCATCAGGGCGAGCAGCAACGAGGCGAGGCGCGGGCGCATATGTCGTTCTCCGGCGACGATCGCGGCTGGAGCGCCGCTCCCGCCCCACGCAGAGGCGTCCCCGCAGGTCGGAGCGAGCGACCAGGCGCGCTTGTCAGCGCCGCGATTGTAGCTCGCCCGCCGCCCGCTTCATGCCCGTGCGGGGGGTTTCCGGTATCATGCCGCCCTCACTGTTCAAGCGGAGCCAGCCGATGGGCTTCACCACCAAGCAGGTGCACGCGGGCGTCACGCCGGATCCGGTCTCGGGCTCGATCCTCACCCCGGTTTACCAATCGACCACCTTCGTGCAGGAGTCGGTGGACAAGTACCTGTCGAAGGGATTCTCGTACTCCCGCAGCGGCAACCCCACCGTGCGCGCGCTCGAGAAGAAGCTCGCCGTGCTCGAGAACGGCGCGGACTGCACCTGCTACTCCACCGGCATGGCGGCCGTGCAGGCGGTGCTGCAGGCCACGCTGTCGGCGGGCGACCACGCCATCGTGTCGGACGTGGCCTACGGCGGCACGTACCGCCTCTGCACCAAGATCTACGCCCGCTACGGCGTGCAGTTCACGTTCGTGGATACCTCCGACGTGGGCGCGGTGCGCGGCGCCTTGCGCGACAACACGCGGCTCATTCTGACGGAGACGCCGGCCAACCCGACGCTGAAGCTCACCGACATCCGCGCCGTGTCCGACGTCGCGCGCGAGCGGGGCATCCTGCACGCCGTGGACAACACGTTCCTCACGCCGTACTACCAGCGGCCGCTCGAGCTCGGGGCGAACATCGTGATCCACAGCACCACGAAGTACTTCGACGGCCACAACGCCACCGTCGGCGGCGCGGTCGTCGTGGGCGACGCGGCGCTCGACGAGCGGCTGCGGTTCGTGCAGAACGCCACGGGCGTGATCATGTCGCCATGGGTGGCCTGGCTCACGCTGCAGGGCTGCAAGACGCTGTCGATCCGCATGGAGCGCCAGAGCGCGAACGCCATGGCCATCGCGGAGTTCCTGGCCTCGCATCCCAAGGTGGAGCGGGTGACCTACCCCGGCCTCGAGACGTTCGATCAGCACGAGCTCGCGAAGCGTCAGGCGACCGGCTTCGGCGCGATGCTGTGGTTCGAGGTGAAGGGCGGTGTCGCCGCCGGCAAGCGGCTCATGGACTCGGTGAGGCTCTGCACGCTCGCGGAGAACCTGGGCTCCGTGGAGACGCTCATCACGCATCCCGTCACGATGACCCACGCGGACGTCGAGGAGGCCGAGCGCAAGCGCGTCGGCATCACGGACGGCCTGGTGCGGCTGTCCGTCGGCCTCGAGGACGCGGAGGATCTGATCGCCGACCTGAGCCAGGCGCTCGAGCGGATCTGAGCGCCCCGGGGGCGCGCCCGTCGCCGACCATGAAGAAGGAAACGCGCGTCAGCCATCCGCCGGCCGTGCGGCCGCCGCCCGGCAACCGCTCGCTCGTCGAGCCGATCTACCGGTCGGTCAAGTTCACGTTCCCGTCCATCGAGGCGTCGCTCACGCCGGAGGCGAAGGAGCTCGGCTTCGACTACACCCGCGACTCCAACCCGACGACGCGATCGCTCGAGCTCCTCGCCGCGGAGCTGCAGGACCGCGACGACGCCATCTGCACGGCCACCGGCATGGCCGCGATCTGGCTCGCGATCCTGGGCAACATCCGCAGCGGCGAGCGCATCCTGCTGTTCCTCGAGTCGTACCGGCCCACCCGCGTGGCCGTGCGCCGGATGCTGCCGCGCTTCGGCGTCACCCACGCGCTCGTGAGCCTGCGCGACACGGAGGCCATCGAGCGCGAGCTCGCCCGCGAGGACACGAAGCTCCTGCTGTTCGAGTCGCCGACGAACCCCATGCTGCAGGTGGCGGACATCGCCTGGCTCGTGGAGCGCGCGCACGCGAACGGCGTGGTCACCGTGCTCGACAACACCTTCGCGGGGCTGCACAACCACGGCGGCTACGACGTGGACTACTACGTCCACAGCCTCACCAAGTACGCGGGCGGCCACGGCGACGCGCTGGGCGGCATCGTGATCGGCGAGCGGAAGAAGATCAAAGCGCTGCGCCCGCAGGCCGTGAATCTCGGCGCCTGCATGGACCCGGACGTGGCGTTCCTCATGCTGCGGGGCCTGAAGACCTACTACCTGCGCTACGAGCGGCACTCGCAGAACGCCCAGGCGATCGCCGAGTTCCTGGCCGGGCGCCCGGAGGTGGAGCGCGTCTACTATCCGGGGCTCGCGAGTGACCCGAATCACGCGCTCGCGCGGCGACAGATGCGCGACTTCGGGGGCGTGGTCACGTTCGACCTCAAGGGGGCCGACCGCGCGAAGACCTGGGCGTTCATCGACGCGCTCGAGATCTTCGCCACCACGGCGAGCCTGGGCTCGACGGAATCGCTGGTGTGCCCGGTGCAGCTCTACCTAGGCAGAGACCTGTCGTCGGAGGAGCAGCGGGCGGCCGGCATCGGCGAATCGACGGTGCGGCTCGCCGTCGGCATCGAGCACGTGGACGACCTCATCGCCGACCTCACGCAGGCCTTCGCCAAGACCTTCGGCCCGCTGTAGCCCGCGCGAATCGCCGCCAGTGGGAGCGGCTTTCCAGCCGCGACCTTCAAGACGCCGAAGCTCGCGCGAACGCTTCGCGGCGTGGATTGCGTGTGCCCCTTCCAGGACGCTCGCGCGCAGGATGCGCGCGCGCGAGGCTACAGGGAGGTATTCACGCCGGTCCTGGAAGGGGCACACGCAAGCCGCGCCGCCTGCGGTGACGCAAGAATCGCGGCTAGAAAGCCGCTCCCACTTGGCTAGGCGTTCAGCGCCGGCGTGCGCGGCCGAGCGCCATCAGCGGGAAGTAGTGGCGGTACATGTTGTAGTTGAGCATGAAGCCGCGCTGCAGCTCCGTGCCCTGGGCGATGCGCTGCCGGGTGCGCCCGTCGCGGAAGTCGAGCCGTGCGCCGAAGCCGTAGCCGGGGAAACCGGTGCCCGTGTAGTAGGGCTCGTCCCAGGTGCCGTCGGGGCGCTGTGTGTCGATCAGGAACCCGATGCCGCGCCGGATGGCGGCCGCGTGGCGCTCGGGGGCGGCGGCGAGCAGCGCCATCAGCGCCCAGCCGGTCTGCGACGCCGTGCTGGGCCCCCGGCCCCGCAAGTTGTCGTCCATGTACGACGCGCACGTCTCGCCCCAGCCCCCGTCGTCGTTCTGGTGCTGCGCGATCCAGTCGGCGGCGCGCTGCACGTACGGCTCGCTCATGTCCTCGCCGAGGGCGGCGAGCGCGGGCAGCACGGCCGCGGTGCCGTAGATGTGATTCACGCCCCAGCGGCCGAACCAGCTGCCGTCCGGGTCCTGCTCGAGGCGCAGGAACCGGTAGCCGCGCTCGACGGCCGGGTGGCTGCGGTCGTAGCCGAGCGTGGCGAGCGCCTCCAGCACGTGGGCCGTCACGTCGGCGGAGGGCGGGTCCAGCGCCTCGCCGAAATCGCAGAACGGGATCTTGGTGATGATGAGCTTGTCGTTGTCCCGGTCGAACGCGGCCCAGCCGCCGTTCGAGGACTGCATCGCGAGCACCCAGTTCACCGCTCGTCGGATGGCGGCCTGGATGCGGGGCTCGTTGCGCACGCGCTCGGGCAGCCGGCCGAGGACGATCAGGGCCACGGCCGTGTCGTCGAGATCGGGGTAGAACAGGTTCGCGCGCTCGAACGCCCAGCCGCCCGGCTCGACACCCTTCACCTTCTGCGTCCAGTCACCCGGGTAGCGCACCTCGTGGTCGAGCAGCCAGTCGAGCGCCCGCCGCATGGCCGGCGTGAGCTCGCGCTCGCAGTCCTGCATGGCGAGCAGCGTGAGCCAGGTGTCCCACACCGGGGACTCGCTGGCCTGGATGTGGAGCGTGCCGCCGCGCTCGTAGCTCCAGTGCGCGTCGAGCGCCGCGAGCCCCTTGGCGACCACGGGGTGCGACAGCGGGTAGCCCTCCACGTTGAGCGCCATGAGGCTGTAGATCCAGGGCGGCTGGATGCCGCCCCACGCGCCGTCCGCGTCCTGATGGCGGATGATCCACTCGAGGCAGTCCTTGATGGCGAGCTCGCGGAACGGCGTGAGGCCGATGGCCTGATACACGTGCAGCAGGCGATCGGTCAGCAGGAACAGCCGCCGCCAGGACAGCGGGCTGCCCCGCCGCGGCAACCGGTAGTCCATCTTGTCGCGGCCGCCGGGGAAGAGCTCGTCGAGGCGTCGATCGGGCGGCAAGGGGCGCACGGTCCGCCGCGCGGAGAGGATCGCCAACGGAATGAGCGTGGCGCGGGCCCAGCTGGCGAAGTTGTAGATGTTGAACGGGAACCACTTGGGGTTCCAGATCACCTCGGGCGGCAGGTTGGGCGTGCGGTCCCACGGCCACTCGCCGATCAGCGCGAGCCAGTAGCGGGTGAACACGCGCGTCTGCGCCAGGCCCCCGTGCGCGAGGATCCATTCCCGCGCGCGGACCAGCGGCTCCGCGTCCGGCGGCATGCCCACGCAGCGCAGCGCGGCGTAGCACTCCACCGTGCTGTTGATGTCGCCCTGCTCGGCGCCGTAGTAGCTCTCCCACGCGCCGTCGGGGCGCTGTGCGTTCAGCAGCGTGGCGACGAGGTCGTCCCGGCGCGGATGCTCGTAGCCCAGGAAGTGCATGGCGAGCAGCCACTCCGCCTCCATCGAGTAGCTGGACTCGAGCATGCCGACCCAGAACCCCTCCGGCTCCTGCTCGCGGTCGAGCCACGCGAGGGCCTTGTCGATGGCCTCGTCGAGGCGCGGGTGCTCGGCGACAGCTCGTTGGGCGATGACGGCCATGAATTCCAAGGGCTCCCTGCGAAAGCGGCGCGCATTATCGCACAGCCCCGCGGCGCCGCGGCTTGCGCGGAAGCCATTGAGCCGCGAGGATTGTTCGCCACCTGCCCGTACCGAGACCCGCACCGCATGATCCGGCCCGTCGCCATGCTCCTCGCGCTCGCCGCGGCGGGCTGCGCCGCCGTGACGACCGTCGACGGGGAGCGGCTCGGCGTGGCCTCGGACGAGTTCCGGGACTACGCAGAGCGGGTGTTCCGGGAGCAGAACCGCGTCGCCACGGATCTCGCGTTCGCCATCGAGGAGGCGGAGATCCGGGGGTTCGACGCCCCCGAGGCGCTCGTCCGCGCGGAAGAGCGCCTTCTCGAGGCGTGCGCCGGCCTCAACGAGCTCGCGGCACGCCGGCGCGACCAGCGGCGCGTGGGGGCGCGCAGGGGGCTCGCCGCCGCGCGCCAGGCGCCCCGGTGCGAGGCGGCCGCCCGCGAAGCGGCGGCATTACTCGACCAGTAACCCGGAGCCACGCCGGAAGAATCGCGGCTGGAAAGCCCCTCCCACCTAGCCTCCTTGCGGCACCGCCGATCGGAGCGGGTGGGAGCGGCTTTCCGGCCGCGATCTCGCCCCTCAGTTCGGCAGCAGGCGCCCCACGGCCACGAGGTGGCTGCGGTAGTACGGCGAGTTGATGCTCGCCACGCTCACGGTCTGGCCCGACGCCGGCGCGTGCACGAACAGACCGTCGCCCACGTAGATGCCGACGTGGGAGAGCTTCTCCTGATCCTGGAAGAACATGAGGTCGCCCGCATTCGCCTCGCGCAGCGCGATCTTGCGGGCGGACTTGAAGAGCTCCTGCGACGTGCGAGGCACGCGCAGCCCGGCGTGGGAATAGGTGTAGAACACGAGCCCGCTGCAATCGAAACCCTCGCGGGGATCGGCGCCGCCGTAGCGATACGGCGTGCCCACCTGGCGCATGGCGAGCTCGGCCACCACTTCCCCCAGCGACGGCGAGCGCGGCGTACCCGTGTCGGCCGTAGTCCCGCCGCCCGCCGCGGCCTGCCGTGCCGGCGGCGCGGCGGCGCAGCCGGCGAGGGCGACCGCGGCGAGCAGGGCGAGCCAGCCGGCCGGGCGCGCTCGCGCGTGCATCGTCATGAAGCGCATGAGGGGATTGTCGGCGCGAGTAGCTGAATCCGTCCTGAACGCTCAGCGCGACGCGAGCCAGGGCGGCGGCGGCAGGCCCTTGCTCTCGAGGAACGCCGGGTTGAAGAGCTTCGACTGATAACGCGAGCCCGAGTCCGCGAGGATCGTGACGATGGTCTTGCCGGGGCCGAGCTCGCGCGCGAGCTTGATCGCGCCCGCCACGTTGATGCCGCTCGATCCGCCGAGCAGCAGCCCTTCGGTCTGCAGGAGGTCGTAGAGCACGGGCAGCATCTCCGCGTCCGTGACGCGGAACGCGTCGTCGATCTTTGCGCCTTGCAAGTTGCCCGTGACGCGGCCCTGGCCGATGCCCTCGGTGATCGAGCTGCCTTCGCTCTTGAGCTCGCCCGTCTTGATCCAGCTGTAGATCGCGGCGCCCATGGGGTCGGCCGCGGCCGTCACGATGCTCGGGTTCTTGTGCTTCAGGTACTCGGCCACGCCGGCCAGCGTGCCGCCGGTGCCGACGGCGCAGATGAACGCGTCGACCTTGCCGTCGGTCTGCTGCCAGATCTCCGGGCCCGTGCTCGCGATGTGGCCCTCGCGATTGGCGAGGTTGTCCCACTGGTTCGCGTACAGCACGCCGTGCGGCTCCGTGGCCTCGAGTTCCTTCGCCGTGCGCGCCGCGATGTGCACGTAGTTGTTCGGGTCCTTGTACGGCACGGCCGGCACCTCGCGGAGCTCCGCGCCGCAGAGCCGGAGCGCGTCCTTCTTCTCCTGCGACTGCGTGTTCGGCATCAGGATCAGCGTGCGGTAGCCGCGCGCGTTGCCGACCAGCGCGAGCCCGATGCCGGTGTTGCCGGCCGTTCCCTCCACGATGAGGCCGCCGCGCTCGATGACGCCGCGCCGCTCGGCGTCCAGCACGATGTACTTGGCGGCGCGGTCCTTCACGGAGCCGCCGGGGTTCATGAACTCGGCCTTGCCGAAGATCTCGCAGCCCGTGAGCTCGGAGGCCTTGCGCAGACGGATGAGCGGCGTGTTGCCGACGGTCTCGACGAAATCGGCGCGAATGTCCATGGCTCCTCGCGGGTGGTGTGTCTTCCTACGCGGGAGCGCTCTCGGCCGCGATCCTTCGCTCGGCGAGCGAGTGGCAGCAGATCGGGCGAAAGCCGCTCCGGCACGTGCGATCTCGGCGCGACGGCCGGCCGCGGTGCGTCGTCATTGTACACTCGGCCCCGCCGGGCGAAGCGAGGAAGCGGTGCGTACACGATTCGACGTGGTGGTCGTCGGCGGCGGGCACAACGGGCTCGTGTGCGCGTGCTATCTCGCCCAGGCGGGGCTCGACGTGTGCGTGCTCGAGCGCTGCGAGCGCGTGGGCGGCGCGGCGATCACCGAGGAGTTCCACCCGGGCTTTCGCAACTCGGTGGCGAGCTACACGGTGAGCCTGCTGCAGCCGAAGGTGATCGACGAGCTCGACCTGCGCCGGCACGGGCTCACGATCCTGCCGCGGCCGCTCGCGAACTTCGTGCCCACGCTCGACGGGCCGGGGCTCGAGATGTCGAGCGACCCCGCGCGCATGCGCTCCGCCATCGCGCGGCATTCGCGCCGCGACGCCGAGCGCTATCCGGAATTCGCCGCCGAGCTCGGCGCCGCGACGCAGCTTCTGCGCCCGCTGCTGCTCGAGGAGCCGCTCGATCCCGCGGGCGGCCCGCGCGAGTGGCTGCGGCTCGCGCGGCGGCTGCCGCGCTTCGCCCGGCTGCCGGCGCGCCGCCTCGGCGCGCTGTGGGATCTCCTGACCGGCAGCGCGGGCCACTGGCTCGATCGCTGGTTCGAGACCGACGCGTTGAAGGGCGGGCTGGGCTTCGACTCGATCGTCGGCCATTTCGCGAGCCCGTACGCGCCGGGCAGCGGCTACCTGCTGCTGCATCACGCGCTCGGCGAGATCAACGGCCGGCGCGGCGAGTGGGGGCACGCGCGCGGCGGGATGGGCGCGATCGCGGCGGCACTCGAGGCGGCCGCGCGCACGCGCGGCGTCGACATCCGCACGGGCGTGACGGTGGAGCGCATCGCGCCCGCGGCGCGGGGCTTCGAGGTGCACACCGGGAGCGCCACGTTCGCGGCCGCCGCCGTCGCCGCCGCCGTGCATCCGCAGCTCCTCTTCACGAAGCTCGTCGATCCGGCGCTGCTGCCGCCCACGTTCGTGGAGCGCATGGTCGCGTGGCGCAGCGAGTCGGCGAGCTTTCGCATGAACGTGGCGCTCGCGGAGCTGCCGCACTTCACCTGCCGGCCCGGGCGCGCGCCGGCCGAGCATCACGGCGCGGGCATTCTCATCACGCCGTCGCTGGGCTACCTCGAGCGGGCCTACGCCGACGCGCTCGTGCGGGGGACGTCCGCCGCGCCGGTGGTGGAGCTCCTGATCCCGTCCGTGCTCGACGACTCGCTCGCGCCGCCCGGCGCGCACGTCGCGAGCCTCTTCTGTCAGCACTTCCGCCGGGAGCTACCCGACGGCGCCGCGTGGGAGGAGCGCAAGGACGCGGCGGTGGAGGCCGTCATCGACACCGTGACCGCGTACGCGCCGAACTTCCGGCGCGCCGTGCTGGCCGTGCAGGCGTTGTCGCCGGAGGACCTGGAACGGCGCTTCGGGCTCGTGGGCGGCGACATCTTCCACGGCGCCATGACGCTCGATCAGCTCTACTGGGCGCGGCCGGCCTTCGGGTACGCGCGCTATCGCACGCCTCTGCCGGGCCTTTACCTCTGCGCGTCGGGCGCTCACCCCGGCGGGGGCGTGAGCGGCGCGCCCGGGCACAACGCGGCCCAGGCGATGCTGCGCGATCGGCGGCGGTGGGGGAGCCGATCCGCTATTTGACCGTGATGGTGATCTTCTCCGACACGACCGGCGGATCGTGGGGAATGTGCAACGCGTCCCCGAGCACGAGCTGCAACGTGTGTTGCCCCGGCGGCAACGACAGCTCCGTCTCCGTCTGCCCGAGGCCGAAATGCCGGAACTGATCGTTGTTCGGCAGCGGCAACGACGGATCGGGCAGCTCCTCCACGTCGATCAGCAGGTGGTGGTGGCCCGTGTTCGGCGCGGTGACGCCCGCCGGCGCGACCCCCATGTTCCGCAGACCGAAGCGTACAGTGAAAGGCGACGAGACCTCCTCGCCGTCGGCGGGAGACAGGAAGTAGACCATGGCTCCTTCGGGCGCCGGAGTGCGCGGCGGGCTCTGCGCGGCGCTCTCCTGAGCCCCGCTGACGAGCGGCAAGAGCATTAGAAGCAGGCCCGGGATCGGTGCTATTGTTCGCATGGGTGTCCCTGTTTTTCGTGGTGCAAGGTCTGCGATCGCGAAAGGCGGATATTAGCAAGCTTCGAGCGTGTGAACCGAGGTCAACCGCAGCCCGCTCGGCCGCGTTATGCAATGTCCGACACGCCACGTGTGCCGGCATGGTCCATAGTGAACTTCGGTCTCGAGGCGCGTAACTAATCGCTAGGGCTTCGCGCGCGGCGGCGCCCGAGTGACCTCGATCGACTCCGTCGACGGAGGCTATATGGAACGCAAATTCATTCGCGCGCTGCTCGTGGCCGGCATCGCCGCCGCGATGGCGGCGTGCAGCAGCAATCAGCCCATGGGCGGGTCGAGCGGCGGAATCCCGATGCCGCCTTCCGGTGGCGTGCCGTCGCCCAGCGGCGGATCGCCTTCGTCGAGCGGCGGGTCGCCCTCCTCGAGCGGCGGGCTACCCTCGCCCAGTGGCGGGCTGCCTTCACCCAGCGGCGGCTTGCCGTCTCCGAGCGGCGGACAGCCCTCGGCCGGCGGGCCTTCGTCGGGCCTGCCTTCGCCGGGCTCGGACGGCTCCGGCGGGCAGACGGCGGGCGGCTCGCAGAGCGGCCAGCAGGACGGCGGCCGTACCGCCGGCGGTCAGGAAGACGGTGGCCGCAGCGCCGGAGGGCAGCAAGCCGACGGCAGCCGCGGTGGTGAGGACGGCAGCGGCGAGGACACGCGCACGGCCCGCGGCGAGTTCCCCGGAGGCGAGGCGGGTGCAGGCGGCGCCGGCGGCGCGGGCGAGCGTGGCGACGGCTCCGAGGACGGCAGCGGCGGCCGCACGGCGCAGAGCGGCTCGCAGCCCGGCGCGGACGGCGACGGTGCGGGCGCCGGCGGCGAGCAGGAGGGCGAGGGCGCGTTCGGCGAAGGCGCCACGGCGGACGGCAGGAGCGCGGCCGAGGACGAGTTCGATCGGTCGCTCGACGACTTCGACGCGATCATGGAGTCCGAGCAGGAGGCCATCGCTCGTCAGGGCATCGGCGGCGCCGCGGACGAGGTGTTCCGCGAGGCCGGCGGCGCGGGCGGGTCTGCCGAGGGATCCGCGGGCGGCGACAACGCCTCAGGCAGCGGCGCTGCCGAGGGCGAGGGCGAGTCCGCGGGAGGCTCCGCGGGCGGCTCCACGGGCGGCCGGCAGCAGGGCGGCGGGTCCGCGGGCGCCATCGGCGACGACGCCGTCGACGGCGAGGCCACCGCCCAGGTGGAAGGCTGCACCGACACCGACAAGGTGGCGCGCCAGCTCTGCGAGGCGGCGACCAAGGAGCAGGATCCGTTCCTCAGGGCCGCGCTCTGGGACGAATATAATGAGTACAAGAAGATTCTGGCTCGGCAGTAGTTTCACGCTCACATCCACGCGCGCCGCGCGTCTCTCCCGCGTCGCTCCGGCGCGCGCCGCCTGCCTTCTGATCCTGGCGGCCTCTCTCGCGGGCTGCTCCTCCACCGAAGTGCTCGTCGCGCACAGCGTGCCGCTCGTCGCCGCGACCGACGACATCCCGGAGACCGAGCTCCTCGACGTCGGCGTCAACGTGTTCGACCCCGGCGTGCCGGAAGGCGAGATTCCCAAGGAGGTGCTCGAGGAGCTGATTCGCGAGGGCACGTTCGTCCAGATCCGCCGCACCGAGGCGCTCTACATGGCTGTGCTGCTGCGCGACACGCTGCAGAACAGCGGCCACTGGGGGGCCGTCTGGGTCACCCCGAAGAGCACCACGGCCGCGGACCTGAACGTCACCGCGGAGATCAAGCACTCGGACGGCGACCTGCTGCGACTCCGCGTGCGGGCCGTGGACGCCACGGGCCGCGTGTGGCTCGAGGACGACTACGAGATGCACACCGCGGCGGGCGCGTTCAACCGGCAGCGGTACCCCGAGCTCGACCCCTATCAGGACGTCTTCAACCGCATCGCCAACGACCTCGCGGCCGTGCGCGCCCAGTTCACGGGGCGGCAGCTCGAGGAGATTCGCAACGTCGCGAGCCTGCGCTACGCCGCCGAGCTCGCGCCCGAGGCGTTCGAGGGCTACGTCGTCGAGGAGAAGGACGGCGTTTACGCGCTGAACCGGTTGCCGGCCGCGGACGACCCTATGTTCGACCGCACGCAGCGCGTGCGGCAGCGCGAGCAGCTGTTCGTCGAGACGCTGAACCAGCACTACGCGAAGTTCTATCGCGACGCGCAGGATTCGTACGACGGCTGGCGCGAGTACGCGCGCGAGGAGGCGATCGCGCTGCGCGAGCTCACGAAGTCGGCGCGCTGGCGCACGGGCATAGGCGTCGCCACGATCCTCGCGTCGCTCGTCTACGGCAGCAACAACAACGACAGCTTCTCCGATCGCGTGATCCGCGACGCGCTGATGTACGTCGGCATGGACGTGCTGCGCACGAGCGCGGTGCGCCGTCAGGAGAAGCGCCTGCACACGGAGACCCTCGAGGAGCTCTCCGCGAGCTTCGACGAGGAAGTGCAGCCGCTGGTGGTGGAGATCCAGGGCACGGAGCGCCGCCTGACCGGCACCGCGGAGGTCCAGTACCAGGAGTGGCGCGACCTCCTGCGCGAGCTCTTCATGGCCGAGACGGGCTTCGAGCCGGAGGATCTGTCGATCTACGCGGAGCCGGAGCCCGAGCCGCTGCTTGAGACCATCGCGGTGCCCGAGGTCGGCGAGCCGGCCGACGACGGCTCGCCGGCCGGCGACGCTCAGCCGGCGCCCGACCCGGAGGGCGAGGGCACGGCGGCGCCTGCCGGGTCCGATGCCCAGGCCGCTTCGGACGACGCGGAAGCGACGCCCGACGGCGCGGCGCCGCGGGCCGAAGCGGCTTCCAATGCGGGCGGGAGCGCCGATAGCGGAGCCTGACAGCGTCGCCGAGGGCCGCAGTCGCCCGCTGCCCGCGGCAGGCGGCGCGACTGGCCCGTTCCGTGTCGTGGGTCGGCTCGGCTCGAGCACGGTCTGCGAGGTGTGGCACGCACGCGATGCGTCCGGACGCGACCTCGCGCTCAAGGTCTTGAAGCCCCAGTGGGCGACGCCCGCCGGGGAGCGTCTGCTCGAGCACGAGCACGCGGTTCTCGCGCGGCTCGACCATCCGGCCATCGTGCGCACGCACGGCCTGGTCCGGCACGCCGGGCGGCCGGCGCTCGCGCTCGAGCTGCTCGAGGGCGGCGATCTCGTGCCGCTCGCGGGGTCGGCGCCGCGGCACTGGCTCGACGCCGCCGGGCAGGCGCTCGACGCGCTGCGGTCCCTGCACGCCGCGGGCTGGGCGCACCGGGACGTGAAGGCCCGGAACGTGCTGCTCGACGGCCGGGGCCGCGCGCGGCTCGTCGATTTCGCCTCGGCGGCGCGCCTGGGCGCGCCGCGCCCGAGGGGCGGGACGACGGCGGCGCATGCGCGCCCCCGGGCCGGCACCGTCGTGGACGCGGCGGACGACGCCTGGGCGTTCGCCGTGCTCCTCTACGAGCTCCTTCACGGCCGGTTGCCCGCCGCAGCCGGGCCGGGGGCGGGCGCGGACGAGGCGCTCGTCGGACGGCTGTTCGCGGCCGTGACGCGCCTGCTCGACCCTCGGGAGACGCCCGCCGCAGGGAGCCTTTGCGCCTTGGCGAATGTCATAGAATCCGTAATTCCACGGACTTAGCGAGGTCAGGCGCGCCGTGCCGGGCGCGCCGTCGAGGACGTGACGACGGAGCACCCACACGAGCAAACGATCGTCGCCGTCGACCCCAGGCTCCGCGAGTCGGAGCGGTCGGAAGGGGGGGCCGGCGAGCGGCGGCCCGGCCGGCTGCCGCTCGCGGGCGGGGCCGCCGCGGTCGCCGTCGTGGCCACGCTCGGCTTCGTGTTCTTCGGCCTGCCGCGCTGGCTCGCGCCGGAGCCCGAGCGACAGGCGCCCGCCGCGGCCGCGCCCGAGCCGGCCGCCGTGGCGGAACCGGCCGCGCCCATGCTTACGCCCGAGGAGCGCGAGGCGCTCAGGCAGCGAGCGGAAGCGCTGCTCGCCACGCTGCTCCCCCAGCAGCAGCGGCTCGAGGACCAGGGGGCCGACGGCTGGGGCGGCGAGGACTATGCGCGTTACCTCGAGCTCGCGCGCCGCGCGGACGACGCGTTCCTGGCGGATGACTTCCAGGCCGCGGTATCCGCGTACGAGGAGACCCTCGCGCTCGGCGAGTCGCTCCTCGAGCGATCGGACGTCATCGTCGAGCGCGCGCTCGCCGCGGCGGAGCAGGCGTTCCTCGCGGGCGACGCCACCCTCGCGATCGAGCAATACGACCTGGTGCTCGGCATCGACCCCGAGCACGCAGGCGCGCTCCACGGCCGGGCCCGCGCGGAGCGGCTGCCCGACGTGCTCGCGGCCATGCGCCGCGGCGACGAGCGCCGCGACGCCGGCGCGCTCGAGGAGGCGGCGGAGGCGTACCGCGAGGCGCTCGCCATCGACGACGCCTGGGAGCCCGCGCGCAACGCGCTCGACGCTGTCACGGCGGCGATCGAGGACGCGCGTTTCGAGCGGCTGATGTCGAGCGGCTACGCGGCGCTCACCGAGGAAGACTACGAATCCGCCGCGGAGCACTTCCGCGCCGCCCTCGCGATGCGGCCCGGCGCGCAGGCCGCGCGTGACGGGCTCACGCAAGCCGAGCAGGGCGCCAAGCTCGACTCCATCGCGCTCGCCGAGGCGCGCGGGCTCGCGTTCGAGCGGCGCGAGCTCTGGCAGCAGGCCGTCGCCCAATACGAAACGGCGCTCGCCACCGATCCCACGCTCGAGTTCGCGATAACGGGCGTCGAGCGCGCGCGCAAGCGGGCGGATCTCGACGCGAAGCTCTCGCACCTGATCGCCAATCCCGGGCTGCTGCTGCGCGACCCCGTGCTCGAAGACGCGAACCGCCTGCTCGAGGAGGCGCGGGCGGTGCCCGAGGCGGGCCCGAGGCTCGCGAAGCAGGTGGAGGATCTCGAGCGGCTGGTGAGGCTCGCCACGACCCCGGTGACCGTGGCGCTGCGCTCCGATCAGCAGACGGAGGTCACGCTGTACCGGGTCGGCAAGCTGGGCACGTTCACCGAGAAAGTCGTGGAGCTGCGTCCCGGCACCTACACGGCCGTCGGCAGCCGCGACGGCTACCGCGACGTGCGGCGGACGTTCACCGTGCTGCCGGGCCAGGAGCTGCCGCCGATCGACGTCGTGTGCACCGAACCCATTTGAAGGCGGCGGCGGACTCACCCGCATGAGCGAGCAGTACGACTGGGTGCTGGCGACGGACGTCGAAGGTCGCTCGCGGCATTTCGCGTCCGCGGCCCTGCCCGTCACCGTGGGCGGCGAGGCCGACGCCGACATCGTGCTGCCGGGCGTGCGCGGCGAGGCGCAGTTCGGCCAGCTCGAGGGCGTGTTCTTCGTGCAGCCCGGCCGGGGCACGCGCAACCTGAGGCTCGACGGCGAGCTCGTCACCGGGTCGCGCAAGCTCGCGGACGGCGCCGTGGTGGCCCTCGACACGGCGCGCATCACCTGCAGGATCGACGCCGGCCGGCTGCACCTGCAGATCGTGCCGGGCGCCACGGCGGGCGACACCGCGCCGCCGGACCTCGAGGAGCTCGCCCGCGCGGGCGACGCGGCGCCCGACGTCGAGATCACGCCCATCGCGTTCAAGCCGGGCGTCGCCGGCGCCGGGACCGGGCGGCGGCGGCCCAGCAAGACGGCGGTCGCGACGGGGGCGGCGTTCGCCGTGCTCGCGGTGCTGGCCTGGTTCGCGTTCACGGCGAAATCGGTGCGTCTCGAGCTCACGCCGGCGCCGACGGAGCTGAGCCTGCCCGGGACGCTCTTCAAGGTGAAGGTGGGCGACCGCTACCTGCTGCGGCCGGGCACGCACCGCGTGACGGCCACGGCGCCCGGCTACTACCCGCTGGACACGCGGATCGAGGTGGGCCCGGCGGGGGATCAGACCATCCAGCTCGCGTTCACGAAGCTGCCGGGCCTGATCACGCTCGGCACCGATCCCGAGGTGGGCGCGGAGGTGCGCGTCGACGGCGAGCCGATCGGGCGGACGCCGCTCGCGGACGTCGAGATCACGCCCGGCCGGCATCGCCTCGAGTTCGCGGCGGAGCGCTACCTGCCCGAGGTGGTGGAGCTCGACGTGCAGGGCGGCCACGAGCGGCAGAACGTGACGGCGTCGCTCACGCCGAGCTGGGCGCCCGTGACGGTCGTCACCGAGCCGCCCGGCGCGGAGGTGCTCGTGGACGGCGTGCCCCAGGGCCGGACGCCGCTCGAGGCCGAGATCACGGCTGGCGAGCGGCAGGTCGAGGTGCGGCTCGCAGGCTACAACGCCTGGCAGAGCAAGCTCACGGTCATCGCCGGCCAGCGGCAGGAGCTGCCGCCGATCACGCTCCAGCCCGCGGACGGACGCATCGAGCTCGTCACCGTGCCGAGCGAGGCGAGCGTCGCCGTCAACGGCGAGTTCCGCGGACGCACGCCGCTCACGCTGACCCTGCGGCCCGGCCGCACGCACCGCGTGACGCTCGCGAAGCCCGGCTACGAGACCGCCGTGCGCGAGCTCTCCGTGGAGGCCGACAGCGGCCGCCGGCTCGAGATCGAGCTCACGGCGCTCTACGGCGAGGTGGACGTGCAGAGCGAGCCCGCCGGGGCCGAGGTGTGGGTGGACGGCCGGCGCGAGGCCGCGACGCCCGCCAAGCTCACGCTGTCGGCCGTGGAGCACGAGATCGAGGTGCGGCTCGACGGTCATGCCCCCCGGTCGCAGAAGATCACGCCGCGGCCCGGCTACCCGCAGCGGCTGTCGTTCACGCTGGAAGCCCTGGACGACAGCACCGGCAGCGGCTACCCGCCCGTGGTGCGCACGAGCCTGGGTCAGGAGCTCAGGCTCGTCCCCGCCGGCCGGTTCCTCATGGGCTCGTCGCGCCGCGAGCAGGGGCGCCGCTCCAACGAGGTGCTCAAGCCCGTGCAGATCTCGAAGGCGTTCTATCTCGGCGTGCGCGAGGTCACCAATGCCGAGTTCCGCCGGTTCATGGCGGACCACGATTCCGGCGACTTCGCCGGGCTGTCGCTCGACGATGACGCGCAGCCCGTGGTGCGGGTGACTTGGGAAGACGCGGCGCGGTTCCTGAACTGGTTGAGCATCCAGGACGGCTTGCAGCCCGTGTACGAGGAGCGGCAGGGCACCTGGGTACCGATCCGGCCGCTCAGGAACGGTTACCGGCTCCCGACGGAGGCCGAATGGGAGTGGGCGGCCCGCTACGCGGGCGGGGACACGCCCACCGTCTACCCGTGGGGCGACGAGCTGCCGCCCCCCGACCGCTCGGGCAACTACGCGGACCTCTCGGCCAGGGAGGTGCTGCAGGGCACGCTCGTGACGTACACGGACGGCTTCCCCGTGTCGGCGCCTTCCGGCAGCTTCCCGGCCAATGCGCTGGGTATCCACGATCTGGGCGGCAACGTGGCAGAGTGGGTGCAGGACTACTACGAGATCGAGACCAATCCGCCGTCCGAGGCGGTCGTGGACCCGCTCGGACCGGAGACGGGGCGGTTCCACGTGGTCCGGGGCTCCAGCTGGCGCAGCTACACGATCACGGAGCTCAGGCTCGCCTACCGCGACTACAGCGGCGAGGCGCGCGAGGACATCGGTTTCCGGATCGCACGAAACTTGGAATGACGGTCTAACGTTTTTGCCGCTTGCGCACGTGCAAGCGGCCCGGAGAAAGAGGTGGAGGCGATGAGATCGATCATCTGGTCGGCCGGCCTGCTCGTCCTCGCGGCGCTCGCCGGGCCGGCGTCGACCCAGGAGAGCGGTGAGAGGGTCCGGCAGGAGCAGGCGCCCGAGCCGCCCGCGAGCGCCGAGGAGAATCGCAGGCCCCCTCCGCCGCCCTCGTCGGGCGGAGAGCGGCCGCAGCCCACCGACGACGTGTTCATCCCCACGGAAGAGCTCGCCGCCGACGAAGAAGTCATTTTCCCGGTGGACATATGAACCAACGCGTAGAGTCCTTGGGCCTCAAGCGGCGCTCGTTGCCGAACGAGTTCCTCTACCAGGTCTTCTCCCTGCTCGTCATCGTGATCATCGTGCACGCGTTCTACGTGTCGATGGTCCGGCCGCGCGCGGACGCGGTGCTCGCCGAGCAGGCCCTGGCCGCGCAGGCGGACGCGAATTACTCGGCTGAGCCCAACTTCTGGGTGATCATCAAGGATTACGAGCAGGAAGCCTGCTTCATCCTGATGTTCTGGGCGTTCGCGATCCTGGCCTACAAGGCCCTCGCCGCCATGCGCGAGCGCGCGCTGCTCGAGCGGGATCTGCTGCCCGTGCGCGAGGGCGTGCGCATCCTGCCCGAGGACACGCGCGAATACGCCCGCGTGATCGAGGCGCTGCCGCCCGAGGAACGGAACATGCTGCTGCCGCGCGTGCTGCACGCCGCGCTCGAGCGTTTCGGCGCCACGCGCAACGTGCAGGACGTCTCCTCCGTCGCGACCACGCTGCTCGAAGCGGAGAGCGCGCGGCTCGACTCGGAGCAGTCGATGATTCGCTACATCGCCTGGGCGATCCCGGCCTTGGGCTTCATCGGCACGGTGCGCGGCATCGGCCTCGCGCTCGGGCAGGCGCATCGCGCCGTGCAGGGCGACGTGTCGGGCGTCACGGAGAACCTGGGCACGGCGTTCAACTCGACGCTGATCGCGCTGCTGATCTCGATCGTCGTCATGTTCCTCGTCCACCAGCTCCAGCTCGTGCAGGAGCGGCTCGTGTTCGACACGCAGACCTACGTCGATCACAACCTCGTGCGGCATCTGCACAGCCGCGGAGGCGGCGCGTAGGGGGAGCGGTCGCCGTGAGCACGCTCGCCATCGAGATCAACGACGCCGGGCTCGTGGTGGCGGACGCGAACGACGTCCGCGCCGTGGAGCCGGGCTACGCGGTGGTCGAGCGCGAGCGCATCCTCACGGGCACCGAGGCGCAGCGCCACGCCCGGCTCAAGCCGCGCGCGACGAGCAACCGCTTCTGGTCGTCGCTGTCCCTCGAGCCCGGCTCCGCCGGCGTGGACGGCGTGCGCAACGCCGCGGAGCTCGCTTACGCGCAGCTCTCGGACCTCTGGCGGCGCTTCGCGAGCCCCGGCGACGAAGCGATCCTCGTGGTGCCGGGATATTACCGGCCCGAGCAGCTCGGGCTGCTGCTCGGCCTCGCACAGGAGTGCGGCATGCCCGTGCGGGCCATGGTGGACGCCGCCGTGGCCGCGAGCGCGAGGCCCTATCCCGGCCGGCAGCTCCTGTACCTCGACTCCGGGCTCCATCGCGTGTCCGCGACACCGCTGCAGCAGGGCGAGGAGGTGCTCGCGCAGGGCGAGCAGGGCCTCGCGGCCGCGGGGCTCGCGAGCGTGCTGGAGTCGCTCGCGCGGCGCGCGGCGGAAGTGTTCGTGCTCGCGACGCGCTTCGATCCCTTCCATCGGGCGGAGGCGGAGCAGCTGCTCTACGACCGGCTGCCCGGCTGGCTTGCGCGGCTGCACGCGGAAGAAGAGGTGGAGCTCGACCTGCCCCACGAGGACGGCGAGCTGCGGGTGCGCCTGCAGCGCGCCCAGTGGCTCGGGGCGGCGCAGGGCTTCTACCGCGCGGTGGCGCAGCTCGTGGCGCAGAGCCGCGAGCCCGGGCGCGCGCTGGTGCTGCAGCTCTCCGACCGGCTCGCGACGCTGCCCGGTCTCGTGGGCGAGCTCGCGAGACTCGACGACACGCACATCGAGACCCTGCCGCCCGGCCATGCGGCTCGGGCCGTGCTCGCGGCGGAGCTGCCGCCGCCGCCGGGCGCGGGACAGGTCAAGCTGCTCAAGCGCCTGCCGTGGCGCGGGGCGCCGGTGGCGCTTCCGGCCGCGCCGGAGCGGCCCGTCGAGTCGGCCCGGGCGGAGGAGCGGCCCACGCACGTCGTCTATCGCGGCGTGGCGTATCGCGTAGGCCAGGACGGCATCGTCGTGGGCCGCGCGCCCGTGGACGGCCGCCGCACGATCGTGGTGGACGATCAGGCGGGCGGCGTCTCGCGGGAGCATTGCGAGATCGTGCTGCGCAACGGCGAGCTCATGCTGTACGACCTCTCCCGCTACGGCACCTTCATCAACGAGAAGAAGGTCCCGGGGGAGGCGGCGCTGCGCCGCGGCGACGTGATTCGCGTGGGCTCGCCGGGCGCCCACCTGCAGGCCGTGATCGTGGAGTGAGCGCGTGATCCGCAGGCGCCAGGTCAACGTGTTCTCCATGTCGTTCCTCGACGCCATCTGCTGCGGCTTCGGGGCGATCGTGCTGCTCTTCATGATCGTGAACGCCAACATCAAGGAGCGGGCGGACATCGCGCTCGAGGATCTTTCGGCCGAGGTGAACCGCATGGAGCTCAAGGTGCTCACCGGCCGGAAGAACCTCCTGCAGCTGCGCACGGAGCTCGCCCGGCTCGTCGAGGAATGGGCGGCGCTGCGCGGCGTGCGGGAGCAGCTCGTCACCGAGATCCGCAACACGGAAGCCGAGTTCATGGCGGTCACCCAGACGGACGAGCAGCGCCGGGCCGCCATCGAGCAGTTGCGCCGCGAGCTCGCGGAGCTCGAGGCGGAGACGCAGCGCCTGACTGCGGAGAGCATCACGCCGGAAGAGGCGGGCACCCGCATCCGCGGGTTCACCGGCGAAGGCAACCGGCAGTACCTCACGGGGCTGCGCATGGGCGGGGAGCGCGTGGTGATCCTCGTCGACGTCTCCACGAGCATGCTCGATCGCACGATCGTGAACGTGCTCAGGCGCCGCAACATGAGCCCGGAGCAGCAGCGCAAGGCGCCCAAGTGGGTGCAGGTGGTGAACACGGTCGACTGGCTGACGGCGCAGATTCCGCCGGGCACCCAGGTGCAGATCATCGCTTTCACCGACCGGGCGTGGTCGCTGGTGGAGGGCACGGACGACCAGTGGCTCGCGGCCGACAGCGCCACGCTCCAGGCGGCGGTGGAGGAGCTGCGCTCGCTCACGCCGGGCGGGCCGACGAGCCTGCACGCGGCGTTCAACGCGCTGCGCCGCTTGAAGCCCGAGCCCGACAACGTCTACCTG
>DATCLY010000049.1:0-30000 GCA_036563665.1 Gammaproteobacteria bacterium
CGGGCCGCGCGCGCCACCTGCTCGGTGCCGGGGCCCGTGGGCATGCCCACCACGAAGCGCGCCGGCGCCCAGTCGGCCACGATGCGGTCGAGCTCCGCCCACGGCAGGCCCGTGGCGGTCCTCAGCGTGGTGAGTGGAGAAGCGGTGCGGGTCTGCAAGTTGGCGGTGGCGATGCCGAGACGGCGGAATCCGAAATCGAATGCGAGCAAAACGTCCTTGTCACCGCCTGTCACGCCGCCGCTCCGGGCCCGGCCGTCACCTCAAGCGTGGCCGGCATAGCGCGTAATCTGGTGCGTGGCGATGCCGAGCAGCCGAAACGCGGCCGCCCAGCGTTGCTCCAGGGGCATATCGAACAGAAGGGTGGGGTCTGCGGGCACGCAGAGCCACGCGTTCGCCGCGAGCTCCGCCTCGAGCTGCCCGGCCGCCCAGCCCGCGTAGCCGAGCGCCACCACCACGGGGTCCGGGCCCTCGCCGCGCGCGAGCGAGCCCAGGATGTCCGGCGACACGGTGACCTTGATCTCCCCGCCCGCGTCGATGGTGGAGTCGAACGTCTGCTCGGAGCGGTGCAGCACGAAGCCCATGTCGCGCCGCACGGGTCCTCCCGCGAGCACCGGTTGACTGAGCAGCGCCGGGTCCGATGCCTTGAGCGAGAGCTGCTCGAACACCTGGCCCAGCGTCATTCCGCTCGGCCGGTTCACCACGATGCCGAGCGCGCCGTCGACGTCGTGACGGCAGATGTACGTCACCGTCTCGCTGAAGTTCGGATCCACCATGGCGGGCATGGCGATCAGAAAGTGGTCTTGCAGCGACCCCATGTCGAATGAGTGACCTGGAAGCGCGTCCGTGTCCGGCCGTTATCGTAGCACCGCTGGGGCGAGCGCTGCGCGCCCGCGGCCGGTCTCAGCGTGCGGTCCTGCCGCCCAGGAACTCCCACTCGTAGGCGAAGCGCAGCACGTCGTAGTTGCGGCGGATCTCGGGCGGCAGCGGCTCGAACGGCGCCGCGAGGCGCAGGATGGTGAGGGCCGCCTGATCGAGCGCGCCGTTGCCCGAGGAGCGGCGCACGACGATGTCCTCGAGCTGGCCGTCCGCGCCGATCGCGACCTCGAGCGTGGGACGCTGGGAGGTGTCGCCGGTGATCGACTCGTAGGGGAAGTTCGCCGTGCCGATGCGCTCCACGCGCCGGCGCCAGGCCTCGAGGTAGGGGGCGAGCGTGGACTCGCGGGTGTTCGGCGTGGCGATGAGCACCCGCTCGTCGCGCTTCTCGAGCTCCGCCCGCACGTCCACCTCGGCCGCGAGCGTGCGCTCGGCCTGCTGATCCATGAGCACCGCGGCGCGCGACGGCGTATCGGCCGCCTGCTCGGCGGGATCGCGGGGCGTGCTGCGCTCCGCCGGCGCGCGCGTGGCGAGGAGCTCCGCGGCGGCGGTGTCGGTGGGCGTGCCGTCGGTGGGGTCCGCGCCCGCGGGGTCGCCGAGCTGGGGCAGCGCGTCGCCGGCCGCGAGGGTGGTGGTCGGCCGCTCGCCGAGCGCCGCCTGGCCGCCGCCCTTCATGGCGCGGGCGGCGAGCGTCTTGGCGTCCTCGGGCGCCTCCTGGCTCGGTGCGTCCACCACGAGGGTCACGTTCAGGGACGGCAGCACCTTCGGCTCTTCCGTGATGCCCGCGGTGAAGGTCACGCCGAGGATCACCACGCCGTGCGCGAGCGCGGCCACGAACAACGTGGAGCCCAGCCGGTCGGCGACGGTCGGCTGTTTCGGCTTGCGCTGCAAAACGTTTTCCCCGGAGATTCGCGGGATTATAGCGGCCGGCCTTCGTGCGGCAGGCGCCGGTCGACGGCGTCGAGCAGCTTAGCAGCGATGTCGATGCCGTATTGTCGATCCAGTTCACGGATTCCCGTGGGGCTCGTGACGTTGATCTCGGTGAGGTAGTCACCGATCACGTCCAGCCCCGCGAACAGCACGCCCTTGCGAGCGAGCGTAGGGCCCACCTGGTCGCAGAGCCAGCGGTCGCGGTCGGTGAGCTCCCGCCCCTCGCCCTTCGCGCCCATCACCAGGTTGCCGCGGGTCTCGCCGGGGGCCGGGATGCGGGCCAGCACGTATCCCACGGGCTCGCCGTCGATCAGCAGGATGCGCTTGTCGCCGTCCGCGATCTCCGGCAGGAAGCGCTGTGCCAGCACGAACCGCCGGCCGTAGTCGGTCATGGTCTCGATGACCACGTTGACGTTCGGGTCGCCCTTCGGCAGCACGAAGATGGACCGGCCGCCCATGCCGTCCAGCGGCTTCAGCACGATCTTGCCCTGCGCTTCGAGGAAGCCCAGGAGCTCTTGGCGCGAGCGGGTGACGAGCGACGGCGGCGTGCACTGGGGGAACCACGCCGTGTAGGCCTTCTCGTTGATGTCGCGCAGGCTCGAGGGCTTGTTCACCACCAGGGCCCCGGCCTGCTCGGCGAGCTCCAGAATATAGGTGGTGTAGATGTACTCCATGTCGAACGGCGGATCCTTGCGCATGAGGATCACGTCCAGGCGCGCGAGCTCGCCCCGCCAGCGGTCGCCGAGCTCGAACCAGCGCTCCGGGTCGTCGGCCACGTGCAGCCGCCGCCCGTCCCCCATGGCCACCCCGTCGCGCACGAACAGGTCGTCCTGACGGAGATAAACAATGTCCCAGCCGCGCTTCTCGGCCGCGAGCAGCATGGCCAGCGTCGAATCCTTCTTCGGCTTGATCGTCTCGATGGGGTCCATGACGACGCCGATCGAACGGCGCGAGCTCATCGTCGATACCTCGCTTTTTGCGTGCAGGTTCTCAGTTTCGCAGGAAGCGGCAAAGCTACCATAGCTGGCCTTATGAACCTGCCACCGGGCGCTTCCGGCGAGGAGACCGTTCGACCGCGCGCGCTCGCCGCGGAGCGAGGTCCAGCGCATGGCAGGCGCGCGGCCGATATGTTAAAAGGCGCTTCTAATCCCGACGTCGCATCCTTCGGCCGGTGGGGGTGTCAAGGCGGCCAGCGTGAGGAGAGGTTCCTGTGCCCGGCGTAAGCGCTTCGAGCTCGAAGAACGGTCTTCAGGGCCTGAAAATTCTCGTCATCGATGACAGCAAGACGATCCGCCGGACCGCGGAGACGTTGCTCGCGAAGGAGGGGTGCGAGGTCTACACCGCCGTGGACGGCTTCGACGCCCTCGCCAAGATCGCCGACCACCGCCCGGACATCATCTTCGTGGACATCATGATGCCGCGGCTCGACGGCTACCAGACCTGCTCGCTCATCAAGCACAACAAGGTCTTCAAGGACACCCCGGTCATCATGCTGTCCAGCAAGGACGGCCTGTTCGACCGCGCCCGCGGCCGGCTCGTGGGCTCCGAGCAGTACCTCACCAAGCCGTTCACCAAGGACGAGCTGCTCGGCGCCATCTACAGCCACGTGGGCAGATAAGGTTCGTTCGAGGACTCCGGCCATGGCCCTGATCATGATCGTGGATGACTCTCCCACCGAGGTGCACGTGCTCAAGAAGGCGCTCGAGAAGCACGGCTTCGAGACGGTGTCCGCCTCCGACGGCTCGGAGTGCATCAGCCTCGCACGGCAGATGAAGCCCGACCTCATCTTCATGGACGTGGTCATGCCGGGCGTGAACGGGTTCCAGGCGACGCGCACGCTCACGCGAGACCCGCAGACCAAGTCCATTCCGGTGGTGATGATCACCACCAAGGGTCAGGAGACCGACCGCATCTGGGGCATGCGTCAGGGCGCGGTCGACTATCTCGTGAAGCCGGTCTCGGAAGCCGTGCTGGTCGCCAAAGCGCAAGAGGTGCTCAACAAGGCGGAGGGGCGCCCGAGTTGAGCCTGGTACAGCTCGCGGAGCAACCGTTCGAGCTCCTGCTCGAGCTCGAGCGTCGCGCCCGTGCGGCCATCGCGGCCCGCGAGGGCAAGCAGTCCGCGGTGGACGAGTGGGTCGGCATCGGCTTCCGGCTGGGCGCCGAGCACTTCGTGACGGGACGGGGCGACGTGCGCGAGATCCTGCCGGTGCCGGAGCAGATCACCCGCGTGCCGGGGGCGAAGCCGTGGCTGCGGGGCATCGCGAACCTGCGAGGGCAGCTCTTGACGGTGGTGGATCTCAAGGCGTTTCTCGGCGGCGGCGGCCCGCCGGCCGACCGCCGCGCGCGGCTGCTGGTCGCCGCGAGCCGCGACGTGCCCACGGCCCTCATCGTGGACGAGGTGCTCGGGTTCCGCCGCTTCGCGACCGACGACTTCCGGCCGGACATGCCGGCCACTGTCATCCGCTGCGAGCACTATCTCGGCGGTTGCTACCGCCGCGGCAGCGAGATCTGGCCCCGTTTCAGCCTGCACAAGCTGCTCGCCGACGAGCAATTCCTGAACGCCGGCGAAATGATGAAGGCGTAGCTAGCCATGCAAACATCGAGCTCCTGGCACAAGCTTCTGCCGCCCCTGGGTGTAGTGCTGGCGCTGACGTTGGCCGCCGCGGCCGGGGTGCTCTGGCTCGCGAGCTCGCCGGCGGGGTCGCGCGACGCCGAGGTGGGCCGCCTCGTGGCGGAGGCGCAGGCCGCGCGGCTCGCGGCGCGCGCCGCCGTGGCCGGCGAGGCGGGCGCCTTCGAGGCGGCGGCGGATAGCCGCAGCCGCATCGAGGCGCAGCGGGCGAGCCTCGCGTCCGCGGAGCTCTCGTCCGCCGCGCGAGCGCTCGTCGCGAGCGATGCCTGGCAGGCCGTGGACTCCGCGCTCGTGCTCCTCACCGACGGCCGCGCCACGCTCGAAGGCGTGCACGGCGCGCGCGCGCGGCTCGCGGAGCTCGCGCCGGAGCTGCTCGAGGCGGTGGGCAACGCGGTGGCGTCGCTGCCCGCCGCAGGCATCGCGCAGAACGAGCCGCATCTCGACCGGCTCCAGCTCGCGGTGGAGGGTCTGCGGCAGGACGCGCGGGCCCTCGGGCTCCGCGGCGAGGTGGCGGACATCGTCCAGCGCTTCCGCGGCGCCGAGGAATACATCGGCCAGTTCGTGCGCGGGCTCGAAGGGGCGGACCAGAGCCTGGGGCTCGTGCCGGTGACGGCGCCGGACGCGAGCGCGAGCGTCGCTCAGGCCGCCGCCGCGCACGAGGCGATCCGCACCGCGATCGGCACCGTCTCCTCCGGGGCGGCGCTGCTCGCCACGGCCGTGACGGCGGTCGGCGAGCTCGATGCGGCCGCGGCCCGGCTGCTCGAGGCGTATCGCGGCGCGTCGCTGCCGGCCGCGGGCGGCGGAGCGCCGTTCGGCGGCTGGCTGCCGGCGGCGCTGCTCGGCGCCGCGGCGGCGCTCGTGCTCATCATGCTGCTCATCCACGTGAACTCGCGCGAGGCGGCCAAGGCGGCGCGCCTCCACGCGGAGCAGAACGAGCGCAACCAGCACGCCATCTTGCGCCTGCTGGACGAGCTCTCGAGCCTCGCCGACGGCGATCTCACGGTGCAGGCCACGGTCACGGAGGACATCACGGGCGCCATCGCGGACTCCATCAATTACGCGATCGAGGCGCTCCGCGGGCTCGTCACCACGATGAACGAGACGTCGATCCAGGTGGACGCCGCGGCCAAGCAGACCGAGAACAGCGCCAAGCAGCTGCTGCGCTCCGCCGAGATGCAGGCGAAGCAGGCGGCCGCCGCCTCCGAGTCGATGGCCCGCATGGCCATGTCCATCGAGGAGGTGTCGGGGAACGCCGAGCGCGCCTCCGACGTCGCCCGCCATGCCGTGGACGTGGCGCACAAGGGCGGCGAGGCCGTGCGCCGCACCATCGAGGGCATGAACACCATCCGGGAGACGATTCAGGACACGTCGAAGCGCATCAAGCGCCTCGGCGAGAGCTCGCAGGAGATCGGCAACATCGTGGAGCTCATCGAGGAGATCGCGGAGCAGACGAACATCCTGGCGCTCAACGCCTCGATCGAGGCCTCTCGCGCCGGCGAGGCGAGCCGCGGTTTTGCGGTGGTGGCGGACGAGGTGCAGAAGCTCGCGGAGCGCTCGGCCAACGCCACCAAGAAGATCGAGGTGCTGGTCAGCACCATCCAGTCCGACACCAACGAAGCGGTGGTGTCCATGGAGCGCAGCACCACGGACGTCGTGGGCGGGGCGCTGCTCGCCGAGAACGCGGGCGCCGCGCTCGACGAGATCGAGCAGGTGTCGCATCAGATCGCGAGCCTCGTGCAGAACATCTCGAGCTCCGCGCGCAACCAGGCCACCGTCGCCACCGCCATCACCAAGAACATGCAGGTGCTGCGCGAGATCAGCGCGAAGACCACCGAATCCACGGCCGTCACCTCGGAGGCCATCAGCAAGCTCGCCGCGCTCGCGGCCGAGCTGCGCCGCACCGTGGCCGGCTTCCGCTTGCCCGAGCCGGGGACCACCTCCGGCGTGCTCACGCCGGCGCGCGTGGCCGAGAGCCTCGAGCTGCGCAAGCTCGAGGAGCTGCCGCCCGCCGAAGCGCCGCCGGCGGCCGTCGTCGAGCGCCGCCGCCAGTCGGGGTAGCGCGCGGTGGCCGTAAGCACGATGAACGACATGGCCGCGCACTCTCTCGACCTCGTGAGTCGAGAGCTCCAGCACACCCTGGACGCGGCGCGCCGCGAGCTCGAGGACTACGTCGACGGCCACTCCGCGGCCGAAGCGCTCGAGAAGGCGGCCGAGCTGCTGCATCTCGCGCGCGGCGCGCTGAAGATCGTCGAGATCCACGGCGCGGCGCTCCTCGCCGAGGAGATGGAGCAGACCTGCAAGCGGCTCGCCCAGCTCGGCGAGGGCGAGGAGGCCGAGCGCTCGGTGGAGGCGCTCACGCGCGCCATGGTGCAGCTCCCCGCGTATCTCGACCGGCTCCTCTCCGGCGGCCGCGACGTGGCGCTCGTGCTGCTGCCGCTCATCAACGATCTGCGGGCGGCGCGCGGCAAGCCGCTCCTGTCCGAGGGCACGCTGCTGCTACTGAACACCGCCCCCTTCGAGCGGCGCATGCAGCAGTCCCCGCCGCCCGCGGGCCCCGTGGCTCGCGGCTTCGAGAAGGTCGCGCAGCGCCTGCGGCCGCCATTCCAGGCCGCGCTGCTCGGCTGGATCCGCGGCGTGGACGCGCAGCGCAATCTCGACGAGCTGCTGCGCATCACCGGGCAGCTCGAGCAGGCGGCCACCACGGAGCAGGTGCAGCAGCTCTGGTGGGTGCTCGGCGGCGTGCTGCTCGCGCTGCGGAGCAACGCGCTCGAGCCCACCGTCACGCTCAAGCGGCTCATCGGCCAGGCGGATCGGCAGCTCAAGCGCCTGATCGACGGCGGCGAGTCGGTGCTCGTGAACGCGCCGCCCGTGGATCTGCTCAACAACCTGCTCTACTACGTCGCCCGCGCAGACTCGCAGCACGAGCGCCTGCAGGCCATCCGCGACCGCTACGGCCTGAAGGACGTGCTGCCCGGCGAGCAGCAGCTCGAGCAGGCGCGCGAGGGCCTCGCCGGGCCGAGCGTGAAGCTCATGCGCACGGTGGCGGAAGCCATCAAGGAAGACTTGGGACAGGTGAAGGACGCGCTCGACATCTTCGTGCGCACGGGCTCGGAGCAGGCGGACAAGCTCGCGCCGCAGCTCGAGATGCTGAAGAAGATCGGCGACACGCTCGGCGTGCTCGGCCTCGAGCGCGCCCGCGCGCAGATCCAGCAGGAGAGCGAGGTGCTGGCCGCGCTCGTGGCCGGCAACCGCACCGGCGACCCCGCCGTGCTCGAGAAGGTGGCCGCCACGCTGCTCGACGTGGAAGACACGCTCGATCGCGAGCTCGTGCGCGCCGTGCTGCCGGACGGCGAGGAGAGCAAGGCCGAGCCCGACGAGGCCGCGCAGCAGCGCCACGTGACGCAGGCCGTGATGCGCGAGTGCATCGTCAACCTCGCCAAGGTGAAGGAAGCGGTCGTCCAGCTCGTGGAGGACCGCTCGAACGTGCGCGCGCTGGACCAGGTGAAGCCGCTGCTGCGCGGCATCACCGCGGGGCTGCTCATGCTGTCGAAGACGCGCGCCGTGCGCGTGGTCGAGCGCATCGGGCGCGTGATCTCCACGCGCCTGGTCCCGGGCGTCGCGCAGCCGCAGCCCGAGCATCTCGAGCGCCTCGCCGACGCCATCGTGAGCGTCGAGTACTACATGGAGACGCTGAGCGCCGGCCGCAGCGATCCGTGGTACATGCTGGACAACGCCGAGCGCTGCCTCGACCTGCTCGACACGCTGCCTGCGCCGCCGGCGGCCGCCGAGCCGAGCGCGCCGCCACCGAAGAAGAAGCCGGCCGAGCCGGCGCGGACGCCGTCCGTGATGGAGGTGGAGGACGAGCGGTCCGATCCGGAGCTCGTGGAGCTCTTCATCGAGGAGGCGAAAGAGGAGATCGCGAACATCGCGCAGCACCTGCCCGTGTGGCAGGAGAACCTGCAAGACACCGAGGCGCTGATTGCCGTGCGCCGGTCCTTCCACACGCTGAAGGGCAGCGGCCGCATGGTGGGCGCGCAGCTGATCGGCGAGTTCGCGTGGAGCGTGGAGAGCCTGCTGAACCGGCTGATCAACCAGACGCTCGAGCCCACGCCGGCCATCGTGGCGTTCGTGGGCGAGGCCGCGAAGGCCGTGCCGCAGCTGCTCGAGCAGCTCGAGATCGGCCTCCCGCCGAAGGTGGACGTGCAGGCGCTCATGCAGCGCGCCGAGGCGCTCGCCGCCGGCGACCAGCCGCCCGCCGAGGCTCAGGCCGCGGAGGCGCCCGCGGAGGAAGAGCCCGCTCCGGCCGCCGCCGAGGAGCCGGCGCCGCCCGCGATGGATCCCGTGCTCGCGGACATCTTCGCGAAGGAGATGCGGGCGCACCTCGCCACGCTGCGCGAGCACATCGCGCAGGCCCGCGCCTCGGGCGCGCCGCGCGTGGTGGACGAGCCGCTGTACCGCGCCTGTCACACGCTGCTCGGCAGCGCGCGCATGGCGGCGTTCGAGCCGGGCATCGAGCTCGCCACGCCGCTCGCGGAGCACCTGCGGGCGCACTTCGAGGCGCAGAGCGCGCTCGATGCGGCCGGTCTCGCCGCGCTCGAGCGGGCGGCAGACTGCATCGAGGCCATGGCCGGCAGCGTGGAGTCGGGCCAGCGGTTCGTCGTGGACCCCGACGTCGTGGCCGGACTGCGGGCGCTAGCGCCCGCGGCGCCGACGCCGGCGCCGCAGCCGCCGGCGGAAGAGGAGGCCGAGGCGTCCGCGAGCTTCGACCCGGAGATCGCCGCGATCTTCACGGAGGAGGCCGCCGAGATCCTGGACAGCGCGGAGGCCGCGCTCGAGAACGTGCGGCAGAACGATCCCGGCGCGGTCGTCGAGCTGCAGCGCCTGCTGCACACGCTGAAGGGCGGCGCCCGGATGGCGGGCGTGATGACGATGGGCGACTTGAGCCACGCGCTCGAGACGCTGCTCGCGGACGTGGCGGCCGGCCGCGTGGAGCCGAGCGGTCCCGCCGTCGACCTGCTGCAGCGGGCGCTCGATCACCTGCACCACATGCGCGACGCCGTCGAGGCGGGCCGCCTGCCGGAAGCGGCCGTTGCGCTGCGCGAGGAGATCGAGGCGCTGCATGCGGGCGGCGTCCCCGCGGCGCCCGCCGCCGCGCAACCGGCGGCGCCCGAAGCGGCGGCCGCGCCGCAACCCGAGCCGGCCGCCGCGGCGCCGCAGGCGGGCGCGCCCGAAGAGGCCGAGCCCGCGGAAGCGGTGGAGCTCGCGGAAGCGGACGAGCCCGCCGTGGAGGCGGGCGACGACGCGGCCGGCGAGCTCGCCGACGCGCTCGAGCTCACGGACGCGGATATCGCCGAGCTCGAGGCCATCGAGCTCGGCGCCGGCAGCGCGCTGCAGATGCCTGCGCTGCCGGGCGAGACGCTGTCGGAGGAGCACGTCGAGATCTTCCTCGAAGGCGAGGAGCCCACGATCGCGGACGAGCGCCCGGCGGCCGAGCTCACCGCCGCCGAGGAGGCGGCGGCGCAGCCCGCGGAGCCGTCGGAAGCCGCGCAGCCCGCGCCGCCGAAGGCGCCGGAGCCGCGCGCCGCCGAGCGCGCCGAGACGGCCCGCGTGGACGCGGCGCTGCTCGACGCGCTGCTCAACGCCGCGGGCGAGATCAACATCTTCCAGTCGCGGCTCAAGCAGCAGCTGCGCTCGGTCGAGTTCCACCTGGGCGAGCTCGGGCAGACGGTCGCGCGGCTGCGCGAGCAGCTGCGCAAGCTCGAGGCGGAGACCGAGGCGCAGATCATCCACCGCCACGAGGAGGACGCGGGCCGCGAAGGCTTCGACCCGCTCGAGCTCGATCAGTACTCCACCATCCAGCAGCTCTCGCGCGCGCTCGCCGAGACGGCGAACGACGTGGCGAGCATCAACGAGCTGCTGCACGGGCTCACCACCGAGGCCGACACGCTGCTCACGCAGCAGACGCGCGTCACGGCGGAGCTGCAGGACGGGCTCATGCAGACGCGCATGGTGCCGTTCCAGCGGCACGTGTCGCGCCTCGCGCGCATCGTGCGGCAGGCTTGCGCGGACACGCGCAAGCAGGCCACGCTCGTGGTGGAGGGCGAGCACAGCGAGCTCGACCGCCAGGTGCTCGAGAACCTGCTGCCGCCGTTCGAGCACCTGCTGCGCAACGCCGTCGTGCACGGCATCGAGGATCCCGCCACGCGCAAGGCCGCCGGGAAGCCGGAGGTCGGCGAGGTGCGCTTGAAGCTGCGCCGCGAAGGCTCCGAGGTGATCGTCGAGATCGCCGACGACGGCGCCGGGCTCAACGTGCGCGCGATCAAGCGCAAGGCCGTGGAGCAGGGCCTCATTCGCGACGGCCAGGAGATCGACGAGGAGCAGGCGAAGGAGCTGATCCTGAAGCCGGGCTTCAGCACCGCGGGCGAGCTCACCCAGGCCGCGGGCCGCGGCGTGGGCATGGACGTGGTGGACAACGAGGTGAAGAAGCTCGGCGGCTCGCTGCGCATCGAGTCCGAGGCCGGCAAGGGCACGCGGTTCATCCTGCGGCTGCCATACACGCTCGCCATCACCCACGCGCTCATCGTCAACGTGGGCGACGAGACGTTCGCCCTGCCGTTGCCCACGGTGGAGGGCATCACGCGGCTCTCGCGCGAGCGCATCCTGGAGCTCCTCACGCACGACGAGCCGAAGCTCGACTACGGCGGCGTCACGTACCGGATCCAGCATCTCGGGAGCTTGGTCGGCGGGGCGCCGTCCGCGCTGCCCGAGGACGAGAGCGCCGTGTCGCTCGTGCTCGTGCGCGCAGGCGACAACTCGACGGCGCTGCTCACGGATTCGCTGGAAGGCAGCCGCGAGATCGTGGTGAAGACGCTGGGGCCGCACCTCGCGAGCGTCCCGGGCGTGACCGGCGCCACGATCCTGGGCGACGGCCGCGTCATCGTGATCCTCGACGCGGTCACGCTCGTGCGGCAGCAGCGCCACGTGGAGCCCGTGGAGCCCGCGGCCGCGCCCGCGCCGCGCGAGCTCACGGCGCTCGTGGTGGACGACTCCATCACGATGCGGCGCGTGACGCAGCGGCTGCTCGAGCGGCGCGGCGTGCGCGTGCTCACGGCGCGCGACGGCCTAGACGCGATCACGGTGCTGCAGGAGCACGAGGTCGACATCATCCTGCTCGACATCGAGATGCCGCGCATGGACGGCTATCAGTTCGCGACGCACGTCCGTAACGATCCGAAGATCAAGGATCTGCCGATCATCATGATCACCTCGCGCTCGGGCGAGAAGCATCGCGCGAAGGCCATCGAGATCGGCGTGAACGACTACTTGAGCAAGCCGTATCAGGAGAGCCAGCTCATCGCGGCGATCGAGGGGCTGCTCGGGAGATCGCTGTGAGCGCGGTGACCGAAGAGAAGGAGCTCTACAGCCTCCTGATCCCGCTCGAGGGCGAGCGGCTGCTCGTGCCGCGCATGTGCGTGGCGGAGGTGATCGCGTTCGCGGAGACGGAGCGCGACCGCGAGCGCGAGTTCCCGGACTGGTTCCTCGGCACCCTCGACTGGAACGGCCGGCGGCTGCCGGTGGTGTCGTTCGCGGTGGCGCGCACCGAAGAGCCGCGCAAGCGCTCCCGCACGCGCGTGGTGGTGTTCCACGCCATCACCAACGAGCTCAAGGGCGGCTACTACGGCCTGCTGACGCAGGGCTTCCCGCAGCTCGTGCGCGTGAACCGCGACGTGCTCGGCCTCGACCGCGAGCTGCCGCTGCCGGAGGGGCTGCCCGCGATCTGCCGCGCGCGCATGATCCACGAGTACCCGCTGATCCCGGACGTGGAGCGCATCGAGCGCATGCTGGCCGAGATCGGCTACGACGCCTAGTCCTCGGTCTCCGCTCGTCGGCCAGGTGGAGCGCCTTTCCAGGCGCGATTCTTCGTTCGGCCGCGCTGAAGATCGCGGCTGGAAAGCCGCGTCCACAGGGGCTTCGTTCGATGCTGCTACAGATCTCCCCAACGGGCCTGCAGCAGCGCGCACGCCGTGACGGCCGCCGTGTCCGCGCGCAGCACGCGCGGCCCCACCGACACGCCGACGAAGCCTGCGGCCTCGATCTCGCGCAGGTCGCGCTCGCTCCAGCCGCCTTCGGGCCCCACGGCCACGGTGGCGGCGCTGCCGCTCGACGGCAGCCCCTCGGCCGTGAGGCGCGCGCCCGGCACGAGCGCGAGGCGCGTCTCGGTCGGCGGCACGGCGGCCAGCCGCTCCGCGAGCGGCACCGGCGGCTCCACGAGCGGCGGCCGGTGCCGGCCGCTCTGCTCGCAGGCGCTGCGCGCGATCCGCGCCCAATGCTCCACGCGCCGCTCCGCCCGGCCCGCGTCGAGCTTCACGACGCTGAACTCGCTGTAGACCGGCGCGATGCAGCGCACGCCGAGCTCGGTGGCCTTCTGCACGATCCAGTCCATCGCGTCGGACTTGATGATCGCCTGCACCAGCGTGAGCGCGAGCGCGGGCTCGGGCAGAGGCTCGAGCGTTTCCTCGAGGCCGAGCTCGGCGCCGCGGCGCGTGAGCCGGCTCACCACGGCGCTCCGCTCGGCGCCCCGGCCGTTGAAGGCCACGATGCGCGCGCCCACCCGCAGCCGCAGCACGTTGCCCAGGTAATGCGCCTCCGCCTCGCCGAGCGACAGCGACTCGCCTTCGAGCTCGTGCTCCACGAAGAGGCGCGGCACGCGCCGCTTGACGTAATTCATGTTCGGCAACCCGAATCCCGCGGTATATAGTCCGCGCGTACCGTGCGCTGCAGCCATTGTAGAAGCGCGATCGAGGAGGACGGCATCGGCCGCGGCCCCGCTGTGAACATCGATCCCACCGACGGCTGGCTCGAGAACGTCCGCCGGGTCGTCTCGCCCAACTTCGATCCGCGCCCCCCGCACTGCGGGCTCGAGCTCATCGTCGTGCACGGCATCAGCCTGCCTCCGAAGCGCTTCGGCGGGCCGTGGATCGACAAGCTTTTCATGAACGCGCTGCCGCCGGAGGCCGATCCCTATTTCGCGGAGATCGCGCACCTGCGCGTGTCCGCGCACGTGCTGATCGACCGGCAGGGCCGCCTCACGCAGTACGTGTCGTTCCTCGCGCGCGCCTGGCACGCCGGGCAATCCTCTTACTGCGGCCGCGCGTCCTGCAACGATTTCTCCGTAGGTATAGAGCTGGAGGGCGCGGACGACGTGCCGTACGAGCCGGCGCAATACGCGGCGCTCGCGGAGCTCGTCGCCGCGCTGCGGCGGGCGTTCCCGTCGCTGCGCGACGCCCCGATCGTGGGACACTGCGACATCGCGCCGGGGCGCAAGACCGACCCGGGGCCCGCATTCGACTGGCCGCATCTGCGCAGCCTCATCGACTCGCGAACCTGGTCCACATGAAGCTCATCGCCCTGATCGTGGCGCTCGGTATCGAGCGGCTCGCCACCCGGCTGCTGCAGCTGCGCGAGCTGCGCTGGTTCGACCCGTACTTCGATCTGGCGGTGCGCGTGGCGAGCCGCGCGTCCGGCGTGCTGCGCTGGCTCGTGGTGGCTGCGTTCGTGGCGCTGCTGCTCCTGCCCGTGTGGCTCGTGAGCCGCGCGCTGCTCGGCGACGACGCCGGGTGGGACCTCGACTATCTGCTGTTCGCCGTGCTCGTGCTGTTCTTCTGCCTCGGGCCCCGCGATCTCGGCAGCGAGGTGGAGCGCTACCGCGCCGCGCTCGACCGGGGCGACGAGGAGGAAGCCCGGCGCGTGCTCACGGCGATGGCGGAGTCGGAGCAGCCGCACGGGCGCGGCATCGACGTGGTCGAGGAAGCCGTGTTCGTGCAGGCCACGAACCGCATCTTCGCGGTGGTGCTGTGGTTCGTCGTGCTGGGCCCGGTGGGCGCGTGGCTCTTCAGGGTCAACGATCTCTTCCGGCGCCGGCTCGCCTTCGAGGTCTCCCGCGGCGTGGAAGGCGTCGAGCCCGTGGTTGCCGCCGTGGACGCGCTGCACGGCGTGCTGGTGTGGGTGCCCGCCCGGCTTGCGGCGCTCGGCTACGCGCTCGGCGGCGGCTTCGACGAGGCCATGCAGGCGTGGCGCAACCTGCGCCGCCCGGACGAGGAGCGCTCCGACCGCGAGCCCTTCTGGCGCACGAGCGAGCGGCTGGTCGCGAGCGTGGGCAAGGCCGCCATGGCGGGCGTGCTGGCGCAGCCGAGCAACTCGAGCGCGGCGGCCAAGAACGCGCTCACGCTCGTGCGACGCACGCTCTTCATCTGGATCACGGTGGTGGCCGCGCTCACGGTCACCGGCTGGGCCGTCTGATCAGCCGCGCCGCCAGAGCGTCTCGCCGCCGCTCGCGCGCGCGAGACGCCGGGCGATCACGAACAGCAGATCCGACAGCCGATTGAGATAGCGCAGGACGTCGCGCGGGACTTCCTGCACCGCGGCGGCCGCCCACGCGGAGCGCTCGGCGCGGCGGCAGACGGCCCGCGCCAGATGACACGCGGCCGCGGCCGGGCCGCCGCCCGGCAGGACGAATTCCTTCAGCGGCGGCAGGTCCGCGTTCAGGCGGTCGATGTCCGCCTCGAGCGCCGCCACGTGGTCCGCCGACACGCCGCCGTAAGCGGGCAACGACAGCGCGCCGCCCACCTCGAAGAGCTCGTTCTGCACGCGCAGCAGCAGCGTGCGCAGATCGTCGGGCACGTCGGGCGATGCGAGCACCAGGCCGATGGCGCTGTTGGCCTCGTCCACGTCGCCGCAGGCCGCGAGCCTCGGATCGGTCTTCGGCACGCGCTCGCCCGTCGCGAGGCCCGTGGTGCCGTCGTCGCCCGTGCGGGTGTAGATCTTGCTGAGGCGGTGGCCCATGGCGTTCTCTCCTCCGCGCCGCTCGTCCGACGGTAGCAGAGGGAGAGCGCGGCGCTCTACTGCCAGCCGACCTCGCGCGCCGTGGCGTCGCCACGGCGTCGAGCTGCTCGAGGTACGCCTGCGTCTCGGCGCGGCCGTCGCCGTTCACCGGATAGATCGTCACTCAGAGCGAGTCGTCCGAGTCGGTGCTGCGCGCGCGTGAAATAGTGGGCCGGCGCGATGAACGCGAGCGCGTAGAGCAGCAAGGCGATGCGAAGGCGCGCGAGCATGCGGATGGCGACGAACGACGCGCCGCAGTGAAGCAGGTTCGAGCCGAGCGCGCGCCGGCGCGCGTCACGAGCGTCCGGCGGCGCAATCGCCCCCGCCAAAAAAGAAAAACCCGGCGGTGGGAGCGCCGGGTCAGACTGGTTGTTGTTATCGGAGTTTACGGTTTCAAGTATGCGGCCTAGCTGCCGTTCGTTACGCCGCGGCGCAGCGAACCTGTTGTTGTTGTTCTGGGCAGCCTTCTTTTCTTCTTCTTCTGTTTTCTTGTTCTTCTGCTTACGGAAATTTAACAGAACCCTACGCGATTTCGCACAGTTTTCTGTCGTTTTGCGCACTCACAGCCTCTCGAGGAGAGGCGACAGACTTGAAGCAAGAGCTGTGCCAGGCCAAATCTTCCCTTTCGATTCAGGCGATTACGCCCAAAATCTGCCCCCGGCGCGCACGTTTGGACCTTGTCTTGTAAAGACGCCCGACGACCCCTGTTGGAGGTCTTTGTTCAACCTGAAAAACAGAAGCGTTAGCTAACCCGCTGTTCTGCAAGGTTGCGCAATTTTCCGCCACAGAGGGGAGGCCCTCAGCGGCCGCTCGGCCATCCCCTCACGGCGCCGTCAGCAGCTCGGCGCGGTCGAACCACCGCCCCCCTATCACCACGGCGGTGATCGTGAGCGTGTCGTCGATGCGGGCGAGGGGGTCGCCCGCGAGTACCACGAAGTCCGCGAGCTTACCCTCCTCGAGCGTGCCGAGCTGCTGCTCGAGCCCGAGCGCGAGCGCGCCCTGGGCGGTGGCGAAGCGCAGCACCTGATCGTTGGGGATCCCGGCGGCCGCGAGCAGCTGCATGTCCACGTGGACGCCGAGACCGTAGGGCGCGGCGGGCGCGTCGGTGCCGATGGCCACGCGGCCGCCGTTGCGAACGAGCCGCATCACCGTGTCCTGCAATGCCGCCAGCGTGCCGTCGGCGAGCCGCGACCGGCTCCACCGCTCCCGCTCGGTGGGCGCGAAGAGCTGCGCGAAGGCCGGGTCCTCCAGCCGGCGGTTCAGCGGGCGCGGCTGCCACTCCTCGAGCCCGTAGAGCGCCGCGAGCGTCGGCACCACCACCGTGCCCGAGGCGACGAGGGGCGCCATGCTGTCCTGATAGCTCACGTTGAGCGGCGAGAGCTCGAGCGCGTAGGGCGACCTCGTCGGGGAGGGCGCGCCGGGTAGCGGCGAGCGGTCGGCCCACAGCGGGATGCCGAGCTCGCGCGCCTGCCGCCACAACGTGTGTCCGAGCCCGTCGCCCAGGCCGGCGAACGACTGCACGACCACGGGTGACGGAGCGGGCGCGGGCGGGGCGGCCTGGACGCTGCCGGGCGATACCACGAGCCGCGGCCCGGGCCGGCGGCCGCTGGCCCAGGCCTCGCCGCGCTCGATGGCCGCCGGCAGGTCGTCCGCGAGCTCGCGCACGGTGGTGACCCCGTAGGCGAGCCACGCACGGCCGAGGCGCTCGCCGGCGAGCGCGGACTGATGCGCGTGGACGTCGATGAGGCCGGGGATCACCGTCGCGTCGCGCGCGTCGATGACCTTGGCGGGCAGCGGCTTGAGCCCGCGCCCCACGATGGCCGTGATCCGATGCCCTTCCACGTGGATGTCGACGTGCCGGCGATACTCGGCCCGCACGCCGTCGAACAGCCGGCCGACCTGCACGACGTACGGCTCGCCCGCGGGCTCCATCGACCACTCGAGATCGATCGCCTCGAGCACGGCCTCGTCGACGGCGACGGGCGGCTGCGCCGGCGGCGCGACGGGCTCGAGCCCGCCCGCCGCGGGGTCGATGCCGGAGGCGCCGAGCGCGGCGCGGAACGACGGCGCTGGCTCCATCCGCAGCGTGCCGTCCGCCATCAGCACGCCCGTGCGCGAGGCGCTCGGCGCCCACGGGCCCAGGCCGTCGGTGGTGAGGAAGGACAGCGTGCGGCCGTCCGCCGCGAGCGAGGGGCGGTAGGCCTTGTCCGGGCCGCTCGTGAGCTGTCGCGGCGCGGTGCCGTCCGCGCCGATGCGCCAGAGAGTCATGCCGCCGCCGCGATCGCTCGCGAAGATCACGTGCTCGCCGTCGGGGGTGAGCACGGGGTCGGCCTCGACGAACGGATCGTCGGTCAGACGCTTCAGGCCGTCCCGCGTCGCGAGCCAGAGATCCCCGAGCGCCGTGAACACGGCGGCGCGGCCGTCGCGCGAGGCGGAGAGCCCCGCGATGCCGGCCGCGCGATGCGTGGCCGGTCCATCGAGCGGCTGCGCGATGCGGGGCGGGCTCGCCGGCTCCACGGTGATGGCGGCGAACAGGAACACGGGCTGGCGCGTGATGGCCGCGAGGCCGCGCCGCCAGATCTGCCCGTCCGCCGTGTACACGAGCTCCGCCGGGGACAGCCACGCCGGGCGAGCGCGGAACACGTCCTCGGCGCGCGTGAGCGGTTTGATCACCGGCACGTCGGCGAGCAGCATCATCCTGAGCTCGCTCGAGCGGCCGGGCACGAGCTCGTGGAACACGAGCACGTCGCCGCCCGGCCGCCAGCTCGGCGCCGCGAGCGAGTGGTCCGTGGCGACGAGCTCCACGCTCACGCCCTGGGGCGTGAGGAGCCGCAGCGCCGAGCGGCCGTCGCGCGCGAGCGCATAGGCGATCTGCTCGTGGTCGGACACGGCGGGGAACGAGGCGTCGCCGGGCTCCTCCGTGAGCTGCGTCAGCACGCCGCTCGCGATGTCGATGCGCCACAGGCAGAAGTGGCCAGTGCGGTTGGACGCGAACACGACCGACTCGCCGGACGGCATGAAGTCGGGCTCGCGCTCGTCGTACGGCGACTCCGTGAGCGGGCGGCGCTCGCGCGTCGCGAGGTCGAGCAGCCAGAGGTCCCACTGGCCGTCCACGAGGCGCTGATAGACCACGCGGCTGCCGTCCGGGCTGATGCGCGGGTTCCTCGCTTCCTCGCGCTCCGGCGTGAGCGGCTCGGCCGCGCCGCCCGTCACGGGCAGCGACCAGAGCTGGCCGAGCAGGTCCACGACGATGCGCTGCCCGTCGGGCGACACGGTTACGGCCATGTTCGTGCCCTGACGGATCTCGGTGATCTGCTGCGCCGCCGCGCCCGCGCCGGCAAGGCAAAGCACGGCGGCGGCCATCGTCCATGCCTTCACCAGGCGTTCTCCGGCACCTTTCAAGGTTGCAGCCGCTGATGATTCCACGGCCCGGCCGCGAACCGCCCGGCGTCGAGCGGCGTGAGCGCGCGCGTGTAGCGCAGTCGCTCGTGGAAGCGGTCCGCGCCCTCCGCCCAGAGCTCGAGCGCGTCGAGCCACAGGCGATAGCCTCCCCAGAACGGCGGACGGGCCAGCGCACCGCCGGCGGCCGCGACCTCGGCGGCCCGCCGCTCGAGCGCGGCGGGGTCGTCGAGCGGCCGGCTCTGCTCGCTGGCCCAGGCGTTGATCTGGCTGCCGCGCGGGCGCGTGGCGAAGTACGCGTCGCTCTCTTCCGCGGGCGAGCGCACCACCGGCCCTTCGAGGCGCAGCTGCCGCCCGAGCGCCTCCCAGTACAGCACGGCCGCGGCGCGGGCGTTCGCCTCGAGCTCCGCGCTCTTGCGCGAGCCGTAGTTCGTATAGAAGACGACGTAGCCGTCCTCCACGGACACGTGCTTGAGCAGCACCACGCGCACGGCCGGCCGCGCGGCCGGGTCGGCCGTGGCGAGCGCCATGGCCGTGGGGTTGCGCAGCCCCGCCGCCGCGGCCTCGTCCAGCCATTGGCGGACCAACGGCAGCGGGTCGGCGGGCGCGGGAGAGGGCAGGCGGCTCACGCGGTGGCTTCGAGCGCCGCGGCGTGGAATCGCAAGTGCTCTCCGATGAACGTCGCGACGAAGAAGTAGCCGTGGTCGTAGCCCGGGCGCTCGCGGAACGTGAGCTTCTGCCCGGACTTGCGGCAAGCCTCCTGCAGGTCGGCGGGCCGGAGCTGATCCAGGAATGGATCGGCGCCGCCCTGGTCCACGAGCAGCTCGTGGCGGCTCGGCGAGCGCTCGATGACCGCGCTCGCGTCCCAGTCGCGCCAGGCGCTCTCGTCCGGCCCGAAATACGCCATGAACGCGCGTCGCCCCCAGGCCGAGCGCGCCGCGGAGCTGATCGGCGCGAAGGCGGAGATCGAGCGGTAGTTGTCGGCGTTGCGGATGCCGACGAGCAGCGCCCCGTGCCCGCCCATCGAATGGCCGCTGATGGACTTGCGCTCCGGGTCCACCGGCAGGTTCGCGTTCACCACCCGGACGAGCTCGTCGCTCACGTAGTCGTACATGCGGTAGTGGGCGGCCCACGGCTCCGCCGTGGCGTTCACGTAGAAGCCCGCGCTGCTGCCGACTTCCATGACGTCGTCCTGCCCGGGGATGTCCACGCCGCGCGGCGACGTGTCGGGAATCACGAGCGCGAGGCCGAGTTCCGCCGCGTAGCGCTGGGCGCCCGACTTCACGCTGAAGTTCTCCTCGGTGCAGGTGAGGCCGGACAGCCAGTACACGGCGGGCACGCGCCGCCGCTCGGCCGCCGGCGGCAGGTAGACGGCGAAGCGCATGTCGCACCGGCACGCCTCCGAGCGATGCCGGAACGTGATCTGCCGCCCCTCGAAGCAACGCGACTCGCTGACCTTCTCGAGCTCTTGCACCGTGTCCTCCCGATGCCCCGCGAGATCGGAAACTGCGGAGCGTCAGCTTGCGCCGCTCCGGCCGCGGGAGTACAACCCCGCCCACACCGAGAGCAGCCAATGACACTCGACGAACTGCGTAAGCGCCTCTCGCAAGTGGACCGCGAGATCATCGATCTCATCGCCGCGCGTCAGCGCATCGTCGGCGAGATCGGCGCCCACAAGATCCAGAACGCCGTGCCGACTCGCGATTATGAGCGCGAGCGCGAGGTGTTGAAAGGCGCGCGCGAGCAGGCCGCCGCGCTCGGCCTCGACCCCGAGCTCGCGGCCGAGATCATGACGCTCCTGATCCGCTCCTCGCTCACGCATCAGGAGCAGACGCGGGTCGCGGCCACCACCAGCGGCGCCGGCAAGCGCGTGCTCATCATCGGCGGCGCCGGCAAGATGGGCGCCTGGTTCGGCCGCTTCCTGAGCTCCCAGGGGTTCGCCGTGGAGGTGGCGGACCCCTCCACCGCGGCCACGCCGTTCCCGCGGGTGGAGGACTGGCGGGCGATTCCGCTCGACCACGACATCATCGTCGTGGCGACGCCCATGAAGGTGACGAACGCCGTGCTGCTCGAGCTCGCCGAGCGACGGCCGCGGGGCCTCGTGCTCGACATCGGCTCGCTCAAGACGCCGCTGCGCGAGGGGCTCAAGCGCCTGGCCGAGGCCGGCTGCCGCGTCACCTCCATTCACCCGATGTTCGGCCCGGACACGCGGCTCCTGTCCGGCCGCCACGTGGTGTTCGTGGACGTGGGGGTGCCGGCCGCCACGGAGGAGGCGCGCGCGCTCTTCGCCTCCACCATGGCCGAGGCGATCGACATGTCGCTCGAGGAGCACGACCGGGTCATGGCCTACGTGCTGGGGCTGTCGCACGCGCTGAACCTCGCGTTCTTCACGGCCCTCGCCGAGAGCGGCGAGCTCGTGCCCCGGCTGCAGAAGCTCTCGAGCACCACGTTCGACGCGCAGCTCAAGGTGACGAGCCTCGTGGCGCGGGACAATCCGCACCTCTATTTCGATATCCAGGCGCTGAACGAGTACGGGCCCGCGGCGCTCGAGGCCCTGCGCACCGCCACGGAGCGGATCCAGCGGCTAGTGGCCGAGGGCGACGAGGAGGGCTTCGTCGCGCTCATGACGGCCGGGCGGCGCTATCTCGAAGCCCGAGGTTGAGCAACGTCGCGGGCGAGGAGGCGCGGGTGGCGGTTCAGGACATCGAGACCGTGGAGCTGCGCCGCCGGCTCGCGGCCCTGAAAGAGGAGGCGCGCAAGAACGAGGAGGCGTGGAAGCGCTCGCAGCAGCGCGAGATGGAGCTCCTCGAGGCGGACGGGCTCCCGGTGCTGCTCGAGCGGCTCACCGATGGCTTGCGCTCGAGCTACGGCCTGCACGCCGTGACGCTCGTGCTCGCCGACGCCGAGCACGAGATCCGGCACTTGCTGATGAGCCAGGGCGATCATCCGGATCGCTTCCGCGACGTGCTGTTCGTCGATGCCCCCGAGACGCTCGCGCCGCGGCTCGCGGGCGCGGCGAAGCCGTGGCTCGGGCGGTTCGAGGCCGAGGCGCATGCGGCGCTCTTCCCGTCGCGCTCGCACGTGCAGAGCGTGGCGCTGCTGCCGCTCAGGCGGCGCGGGCGGCTGGTCGGCATCATCAACATGGGCAGCGCCGAGCCCACGCGCTTCACCCGCGACCTCGCGACGGACTTCCTCACGCACCTCGCCGTGATCGCCGCGTTCGCGCTCGAGAACGCCGTGAACCGCGCGCGCCTCGTGCGCAGCGGCTTCACGGACGTGCTCACGGGCTGGCACAACCGCCGCTACCTGCAGAGCCGCCTGCGCGAGGAGCTCGCGCGCTCCACCCGCGACGACAAGCCGCTCGTCTGCCTCATGGTGGACGTGGACCACTTCAAGCAGATCAACGATCGGTACGGCCACCTCGCGGGCGACGAGGTGCTGCGGCGGCTCGCCCAGCGCATCGACGGGCAGGTGCGCGGCAGCGACGTCTCGGCCCGCTACGGCGGCGAGGAGTTCATCATCCTGCTGCCGGGGGTGACCGCGGCGGGCGGCCGCGCCCTCGCGGAGCGCATCCGGGAGGCCGTGGCCGCGACGCCGCTCGAGGTGCCGGGCTGCCCCGAGCCGCTGTTCGTGACGGTGTCCATCGGCGTGGCGGAGCACCGGCCCACCGCGCGGGACCCGGACCTCAAGCTCGCGGGGGAGCGGCTGATCGCCCGGGCCGACCTCGCCCTCTACGAGGCGAAGGCCGCCGGCCGCAACACGGTGGTCGAGGCGCGCGCCGAGGACGGGCCGGCGGGCTCCTTGGAGAGCTCCACTCGGATATGAAACAATCCGTCGGCGCATGGACTTCATAGACGAACAGGGATTCCGTGCGAACGTCGGCATCATCCTGACCGACGGCCGGGGCAACCTGCTGCTCGCGGGCCGGCGGGGCCGGGGCGGGTGGCAGTTTCCGCAGGGCGGCATCCGTCCGGAGGAGTCCGTCGAATCCGCGATGTTCCGGGAGCTGCGCGAGGAGGTGGGTCTCGAGCCCAGCGACGTGGCGCTCGTGGGCCAGACCCGGGGATGGCTGCGCTACCGGCTGCCGGAGCGCTACATCCGCCGCGAGCGCCAGCCGCTCTGCATCGGCCAGAAGCAGCGCTGGTTCCTGCTCCAGCTCGTGGGCGACCCCGCCCGGCTGCGTTTCGATACCACCGACGAGCCCGAGTTCGACCGCTATCGCTGGGTGGACTTCTGGCGGCCCGTGAAGGAGGTCGTCTACTTCAAGCGCAAGGTGTACGTGCGCGCGCTCGGCGAGCTCGGGCCGCTCCTGTTCCCCGACGGGCCGCCGCCCCCGCCGGCCTGGTGGCCGCGGCGCTGGCAGCGCGCGCTCGAGGAGGGTCGCAGGGGCCTCGCGGAGCAGGCGGACTAGTGGCGCTCCGGGGCCTGCGCCGCGCCCGGGTCCTGTACACGTCGGGTGCGCTGCTCCTCGTCGCGTTCGGTTACCTCTGCTACGAGCTCGGGCGCTACCGCGCCGGCTATTCCCTGTTCGATCACCGCCGCGCCGTGGAGGAGCTCCAGACGCAGCTCGACGCCGAGCGGCGGTCGAAAGAAGAGCTCGGACGGCAGGTGGCGATCCTCGAGACGTCGCGGGAGATCGATCGGGAAACCTACGCCCGGGTGGAGGAGAACCTGAGCCAGCTCGAGGCGCAGATCCAGACGCTCGAGGAGGAGCTCGCGTTCTATCGCGGCATCGTGTCGCCGCAGGACGGCCACTCGGGGCTGCGGGTCCACAACGTGGAGATCGAGGCGCTGGACGGCGAGCGCGCCTACGCCCTGCGCCTCGTGCTCGTCCAGGCAATCGTTCACAGCCGCCAGGTGAAGGGCGTTGTAAGATTCCGCATCGAAGGCACCCGGGACGGGCAACCGGAGGAGCTCGAGCTCGCCGAGCTCGACGACGAAGGGCCTGCCGAGCTCGAGTACGAGTTCCGGTACTTCCAGGAGCTCGAGCGCGAGGTGGTGCTGCCGGCGGGCTTCGAGCCGGCCCGCGTGCACGTCGAGATCCGGCCGAGCGAGCCGCGCGGCGAGCGCGTCACGCAGACCTTCGAATGGGCCGCCACGCCGGGCGGCTGAGCAGGTGTTAGCATGTTCGGCAGGAAAAGCCGTATTCAGGCGCCCATCGGCACGCTGGTCGGGGCCGAGACGCACGTCCAGGGCGACATCGAGTTCTCGGGCGGCTGCCACGTGGACGGCTACGTGAAGGGCAACGTCCGGGCCCTGCAGGACCAGCGCTCGGTGCTGTCGATCAGCGAGAAGGGCGTCGTCGAGGGCTGCGTGGTAGTGCCCCACGTGCTGCTGAACGGCACGGTCAAGGGCGACGTGCGGGCCACCGAGCGGATCGAACTGGGCCCGAAAGCGCGAGTCATAGGGAACGTGCAATACAAGCTCATCGAGATGGCGATCGGCGCCGAGATCAACGGCAAGCTCATTCACGAGAGCGAGCGCGTCGCGGCCGAGCCCGCGAAGCCGAAGATCGAGGCCGTGCGGCCGATCAACGCCGTCGGGGAGTAACCATGACCGAACCTCGCTGGGACGACCAGGCGCCACCCCTACACTTCACCGATGCCGCGGCCCGTAAGGTGGGCGAGCTCATCGAACGGGAAGGCAACGCCGATCTGAAGCTGCGCGTCTACATCCAGGGCGGCGGCTGCTCGGGCTTCCAGTACGGCTTCACCTTCGACGAAGAGATCCAGGAAGGCGACACGGAGATCACCAAGAACGGCGTCACGCTGCTGGTGGATCCGATGAGCGTCCAGTACCTCATGGGCGCGGAGATCGACTACCGCGAGGACCTCTCGGGCGCCCAGTTCATCATCCGCAACCCGAACGCCACCACCACCTGCGGTTGCGGCTCGTCGTTCTCGGTGTGATCCGCCCGCCCGAGCCCGTTGGCGCGCGCCCAAGCTAGACCGGCCGCGACCGCTCCGGCGGACGTGCTGGCCGCCGTCGACCTCGGATCGAACAGCTTCCACATGCTGGTCGCGCGGGTGCACGAGGGGCACCCCATCGTCATCGACCGGCTGCGCGAGATGGTGCGGCTCGCCGCCGGACTCGATGCGCGCGGCCGCCTCGATCGGGAGAGCCAGGACCGCGCGCTCGCCTGCCTGCGCCGCTTCGGTCAGCGGCTGCGCGACATGCAGGCGCACCAGGTGCGGGTGGTCGGCACCAACACGCTGCGCCGGGCGAAGAACGCGGACGCCTTCGTGGCGGCGGCCGAGCAGGCGCTCGGCCATCCGGTGGAGATCATCTCCGGCATGGAGGAGGCGCGGCTCATCTATCTCGGCGTCTCCCATCACATCGAGCACGCGGAAGGCCGGAACCTCGTCGTCGACATCGGCGGCGGCAGCACGGAGGTGATCGTGGGCGAGGGCTTCGAGCCGAAGCACCTCGAGAGCCTGTCGATCGGCTGCGTGGGCCTCTCGCAGACCTGGTTCGGCGACGGCAAGCTCAGCCGCAAGCGCTTCGATCGCGCGCGGCTCGCCGTGCGCCTCGAGCTCCGGCCCGTGGTGGCCATCTTCCGCCGCCTCGGCTGGGCGCGCGCCATCGGCTCGTCCGGCACCTGGCGCGCGGCCGGCGAGGTGGCCCACGAGCTCGGCCTCGTCGAGCGCGGGTTGAGCCGCGCGGCGGCCGAGCAGCTCATCGAGCGCATGATCGAGGCGCGGCGCCTGGAGGACCTCGACCTGCCCGGCCTCGGCGCGGACCGCGCGCCGGTGTTCCCCGGCGGCGCCGCGATCCTCGTGGAGATCATGGACGCGCTCGGCATCGAGCACATGGAGATCAGCGACGGTGCGCTGCGGGAAGGGCTGGTCTACGACATGCTCGGGCGCCTGCAGCACGAGGACGCCCGCGAGCGCACCATCAAGAGTTTCCAGAGCCGCTACCACGTGGACCTGGAGCAGGCGGCACGCGTCGAGGCCACCGCCGCCGCGCTGCTCGCGCAGGTGGCGCACGCCTGGGGTCTCGAGGAGGAGCGCTATCGGCAGCTGCTCGTGTGGGCGGCGCGGCTGCACGAGGTGGGCCTCGACATCGCCCATTCGAAGTACCACCAGCACGGGGCCTATCTCCTCGCGAACGCCGATCTGCCGGGCTTCGTGCGCCTCGAGCAGCGGCTGCTCGCGACGCTCGTGGGCTTCCACCGCCGCAAGCTCGACGGGCTCGACCTCGAGACGCTGCCGGAGGCGTGGCGGACGAGCGTGTTCCGGCTGCTCGTGCTGCTGCGCCTGGCCGTGCTGCTGAACCGCAGCCGCAGCCCCGTGGAGCTGCCGCCGCTCGAGCTCGCGCCGCGCGATGCCGCGCTCGAGCTGCGCTTCCCCAAGGGCTGGCTCGAGGAGAACCCGCTGACGCAGGCGGACCTCGAGCAGGAGCAGGCGTGGCTTCGGGCGCGGGACTTCGAGCTCGTGCTGTCGACTAGCCGCTCGAGCCGCTCATGACGCTTCCGCGAGCGCCCGCAGCAGCTTCTGCTGCGCGCACACGGCGTCTTCCCCGGGCTGCGGCTCGAGCCTGACGTAGCTGCCGTCCGGCTTGAGCTCCCAGGCCTGGACGTTGTCCGCGAGATAGGTGTCGAGGTCCGCGATGAGCCGGGCTTTGTGCTCGCGATCGAGGATCGGGAACATGAGCTCGATGCGGCGGAAGAAGTTGCGGTCCATCCAGTCGGCGCTCGCGCAGTAGACCTCCTCCTGGCCGTCGTTGTGGAAGTAGTAGCAACGGCTGTGCTCGAGGAAGCGGCCGACGATGGAGCGCACGCGGATGTTCTCCGACACGCCCGGGATGCCGGGACGCAGGCAGCAGATGCCGCGCACGATCAGGTCGACGTGCACGCCCGCGGCGGAGGCCTCGTACAGCGCCCGGATCACCTCCGGCTCCACCAGCGCGTTGAGCTTCGCGATGATGTGGCCCGTGCGGCCGGCGGCCGCGTGCCGCGTTTCGCGCCGGATGAGGCCGAGCAGCCGCTCGTGCAGGTTGAACGGCGACTGCGACAGGAGCTTGAGCTCCGGCGTGCGCATGAGGCTCGTGAGCTGCATGAAGACCTGGTGCACGTCCTCGCCGAGGTCCGGGTTGGCGGACAGCAGGCTGTAGTCCGTGTAGGCGCGCGCCGTCTTGGGGTGGTAGTTGCCGGTGCCGAGGTGCACGTAGCGCTTGAGCCGGCCGCCCTCGCGCCGCACGACGAGCGCCATCTTGCAGTGGGTCTTGTAGCCCACCACCCCGTACACGACGTGGGCGCCCGCCTCCTGCAGCTTGCTCGCGAGCTCGATGTTCGCCGCCTCGTCGAAGCGGGCGCGCAGCTCGATCAGCACCGTGACTTCCTTGCCGGCCTTGGCGGCGGACACGAGGCTCTCGACGAGCACCGAGTCGGGCGACGTGCGGTAGAGCGTCTGCTTGATGGCGAGCACGTCGGGGTCGTTCGCCGCCCGGTAGATGAAGTCGACGACGGGCGTGAACGACTCGTACGGGTGATGCAGCAGGATGTCGCCTTTCGAGATGGCCGCGAACGGGCTCGTCTTCACGAGCCGCTTGGGCACGCCGGGCGTGAACGGCGGGTACTTCAAGTCCGGCCGGTCCACGAGGTCGTACACGGCGAGCAGCCGATTCAGGTTCACGGGGCCGGGCACGCGATAGTGGTCCTGAGCGGAGAGCCTGAAGTGCTCGAGCAGGTAGTCGGCGAGCTCCGGCTCGCAGTCGTGCGCCGTCTCGAGTCGCACGGCGGCGCCGTAGCGGCTCTCGAAGAGCTCGCCCTCGAGCGCCCGCATCAGGTCGTCGATGTCCTCGTCGTCCACGTACAGGTCGCTGTTGCGCGTGACGCGGAACTGATAGCAGCCGGTGATCTCCATGCCCGCGAAGAGCTGGTCCACGAAGGCGTGGATCACGGACGACAGGAACACGAACGCGTACTGGCTGCCGTCGCGCAGCGCCTCGGGCAGCTGGATCAGCCGCGGCAGCGACCGCGGCGCCTGCACGATGGCCCGGTGAACCGGCCGGCCGAAGGCATCGCGGCCGTGCAGGGCCACGATGAAGTTCAGGCTCTTGTTCAGGATCCTCGGGATCGGCCGCGTGGAGTCGAGCGTGGTGGGCGAGAGCACCGGCACGATCTCGGTCCTGAAGTACTGCTCGAGCCACTGCCGCTGCTCGGCGGTCCAGTCGTCGCGGCGGATGAAGCGGATGCCCTCGGCGCGCAGCGCCGGGATGAGCTCGTCGTTCAGCACCCGGTACTGCTCCGCGACGAGCGCGCCGGTGTGCTCCGCGATGGTGCGCATGAGCTCCGCGGGCGACAGGTTGTCGGGGCCCGCGGGCGCCGTGCTCACGGCCAGCCGGTGCTTCAAGCCCGCCACGCGGATCTCGAAGAACTCGTCGAGGTTGGTGGACGAGATGCAGAGGAACTTGAGCCGCTCGAGCAGGGGCACGTCCGGGTCCTTGGCCTGGTGCAGGACACGGACGTTGAACGCGAGCTGCGACAGCTCGCGGTTGATGTAATAGTCCGGTAACCGGAGGTTGAGCGTATCCACGGGGGATGCCGCGCGTTCCGCGCGGATGAGCGGCCGTCGTCGCGATCGAGTATACGCCACGCACGCCGACGGAACGTCGTGCGCGGATCACACCGGGAGGCGGGGCGGCGGCTCAGTCGGACTGGAGCGACGCGAGACGGCTGTTCTGCTCGAGGTCGAGCTGCTCCCACAGCGGCGCCGTCTTGGCCACGAAGTCCGCGTGCTGCTCGGCGGGCACGGGATCGGCCGGCGGCAGCGGCACCGTGCGCGGATTGCGGTGGACGCCGTTCACGCGGTACTCGTAGTGCAGATGCGGGCCCGTGGCGAGGCCCGACTTGCCCACGTAGCCGATCACCTCGCCTTGCCGCACGCGGCTGCCCACCCGGGGCGCGGCGAACTTGGAGAGGTGGCCGTACAGCGTGGTGACGTTGTTGCCGTGCTGCAGGATCACGGTGTTGCCGTAACCGCCCTGCGTGCCGCGGAAGATGACCTTGCCGTCGCCGGCCGCGCGGATCGGCGTGCCCGTGGGCGCCGCGTAGTCCACGCCGCGATGCGCGCGGATGGTGTTCAGGATCGGGTGGCGGCGTTTCAAGTTGAACTCGGAGCTGATGCGCGTGAACTCCACCGGCGCGCGCAGGAAGGCCTTGCGCATGCTGCGGCCCTCCGGCGTGTAGTAGTCGGCCCGGCCGCTGGCGTCCACGTAGCGGGCGGCCCGATACGCTTTGCCCTGGTTCACGAACTCGGCGGCCAGGATGTCGCCGTTCGCGAGCTTCACGCCGTCGCGCCAGAGCTCCTCGTAGATGACGGTGAAGGAGTCGCCCTCGCGCACGTCCTGGATGAAGTCGATGTCCCACTCGAAGATGCCGGCCATGCGCATCGTGATGGCGTCGGTCATCCCCGCCGCCATGCCCGCCTCGAACAGCGACGAGCGGATCGTGCCGTGGGCCGTGACGGCGCGCCGCTCCACCGGGCGGGACACCTTGCTCACCTCGAAGCCGGACTCGCTCCGCTCGATGGAGAGCAGATCCACGGCGTCGAGCTCGCGGGACAGCGAGAGCACGCTGCCCTCGCGATGCGCCACCTGGATGCGGTCGCCGGGACGGAGCTTCTTCAGGTACTGCGCGGCATCGGGCAGCGCCACCATGGCGGCGAGGTCCGACAGGCTCAGCTTGTTGCGGCGGAAGAGGAGCTCGAGCGTGTCTCCTTTATTGACGACGAGGTCGAGCACGGCGGCCGCGGCGTCGATGCCCTTCTCGAGCCCGACGGGAGATGCGGCGACGGCCGCGAGCGAGGCGGTGACCGTGCTCTTGATGTCCTCTTTCAAGGTGTCGCCGAGCGAAGCCGCGTCCGGGGCGGGCGACGCGGCAGCGGCGGAGGCCGCGGCGTCGACGGGCTCGGCGGCGGGCGGCTCTTCGGCGGCGAGGGCGGCCGGCGCCTGCGACTGCGGCAACGATTCGCCGGCGGCGACCCGGAGCAGCGCGCTCGGGGCCTCGTAGCGAGCCTCGTTCGATTCGCTGACGAGCAGCAGCGAGACGCCTACGACCGGCAGGAAGAGTCCGAATGCGAAGAACGACCAACGGCGGCGGTTGCCGACGTGGGTGGGTGTGAACAGGGTGTCCTTGTAGTCGTGGCGGATGCCACTCTTCGTCGGCTTCACCGCACGGGAGTCTCCCCTGGGAAGATCGTAATGTAGCGGCTGCCCGATCATCGGTCAAAAATCGCCGTTTACGGGCCGAATGCCAAGGATCGGAGTCACAGAACCTCGGCGCG
>DATCLY010000056.1:0-42824 GCA_036563665.1 Gammaproteobacteria bacterium
GGACTAAGCTGGCTTCCTGGCCCTCCAACGAGAACGACAAGGAGACGAGGCCATGAAGAAGTCACGGTATACCGAGGAGCAGATCACGTACGCGCTGAGGCAGGCCGAGAGTGGCACCCCGGTAGCCGATGTCTGCCGGCACTTGGGCGTGAGCGAGGCGAGCTTCTACGTTTGGAAGAAGAAGTACGGGAAGCTGGGATGAGTGAGATCCGCGAGCTGCGTCAGTTGCGGGAGGAGAACTCGCGGCTGAAGCGTTTGGTAGCGGACATGCTGCGCACGACGGCGCGCGTGGCGGCGCTGATGTCACATCTGGTCGCGCCGCTCGAGGAGCAGAAGCGCGAATCGAGGGCGTGTCCGGCTAGACGAACGGCCGACCCGCCGTGCTATCGGGGCCGCGACGGCGTAGAGCGATCCGTCGACGCTCGGGCGGCGCCGGGAGATGACCGCGTCGGGCCGAGCACAAAGCGCGCGGCAGGCGCACACGCCGCCACGAGCACGAGCACCGCACCGCCGTGCCAGGCGAGCGTGACCGCGTGGCTCGCGTGGGGAAGCGACAGGCACGCGCCGAGGTTGGTGAGCGCGCCCACGGCGAGCGCCGCAAACGCCGCCGTCACCCGGGGCGCGAGCGGCGCAGCGCCGCGCAGCATCGCCGCTGATGCCGCCACGAGCGGCGCGCCGCCAGCGAGGATGAAGCTCACGCAGCGCCACTCGTGCTGCGCGGCGACGATCGCCCGCGTCTCCCAGGGCGCGCCGGCTGCGAGCGTGGTGAGCCACAGGAGTGCCGCCACGGCCGGCCAGACGAGCACATGTTTCGGGTATGCGGGAACGGCCGACGCGAAGGCCGCGACGCCCGCGAGCACGCCGGTGGCAAGCGCGGCGAGCTGCGGCAGCCAGAACGAGAGGCCAGCGCCGCCGGTGCCGCCCCGGCCCGGCATCACCAGCGCCAGCACCGCCACGTAGAGCACCGCACCCGTCAACCATCCGGCCGCTTTCGGGCCCGGCCGCCAAGGCTTGACCGGCCGCAGATCCGTCGCGAGGCGATCGATCAAATCGTCCGTGTTCATGAGCGGTTCGTGCCCAGCGTGCGCCGCAACGTGGCGAGCGCGCGGTGCGTGGCTACCTTGAGCGCACCCTCGCTCGTGCCGCAGATCGCGGCCGCCTCTCTGAGCGAGCGCCCCTCGAGCTTCAGGAGCTCGATAGCCTGCCGCTGACCTTGCGGCAACGCGCGCACTGCCGCGCGCAGAGCCTCCGCGTCGCCTGCTGCCTCGCTGCCTTCATTCGTCGCGAGCTCGGCAAAGGTTACGTCGTCCTCGTCGATGCGAACCTCGCGGCCGGCCGCCCTCGCGTAGCGCCGCGCCGCGTCCGCCAGCCGATGGCGCACGATGGCGAGGAGCCAAGGGACGAAAGGTCGCGTCGGATCGTAGGTGGCGCGAACCGCGTGCACGGAGAGCAACACGTCCTGCACGAGATCCTCTACGTCGGCGGCGCCCGCGAAGCCGCGCTGCCGCCTGACGATCCGCCGGATGCGAGGCGTGATCGTCCGCAGCAACTCGACGTAAGCGGCGGAGTCGCCCTGCTGCGCCGCATGCATCAGCCGGCCCAGGTCATCGGATGGCGAAAGGCGCTCGGGCATGGTCTCAGTTTACGGCACGCGTAACCTTTTCGTGGCTCTCTCCGAATCAAGAGATCGCCGGTCACAGGAACCGGCGCGGCGCCGTGGCGCCGGTTCGCACAACCCGACATTCAGGAGGAGCATGCCATGAACAAACGCCTCATCGCCGCCTCGGCGCTCGCGGCCGCCATCGCGGGACCTGCCCTCGTCTCCGCGCAAGGACCTGCGCCCGAGCCTGACTTCAAGGCGGAAAAGTGTTACGGCATCGCCAAGGCCGGCAAGAACGACTGCGCATCTACGGGGAACAACTCGTGCGCCGGCACCGCGAGAGCGGACGCCGATCCACGCGCGTGGATCTACGTACCCGCCGGCTATTGCGAGCGCATCGTCGGCGGCAGCCGGACGCCGAAGGCCTGACGGCGGGGAGCGCGGCTCGCCATGGATGCCGAGCGGAACCGCCTCGACGGCAAAGCGGGCGTCGGTTTGCGGCTCCCGCACCTGGAGGAGGTGGTGAGCCGCGCTCCGGCGGCCGCCTGGCTCGAAGCGCATCCGGAGAATTTCCTCGCCAATCCACACGCGCGCGAGCTGCTGCTCGACGTCGCCGCACACTACCCCGTGTCCTTGCACACGATGGGGCTCTCGATCGGCAGCGCGGACGGCGTCGACCGCGAGCACCTCGCCCGTCTGCGGCGGCTCTGCGACGACGTCGACCCCGTGCTGGTCTCGGGCCACCTGGCCTGGTCCACGCATCGCGGGCTCTACCTCAACGACCTGCTGCCGCTGCCGTACGACGAGGAGACCCTTGGCATCGTCGCGGTGCACCTCGATCAGGTGCAGCAGGCGCTCGGCCGCCCGTATCTCGTCGAGAACCCGGCCAGCTATGTGCGGTTCGCCGCCTCGACAATGAGCGAGGTGCAGTTTCTCGCCGAGCTCGTCGACCGCACGGGCTGCCGCCTGCTTTGCGACGTGAGCAACGCCTACGTAAGCGCCGCGAACCTGGGGTACGACGCTTACGCGTACATCGACGCATTTCCCGCGGACGCCGTGGCCGAGCTGCACCTCGGCGGCTTCACGCCCGAGCCGGACGGCGGTGGGCCGGGCGAGGAGCTTCTCATCGACACACACGCGGGGCGCATCGCGGCCCCTGTGTGGGCACTCTACGCGCACGCGCTACGACGGTTCGGCGCCCGTCCCACGCTGATCGAGTGGGACAATCGCCTGTCCACGTTCGCGGCGCTGCACGCCGAGGCCGAGCACGCGGACGGGGTCGCCGCAGGCGTGCTCGGCGAGATCGTGCCGCATGCTGCCGCTCGCTGAGCTGCAAGCGCAAATCGCGCATGCCGTCGTCTCCGGGGACTGCGAGCGGGCGGCCGCGGCGCTCGCGGGCGGCGCGGATCCGGCGCGCCGTCTCGCCGTGCACGCGCGCCATTTCGTCACGAGCCTGACCGGCGCGCTGCGCGAGAAGTTTCCCGCCACCACCTGGCTCCTCGGCACGGACCTGGTGGCCGCGGCCGCCCACGCGTATGTGCGCGCGCGGCCGCCGCACAGGCCCTGCATCGCGGAGTACGGCGCGGACTTCCCTGCGTTCCTGGGGGAATTCGACGGCACGCGAACGCCGCCCTATGCGTCGGCGTTCGCGGCACTCGAGTGGGCCGTCGGCCGCGCCTCGATCGCCGTGGCGGCGCCGTCGCTCGCGTGGTCCGATGTCGCCCGCCTCGGGGCCCAAGGGTTGCTCGATGCGACCCTCGAGCTGCAACCGGGCCTCGAGTACTTGCGTTTCGCGTGGGCCGTGGACGAGCTCATGAAGATGTATCTCAGCGGCTGCGAAGCGGAGACGTTCGTGCTGCGCGAGACGGACACCTGCATCGAGGTGCGAGGCTCGCGCGGATCCCTCGCGCTCACGCGCCTCGATCCGGCGACGTTCACGTTTCGTGCAGCGCTGCGCGAGGGGCAGACGATCGGCGCCGCGGCGAGCGCGGCCCTCGATAGCGCTGCAGCGTTCGACGCGGGCGCGGCGCTCCGCGAGCTCGTGCATGCGGGCCTCGCCATTGCGGTCGCTCGGGCGCCGCGGGGGTCGGGCTCGTGAACGCTTCGCTCGCCGCCTGGCGGCGCAGGCTCGAGCGATTCCCCATGTCGATCGTCCTGCTCGGCATGCGCATCGGCGTCGGCGCCGTGTTCTTCCGCTCGGGGCTGCTCAAGCTCGACTCGTGGCAGTTCACCGTGCAGCTCTTCCGCGATGAATACCGAGTGCCGCTGCTCGAGCCGGTGCTCGCCGCCCAGGTGACGACCGCCGTAGAGCTCGCGGCGCCGCCGCTGCTCTTCGCGGGACTCGCGACCCGTCTCGCGGCGCTGCCGTTGCTCGCAATGATCGCCGTGATCCAGATCTTCGTGTACCCCAACGCCTGGAGCGATCACTTGCTGTGGGGCTCGACCCTCGTGCTCCTGCTGACGCAGGGCCCAGGCGCGATCTCCGTCGATCGTGTCATCGCCGCGTGGAGCGGACGAAGGATGCAGGATAGGTAGATCTCCCCCTGCGGCTATATCCTTCGAGGAGTCCCATCTCGTCCGCTACGTCGCGCCCCCGCGGTTGCGACCGAACGGCTGGCAGTGACGCCCGCCGGCCACATCCGCTACACACTAAAGACGCCGTATCGCGACTGCACGACGCATGTGGTGTTCGAGCCGTTCGATTTCCTCGCCCCGGCTCGCCGCCTTCGTGCCGCGGCCGCGCGTGCATCTCGTTCGCTATCACGGGGTCTTCGCGCCAGCGAGCCGGCTGCGCAGCGCCATCACCCCGAGTTCGGCTTCATCAAGCGGCGGGAGAACGTAATCTTCCTGGACTGCCCGGCGCCCGGGAAGACGCCCTTGCGGGCCAGCCCTCCTGAGTCGCGCGAGCCACTTGGTGAGGAGTCCGGACGCCAAAACGTATGCGGCGGCCAGTTGCCTTGCGTCGAGCGCGCGCGAGGGCATTGCATTGGAGAAGAAAATACCAAACCCCGGCGAGGCTTCGTGACTCCTGACCCGCTAGGCCTTATCCCATCATTGGGACGTCCCTCGGTGAAAGAACAAAGCCGTTTGCGCGGAGGCTATCCGGCAAACGCGTCCTGTACACCGTTTCCCGCTACGAGCAGGCCTCAACCGTGCTGACCTCCAACAAGGGGTTCGAGGAGTGGGGCGAGATCCTCGGCGACGAGGTCATGGCCGCCGCGCTGATCGACCGGCTCATGCACCACTGCCAGTCGTCAATATCCGCGGCAACAGCTACCGGATGCGCGAGCACACCGAGCTCTGGCAAAGCATCCAGGAGAAGCAGAACGAGCCGTCAGCTGCCTCCAAGCGACGGCGAAGGGAGGTTCAGACGGCCTGAGGTTCGTCACCTCAAAGAGGTGTGCAATCTTCGGCCGCCACAAATGTGCAATTTTCGACCGGCGTTGACACGAGTCCTGTCCCAGCTGAATCTCTGCGCCAGACAGCTCGACCAAGAATGCGCCCGAGGCCTTTCTCGTGGCTTACGAGCCAGGGGCAACGACCCAGCTGAGTACGACGCGCAACCGCCGACCGATCAGACGAACGTACAAAACGATTCGTCAACGGCCACGCGGATTCGCGGTGCCTCCACGAAGGTACGGTGGCTTGCACGCGCTTTTTCAACGGTGCTACTCGAAGTATCCGTAAGTTCCCGCAATAGCGAAAAACTGCTGGCGAAACCCGTTACCGAAATTCCAGCGGGGGTACCGGAGCGACAACAACACATGCCTTTCCTTTAGGGTGCCCGTTACACAATTCAACATAATATACATTATGCGTATGATAACCTCGGTCCCGCGGTGAGCTCACGCCTAGGCAGGTCCTTGGTCTTCCGCCGCTCGAAACACCTCAACAGCTCGGTGAGGCCCGGTGAACGAGGCGTATCGGGCTTCAAGGCGCACAACTCCGTGTCCAGGCTCCGACCAAGCGGATGTCCGACAGACTACTTACCCGGTCGGAAGCGGCAAACCTTGCTGACGCAGCCAGTTTCTAACGACGTCGCGTGGCTGCAGTCTGGTTGCTTCCAGACAAAGACGGCCTCTTGCCTTATGCAACTGGTCAGCCACGCCCGCAAGTCATTGACCCGCCTTTGTTACGCATCCCCGAAATTGCGAACCGTAACGTCGGTTATCTTTACAATCGCCCTCAGGATGGGACGCTAAGCCATTGTTTTAGCTTGCTGGCATGGCCATTGCTTGTCTCCGGCCATGCGCACGCACATCCGTCTTCTCGCGGCCGCCACGGTCGCGCTGTCACCGTTGTCCGCTCACGCTCAGGGCGATTGGGACATCGTGCTGAACGGGCGGGCCATCCATATGAATGCCGAGCGCGACTGGAACGAGGCGAACTGGGGCGTCGGGTTTGAAAAGGAGTTCGACACCGACGCCCGCTGGGTCAAAGTGGCTCTCGGCAACGGCTTCCGGGACAGCGCGGATGAGCTGTCCTACATGGCCGGCGGCGGCGTGAAGCGCCGATTCCGGCTGCCCGCGGTGCGCGAGGACTTCTACGTGGACGTCGGGGTCGTGGGCTTCCTCATGACGCGCCAGGACGTCAATAACAACCGGCCGTTCCCGGGCATGCTGCCGGCGCTGACGGTGGGTTTGCGGCACGTGGCTCTGAACCTGACGTATCTGCCGGATGCGGCCGTCGACCGGGTGACCAACGCCCATCTGGTCGACCCCAGCATGAAAGGCGTGTTCTTCCTGCAGCTCAAGCTGGACGCGGGGCTGTTCGGCTTCGGCGGCGGCCGGCGCGCGGCGCGGCTTGCGGCGGCCGAGAGCGGCGAAACCCTCGCCGAGGCGCACTGAGCTTCTCTAGAGCTCCCCGGCCCTTCGACGGCGGCCTGAGCCCGATGCGCCGGCCGAGACGGCCGTCCCGTCCCATTCCCGCCCCTGTGGTATCTTTCTCGAACCGAAGGCCGCCGGACGCGTTCTAAGGCCATAGGCGGCTTCCGAGCCACAGCCGAGGACAGGGGTCATGCGGTATCGAGCTCCAGCGTGGGTCGCGATCGGTTCCCTGCTCGCTTTTCTGGCGGGCGGAGTCGCCGAGGCGCAGCTGATCGTCACCGAGAAGGAGGTGATGCGCCAGGCGCGCACCGAGTGGCTCCTGATCAAAAAGCACACGCCCCGCGCGGGCGACCCGCGGCTGCAGTCCTACGTGGAGTGCATCACCGACCGGATCGTCGCCGTGCTCGAGCCCCAGTTCCAGGAGCTGTCCTGGGAAGTCATCGTGTTCGACGACGAAGCGGCCAACGCTTTCGCCTTGCCGGGCGGCAAGGTCGGCGTGTTCACGGGGATCCTCAAGGTCGCCGACACGCCGGACGCGCTCGCGGCCGTCATCGGCCACGAGATCGCGCACCTGACCGAGGACCACATCATGCAGCGGGCCAAGCGCCAGTCGCGCACGGATGCGCTCGTGATTCTCGGCGGTGCGGCCACCGGCATGGGTGACGTGGTCCGGGCGGGCGCTCAGATCGGCCTCGCGCTGCCGTTCGACCGGCGCCAGGAGAGCGAGGCGGACCTCGTCGGGCTCGAGTACATGGCCCAGGCCGGCTTCGACCCGCGCGCCAGCATCTATCTCTGGAAGAACATGGCCAACGTGAACAAGGGCGCGCCTCCGGAGTTCCTGTCCACGCACCCGTCGAACGATCGCCGCCTGGACGATCTCGTGGGCTCACTCGCGCCGGCGCTCGTGCATTACAACGAAGCGCGCGAGTCCGGGCGCCGGCCGAACTGCCGGCTCTGAGCGACATTCCGAGCGAAGGCGAGCGCGCCTGCCCTGCCGAGACGTCAGCCGCCCGTGTTTGGAGCCTGCCGGGGCACTGCCGCCCCGGGTAGGGGCGCGTCGCTGCGCGCGGTCTCCCCTTCGGCCGCTTCCGCCTGCTCCCCTTCCTCGACCGTCTCGTCCTCTCCCTTGACTTCGATGCGACCCGGCCCGATGGGCGGCGGCGGAGGCGCGACGCCGCGCGAGACATAGAGCTCCAAGAGCTCGTCGTCCGTCATCGAGACCACGTCGCGTACACGGCACTGGCTGCGCCGCACGCCGAATGCGTCCGGCGGCTGATCGAACGTCTCGGTGAACGGCCCCCCGTCCACGTCCACGCGGTCGTACGCGCAGATGCGGTTGGAGCGGTAGTTCGCCTCGATGTCCACGCCGCGCGACGGAGGCCGGAAGAAGATCTCGGGCGCCATGGTCATGTCGCAGAAGGTCCCCTCGAGCTCCACTCGAAACGGACACCGCTGCCCGCCCACGTACACGATCAGCGTGGTGTCGTTGATCACCTCGAAATCGCGCACGTCGCGTTCGTAGAAACACTCGGAGACGCTGCAAGCGCGGTCCAGCGCTTGCCCGGTATCTTCTGCGGTGGGAGTGCCGGCGCAGGCGGCGAGCAAGGCCGCGGATCCTGCCAACGTCGAGCTACGCGTGGGGAATCTCATACGCGCTCTCCGTGCCTGTTTGCGCCAATGTAGGCCAGTTGGACAGGAGTGTCCATCTGCCCTGCCCCCGCGGCTCGGCGGGCTCAGGGCGGATCTCGGTCAGCGCCGGGCGGCGACCGCGTCGCGGATGCGTACGGCCACGTCCGGAAAGTCGCAGAAGACGCCGTCGACGCCGATGCGGCCGATATAAAAGGCGAGTAGCTGCTCGAGGTCGCCCGCCCAGGCCGGCACGTTCTCGCGGCGGAACGTGTACGGATGCAGCAGCAGCCCGGCCTCGCGGGCGCGTCCCACGAGCTCGCCCTCCCGCGGCGGGGCGCTGCCGCCGTCGTCGGTCACCAGCGAGCCGAACGGCGTGCCGAGGCCGTCGGCGTCCCGGGCGAGCGCGGCGAGGCCCTTCGCGCTCGACAGTTGCGGGTCCGCGTCGGGTGCGTCGACCAGCCGGATGAGCCGCAGCTCGGTGCGGAGCTCGCGTCGCAGCCGGACGATCTCGGCGCCGTCGAAGCACTGCACGAAGACCGGGTCGTCGCGCTGGGTGAATCCGAAGCTCGCGAGCGTCTCGAGCAGGCGCCGCGAGAGATCAATGCCGTGCTCGGCGTGCCAGCGCGGATGCTTGATCTCTGGATACACGCCGACGCGCCGGCCGGTGGAACGGTTCAGGCCCTGCACGAGCTCGAGCTCCTCCTCGAGCGTGACGATGCGAAAGCCGAGCGGCTTGCGGGGGAAGCGGCGAGGGAACAGCGGCTCGTCGCGGTCGGTCCGGCGGCGCTCGAGCAGCGAGAGCGTCCTGAGCTCGGCGAGATCGAAGTCCACTACATAGAAGTGGCCGTCGCTCCGGCGGCGCTCCGGGAAGTGCAGCGCCACGTCCGTCACGTAGTCGAGCTGGATGTCGTGCAGCACCACGAGGGCGCCGTCGCGCGTGGCGACCACGTCCTGCTCGAGGTAGTCGGCGCCTTGGCCGTAGGCGAGCGCCTTGGCCTCGCGCGTGTGCTCCGGAAGATAGCCGCTCGCGCCGCGGTGCGCGATGACGATCGTCGTCGCTACAGCTTGAACTCGATGGTGTCCCAACGGGTGGTGTCTTCGTGCCGCGCCTGACGGCGCAGCGCATCGACGATGTTGCGCTCGTTCCAGCCGACCACTTCCGCCGCCCGACGGCGCACCTCCTCGGGCACCTCGCCATTGCCGCCGAAAGGCTCGACGGCCACGATGGGCAGATCCGCCGCCTGCGCGGCATCCATCTGATACGTGACCCAGTACTCGTCCGAGAGGAACAGCGAGCTCAACACCACCACCACCTCGGCGCCGCCGATCTGGTTGCGGTAAGTTTCCTTGAGCCCTTCCTTGCCGGGCCCCACCGGCCGAGCCTCGAGGTCGCTCAAGTTCTTGTAGAAGAAGTTGGGCGAGCTTTCGAGGTACTCGAACACGCGGTGGTAGTCGGGGTGGTTCGAGAACGTGTGCGTGACGAAGACTCGGATCGGATCTTGCTCTGACATGGAGTGCCCTTACGGGTTCCTTGCGAGTGGCCCGACCCTACTACTCGCCACCGGCAAATGCAACGAACGGCGGCACGCCTCGCTCGGCACCCGCGGCGAGCGAGGCTCGAGCGCGCAACGATGCCCGCGTCCGGTACACTTGGGCGGGTGCGGCTACTCCTTTACAACATCCGCTACGGGCTCGGGCTCGGCACGGCATTGCACTGGCCGTTGCCGGGTGCCGGCTATGTGCTCGGCAACCGGACGAACCTGCAGCGCATCATCGACTTCATCAAGAGCCAGGACCCCGACATCGTGGGCCTGGTGGAGGTGGACACGGGGTCCATCCGCACCCGCAGCGTGAACCAGGCCGAAGCCATCGCGCGCGCCCTGGGCCACTATTCGGTGTACCACTGCAAATACGGTGTCGGCTCCATCAACAACCACCTGCCCATCGTGCGCAAGCAGGGCAATGCCTTTCTCGCGGCGCCCCGCGTGCAAGGGGAGCGCTTCCACTACTTCGAGAAGGGCATCAAGCGGCTCATCATCGAGCTGGAGCTGGAGGACTGCGCCATCTTCCTCGTGCACCTGTCGCTCAAGTACCGCCACCGGCATACGCAGCTCCGGTACCTTTACGACCTCGTGACGGCGGTCGAGAAGCCGGTCATCATCGCCGGCGACTTCAACACGTTCTGGGGAGAGCACGAGATCTACCTGTTCATGAAGGCTGCGCGGCTGCGTAGCGCCAACACGCAGGGCCTGCCGTCGTACCCCAGCCGCTCGCCCCGCCGCGAGCTCGACTTCGTGCTCTACGGCGAAGGCATCCGGGTGACGAACTTCTACATGCCGCGCGTGGACTATTCCGATCACTTGCCCCTCGTCTGCGACTTCGAGGTCGAAGGCGCCGCGAAGGTAGCGGCATGAACGACACGGCGAAGCAATCGAAGCACTGGCGCCGCACGACGGACGCCACGGGAATCACGTGGCTCGTGCTGGACAAGGCCGACGCGAGCGCGAACACGCTGTCCCATGAGGTGCTGCTCGAGCTCGAGCGCGAGGTGGAGGGGCTGCGGCGCGCGCCGCCCCGCGGGCTCGTCATCAAGTCCGGCAAGGACACGGGCTTCGTGCTCGGCGCCGATGTCCACGAGTTCTCCGCGCTGCGCGACGCGGCGGAAGGCGCGGCGCTCGCCCGCAGGGGCCAGGCGCTCATGAGCGCGATCGAGGCGCTGCCCTGCCCCACCGTGGCCGCCATCGACGGCTTCGCCCTCGGCGGCGGGCTCGAGCTCGCGCTCGCGTGCCGCTATCGGGTGGCCGCGGAAAGCTACGAGCGCAACCTCGGCCTTCCCGAGGTGCAGCTCGGCATCCATCCCGGCTTCGGCGGCACCGTGCGCGCCGTGCGGCTCTTGGGCGCGCCGCTCGCGCTCGACCTCATGCTCACGGGGCGGAGCCTCTCGCCTCCCGAGGCGCTCGAGGCGGGCCTCGTCGACCGCGTGGTGCCGCGCGCCGAGCTCGACGCCGCGGCGGCGGACCTCATCGCGAAGACGCCTCCCCTCCGCCGTCCGCGCGGGATGCTGCGCTGGCTCACGTTGCCGCTCGTGCGCAGCTTCGTGGCGCGGCAGGTGCGGGCACGCGTGGCGCGCAAGGCGCGGCGCGAGCACTATCCCGCGCCCTACGCCATCGTCGATCTCTTCGAGCGCTACGGCGCGAGCGGCGACGCGGCGTATCGCGCCGAGGCGGAATCGATCGGACGGCTGCTGGTCACGCCCACGTGCCGCAATCTCGTGCGGCTGTTCGGGCTGCGCGAGCGCATGCGCAACCTCGCGCCGAAGAGCCGCCGTGTCGAGCACGTGCACGTGGTGGGCGGCGGCGTCATGGGCGGCGACATCGCCGCGTGGTGCGCGCTGCGCGGCATCACGGTCACCGTGCAGGATCGCTCGCGCGAGCTGCTCGAGCCCGCGTTGCATCGCTCGCAGGAGCTCTTCCAGAAGCGCTTGAAGGCGCCCGGCGCCGCCCGCGAAGCCAACGAGCGGCTGATCGTGGACCTCGCGGGCGAAGGCGTGCCCGGGGCGGATCTCGTCATCGAGGCCATCGTCGAGAAGCTCGAAGCCAAGCAGGACCTGTTCCGCCAGCTCGAGCCGAAGCTCGCCGAGAGCGCGTTTCTCGCCACGAACACCTCGAGCATCCGACTCGAGGACATGGCGCAGGTGCTGCAGCGACCCGAGCGTTTCGTGGGGCTGCATTTCTTCAACCCGGTGGCGGCCATGCCGCTCGTGGAGGTGATCCGCGGCGAGGCCACCGATCCCGACACGCTGGAGCGGGCGCTCGCGTTCGTGGTGCAGATCGGCAAGCTGCCCCTGCCCTGCCGCAGCGCCCCCGGCTTCGTCGTGAACCGCGTCCTGATGCCGTACCTGCTCGAGGCCCTGCGCGCGCACGAGGACGGTTACGCGCTCGAGACGATCGACGCCGCCGCGGAGGCGTTCGGCATGCCGATGGGGCCCGTGGAGCTGGCCGACCGCGTGGGGCTCGATGTGGCGGCGCACGTGGCCCGCATCCTCGGCGAGGCGTTGGGTGTGACGCCGCCCGACGCCCTGCAGGCCAAGGTGGCCGCCGGGGAGCTCGGCGTGAAGGCCGGCAGGGGCTTCTACGTCTACCGCGACGGCAAGCCGGAGAAGCGGCGGGACGCCCCGAAGCCCGACGAGGACCTGCAGGACCGGCTGCTGCTCCCCCTCGTGAACGAGGCCGTGGCCTGCTACGAGGACGGGGTCGTGGAGGACCTGGACCTGCTCGACGCGGGGGTCGTATTTGGGACGGGGTTCGCACCTTTCACAGGCGGCCCGATCCAGTATGCGCGTGCCCGCGGGGTGGACCGGGTTGTGAGCCGGCTCGAGGAGCTCGCCCGCCGTTTCGGACCCCGGTTCGCACCGCACCCGGGCTGGCGCAAGCTCGGTACGTGATCTCATCGGCAGAGTGGGCTTTTCTGCGTGTGCTAGACTGCCGCGCCCGAGAGATACCGCACACTCATCGAGTGCCGGTTGAGCTTCCTGCACGGAGATGAACAAGCAACTCGATATCAGTCAACTCCGGGCCCTCACGCCGCTCGACGGGCTGAAGAAGGACAACCTGCACGCCCTCGCGAAGAAGACGAAGGTTCGCGAGGCACAGCCCGGCGAAGTCCTGTTTCGCGAGGGCGATACCGACAAGCGCACCGTTTACGTGCTCGCGGGCACCGTGGAGCTGCGCGAGGGCGAGCGGCCGGCGAGCACGGTCAAGGGCGGCACCGACCAGGCGCGCAACCCCCTCGCACCCAAGCTGCCGCGGCAGTACACGGCCGTCGCGACCAGCCACGTGGAATACATCACGATCGACAGCGATCTGCTCGACGTGATGCTCACCTGGGACCAGACCGGCTCCTACGAGGTGTCGGAGCTGCGCAGCGACGCCGTGACCTCCGACGACTGGATGACCACGCTGCTGCGCACCAAGGCGTTCCACAAGATCCCGCCCGCCAACATCCAGGCGATCTTCATGCGCCTGCAGCAGGTGAACTACAAGGCGGGTGACATCGTCATCAAGCAGGGCGACGAAGGCGACTACTTCTACGTGATCACGCGGGGCCGCTGCATCGTCACCCGCGAGACGCCCCTCAACAAGGAGGGCATTCGCCTCGCCGAGCTCGAAGTGGGCGACACCTTCGGCGAGGAGGCACTGATCTCCGAGGCGAAGCGCAACGCCACCGTCTACATGGAGACGGACGGCTCGCTCATGCGGCTCGGCAAGGAGGATTTTCGCAAGCTGCTGAACGAGCCGATGCTCGACTGGGTGGACGCCGAAGAGGCGGCGAAGATCATCGAGCAGGGCGGCCAGTGGCTCGACGTGCGGCTGCCGAGCGAGTTCGAGGCGTACCACAACGAGGGCGCCATCAACGTGCCGCTCTACTTCATCCGGCTGAAGCTGAAGACGCTCGATCCGAGCGTGAAGTACGTGGTGTGCTGCGACACGGGGCGCCGCAGCTCGGCCGGCGCGTTCATTTTGAACGAACGCGGCTTCCAGACGTACGTGCTGAAGGGCGGCCTGAACCGCACCGGGCTCAACGCCTAGCCGGGCGGCGCGCCCGCCCTCCCGGCGCCGCGGCGGCCGTCGGCCGCCGCGAAGCTCCGCGGCTTACAGGGTGTGGGTCGGCTTGTCGCCGCCGAGGGCTCCAGCGAGGTAGTTCTCGATGCGCTTTTGCGTGTTGCCCTGATCCTGCTCGCTGAACTGCACGCCTATGCCTGCGGTGCGCTTGCCTTGCGCGCCCTTCGGCGTGATCCAGATGACCCGGCCCGCGACGGGGATCTTCTCTTCCTCGCCCATGAGGTTGAGCAGCATGAAGACCTCGTCGCCGAGCTTGTAGCTCGAGTTCGTCGGGATGAACAACCCGCCGTTCTTGATGAACGGCATGTACGCGAGATACAGGGCGCTCTTGTCCTTGATCGTCAGGGTCAGTAGTCCCGGCTTGCTCACGTCTCTCCTCTGCGACCTTGAAAGTCGAGCAACAATGCCCGCAGGGCGAGCTCCATGTTGATCCCCGTCCCGCTGCGGTTCAGCAGCTTCTGGGCGGTGTCGAGCCGCTCGAACAGGGTCCGCGCCGGCACATCGGCCCAGGCATTATGCAACGCCCTCGGATCGATATCTGTGACCGAGGTCGGCATGGCCCGGGCGAGCCGCGCCCGAATGGCGAGCTCGAGCCGCCGCGAGAGCCACTCGAGCACGGCCGCCGGGTCGAGCTTGACCCACCGGGCGGCCACGGCCTGCGGGTCGGCCCTGTTCGTAGAAACTGCTAGAAGTTCTTCTTCCAACTCTTTGTAAGATAATGAGGAATCATGGCCGAGCAGCCGCGCCGCCACGCGCAGCGGGCTGCCGTCGGCGAGCAGCCAGGCCGTCTCGAACGGCCCCTCGGGCACCTCCCCGAGCCATTGCCGCACCCGCTCCCGAGGCGGTCGCGGCAGCGTGAGGCGCTGGCACCGGCTCCGCACCGTGGGCGGCAGGCGCTGCGGCTCGTGGCTCACGAGCAGCAGGTAGCTCTCGGCCGTCGGCTCCTCCAGCGTCTTGAGCAGCGCGTTCGCGGCCGCCACCGTCATGGCTTCCGCGGGCTCGAGGATCACCACCTTCGCGGCCCCGCTGTAGCCCTTGAGCGCGAGCGCGTCCGAAACGTCCCGCACCTGCTCGATGGCGATCGTGCGTTTGTCCTCCGCCGGATACACCCAGTGCAGGTCCGGGTGGTGATCCGCGGCCTGGTGCCGCTCCGCCATGGCCGCCACCGCGTCGGCCGGGCCGAGCTCGGGCGGCGGCGGGCCGCCCGCCGTGGCGGTCAGCAGCCGCTGCGCCGCGGCGAGCGCGAGGTTGATCTTGCCCACGCCCCGTGGGCCCGCCAGTATCCAGGCGTGGCCGAGCCGGCCGGAGCGCTGCGCGGACTCGAGCTGCGACAGCGGCTCGCGCAGCCACGGCAGCAGCCGCCCGCCGAGCACCTGGATGGGGGTTTCCTCAGGCATCGGCCCCGAACCGTTCGTTGAAGCGCACGAGCTCCTGCTCGATGTCGCGCTGCACCTCCGCGAGCGGCCGCGACGCGTCGATCACCTTGATGCGGCCCGGCTCCTCGCGCGCGAGCGCGAGGTAGGCATCCCGCACGCGGGCGAAGAAGTCGCGGCCCTCGCGCTCGAAGTGGTCGTGTGCCCTCCCCCGGATGCGACCGGCGCCCACGTCGAGCGGCGCGTCGAGCAGCAGCGTGAGATCGGGCGCCGTGGGGCCCTGCACCGCGCGGGTCAGCGCCTCGAGCAGCGCGCGGTCGGCGCCGCGGCCGCCCCCCTGGTAGGCCCACGTCGCGTCGGTGAAGCGGTCGCACACCACCCAGCGGCCGGATGCGAGCGCGGGCCGGATCACGCGCTCGAGGTGCTGGGCCCGGGCCGCGAACATGAGCAGAGTCTCGACGTCGGCCGACAGGCGCCCGTGGTCACCGTGCAGGATCCATTCGCGGATCTGCTCGCCGAGCCCGGTGCCGCCGGGCTCCCGCGTGACCAGCACGCGCCGGCCGAGCGACCGCAGGCAATGCGCCGCGAACTCGGCGTTGGTGGACTTGCCGACGCCCTCGATGCCTTCGAGGGTGATGAATGCGCCTCTCGCCGTCACTGTTGCAGCTCGGCCGTGCGCTCGATGAGCGCGCGCACCGCCCGGTTGTGCTCCTCGAGCGTGGCGGAGAACACGTGGCTGCCGTCGCCCCGGCCGCTCGCCACGAAGAACAGGGCATCGGTCGCCGCCGGGGCCACGGCCGCGGCGAGGGATTCGGCGCCCGGCAGCGCGATGGGCGTGGGCGGCAGGCCGCGCCTCACGTAGGTGTTGTACGGCGTGTCGGCCTCGAGGTCGCGACGGCGCAGGTTGCCGTCGAACCGGTCGCCGAGCCCGTAGATCACGGTGGGATCGGTCTGCAGCAGCATGCCCCGCCGCAGCCGCTCGTGGAACACGCCCGCGATCAGCGGCCGCTCGGCCGCGAGGCCCGTCTCCTTCTCGATGATGGACGCCAGGATCAACGCTTCGTACGGCGTCTGCACGGCCAGGTTGTCCGCCCGCGCCTCCCACGCCTCTTGCAGGCGCCGCTGCATGGCGTCGTGCGCGGTGCGCAGCACGTCGATGTCGCGCGTGCCGCGGGGAAAGCGATAGGTGTCGGGGAAGAACTGCCCTTCCGGGTGCACGCCGGGCTGGCCGAGCTCCGCCATGATCTCCTCGGGCGTGAGCGTCGTGGCCGTCACGGCCGGGTGGCTGCGCAGCGCCGCCAGGAAGTCCGCGAAGCGGGCGCCCTCGACCACCGTGATCTGGTGCAGGTACACCTGCCCCGCCACGAGCTGGTCGAGCAGCGAGACCGGCGTCGTGCCGGGCACGAGCTCGTATTCGCCCGCGTGAATGCGCGTGGCCTGGCCCGTGACACGGCCGTACGCCGTGAGGAGCCACGGCCGTGCGAGCAGCCCCCGCTCGGCGAGCCGCTCGCTCACGCGTCGCAACGGCGAGCCGCTCGGCACCTCGAGCCACGTGCGCTCCTCGAGCGCGAGCGGCGCGTTCAGCGCGCGCCACGCGTACCAGGTGGCGGCCCCGCTCGCGACCGCGAGCAGCACGGCGCCGGCCGCCGCGGCGAGCAGCCACTTAGCCGCGCGGCCCATAGCCCAGAAGCTCCATGAGTCGGCGCGTCACGGGACCGGGGGCGAGCTCGCGCTCGTCGAGCCGACGCACGGGCCAGATCCCGAACACCGCGTTCGTCAGGAACATCTCGTCCGCTTCGCGCAGCGCCTCCGGCGACAGATCCACCTCCTCGGCGGCGAGGCCGTGCGCCGCGGCGCATTCGAGCACCGCGCGGCGCATGACTCCGCGCACCCCGCAGCGGTCGAGCGCGGGCGTCACGAGCCCGCCTCCGCGCACGGCGAACACGTTCGAGCTCGTGCAGCCGACGACGCGGCCGCCCGTGTCGAGCAACAGGCCTTCCTCCGCGTCCCGCTCGTCGAGCTCCATGCGGGCGAGCACCTGCTCCAGCCGGTTCAGGTGCTTCATACCTGCAAGCGCCGGGTTCTCGCCGAGGCGCAGCGCACAGGTCTTCACCCGCACGCCGCGAGTGTAGTGGCTGTCCGGGTAGGCCGGCCAGGACCATATCGACAGGATGCGCGTGGGATTGGGCCGCGCAGGCGGGCGGTAGCCTCGCTCTCCCGGCCCCCGCGTCCACACGAGCTTCAGGACGGCTCGCCCGGCAGGCGGGCAATGCGCCTCGATCTCGGCCTCGAGCATCTCGCGGTCCGGCGGCGGGATGCCGAGCCGCTCGCAGCTCGAGCAGAGCCGATCGAGGTGGTGATCGAGAAAGCGGATACGGCCGTCCTCGGCGGCCATCGTCTCGAACAGGCCGTCGCCGTAAGCGAGGCCGCGGTCCGCCGGGTCCACGGCCCCCGGGCGGCCGTTCACGAGCCAGAGCGCCGTCATGACGCGCGCTCGGCGGCGGCGGCCCGGCTCAGCGGAAGCGCTTGAAGATCACCGTGCCGTTCGTGCCGCCGAAGCCGAACGAGTTCGACAGCGCGGCCTCCACCGCCGCTTGCCGTGCCACGTTCGGGACGTAGTCGAGGTCGCACTGCGGGTCCTGGTTGTCGAGGTTGATCGTCGGCGGAAGCACCTGGTCGCGCAGCGCGAGGACGGTGAAGATCGCCTCGGCCGCACCCGCAGCCCCGATCATGTGACCGGTGGTGGACTTCGTGGAGCTCACCGCGAGGCGCTTCGCGTGCTCGCCGAAGGCGCGCTTGATGGCCACCGTCTCGGCCACGTCGCCGAGCTCCGTGGAGGTGCCGTGCGCGTTGATGTAGCCGATGGCCTCGGGCGCGAGGCCCGCATCCGCGAGCGCGTTCACCATGCACTTGCGCGCGCCCTCGCCGCCTTCGGCCGGGGCGGTGATGTGATGGGCGTCCGCGCTCATGCCGAAGCCCACGAGCTCGGCGTAGATCTGCGCGCCGCGCTTGCGGGCGTGCTCGTACTCCTCGAGCACGAGGCAGGCGGCACCGTCCGAGAGCACGAAGCCGTCGCGGTCCACGTCCCACGGCCGGCTCGCCCGCTGCGGCTCGTCGTTGCGCTGCGAGAGCGCGCGTGCCGCGCAGAACCCGCCCAGGCCGAGCGGCGTGGTGGCGTATTCGGCGCCGCCCGCGAGCATCACGTCCGCGTCGCCGTACTGGATGAGGCGGGCGGCGAGCCCGATGCAGTGCGTCGACGTCGTGCACGCCGTGACGACGGCGAGGTTGGGGCCGGTCATGCCGTGCATGATCGACACGTGCCCCGAGATCATGTTGATGATGCTGGCGGGCACGAAGAACGGCGAGATGCGCCGCGGCCCGCTCTCGAGCCACTTCGAGTGGTTCGCCTCGATGGTGGAGACGCCGCCGATGCCGGAGCCCATCATCACGCCGATCCGGTGCGCCTCGCTCTCCTTCACCTCGAGACCCGCGTCGGCGATCGCATCCTTGCAGGCGGCGATGCCGTAATGGATGAAGGTGTCGCTCTTGCGGGCCTCCTTCGGATCCAGATACCGGGTGACGTCGAAGTCGCGGATGGTGCCCGCGAAGCGCGTGGAGAACGCGCTGACGTCCCAGGTGTCGATGGGGCGGATGCCGCTCACGCCTTCGCAGACGTTGCGCCAGGCTTCCGCTACCGTGTTGCCGACCGGCGAGATGATACCGAGGCCGGTGACTACTACCCGCCGCTTCGTCATGGTTGCTCCCTCAACCTGAGCGCGTCGAGCAGCGGCGAGGGGTGTCGGGGATCCCGCTTAGGCTTGGTTCTGTCGAGCAAGAATGTAATCGATGGCTTGCTGAACGGTGGTGATCTTCTCGGCTTCCTCGTCCGGAATCTCGGTCTCGAACTCTTCCTCCAGTGCCATGACGAGCTCAACGGTGTCCAACGAGTCAGCGCCCAAGTCGTCCACGAACGAAGCGTCGTTCTTGATTTCGTCCGCTTTCAGGCCGAGCTGCTCGGCGATGATCGATCTGACCTGCTCTTCGACACTGCTCATTTACGTGTTCCCCTCATGAAGTGAGAAGCCGGACCCGAAGGGCCCGGCCGGCGTGGCGCGTATTGTATGGGAATCATTTAGGGCATTCTACCGCTCAAACCAAGGCCTTGCGGACGCTAAGCCATGCACAGCCCGCCGTTGACATTGAGCGTCTCCCCCGTGATATAGGCGGCCGCATCCGAGGCGAGGAACACCACGGCCGCGGCCACCTCCTCGGCCGCCCCGAGCCGTCCGGCCGGGATCTGGTCGCGCAGCGCCTGCGTCTGCTTCTCGTCCAGCGCCCGCGTCATGTCGGTGTCGATGAACCCCGGAGCGATCGCGTTCACGGTGATGCCGCGCGACGCCACCTCGCGCGCGAGCGCCTTCGTGAACCCGATCATACCCGCCTTGGCGGCGGCGTAGTTCGTTTGCCCGGGGTTGCCCGTGAGGCCCACCACCGAGCTTATGTTGATGATGCGCCCGTGGCGCGCCTTCAGCATCGGCCGCAGGCAGGCTTTGCAGAGGCGATACAACGAGGACAGGTTCGCGTCGATGACGGCGTCCCATTCCTCGGCCTTCATGCGCATGAGCAGATTGTCGCGGGTGATGCCCGCGTTGTTGACCAGGATGGACGGCGCCCCCTCGCGCCCCTCGAGGTCGGCGAGCAGCGCCTCCACGGCCTGCGCGTCCGTCACGTCGAGCACGGCTCCGCGGCCCTTGCCCGCGAGCCGCTCGTCGATCGCCGCCGCGCCTTCGGCCGTGGTGGCGGTGCCGATCACGACGGCGCCTTGAAGCGCCAGGGCGTCGGCGATGGCGCGGCCGATGCCGCGAGAGGCGCCCGACACGAGCGCCACGCGGCCCGCAAAGCCGGGCCACGGTTGCAGCGCGGACAAGTCCATGAGACTCCGGGGAAAGCCAAAGATGGGCGGGATTATAGCGGCCTGCCGCGCACGCCACGAACCGCCGCCGCCGCGGCCAGGGCGAGCGCGCCCCCCAGCGCGCCGAACAGATGCGCTTCCACGACCACGGGCCCGCCGGTGGTCGCGGCGGAGAACGGCACGGCGCCGGCCCAGTGCTCCCAGGCGAGCTTCGCGCCGAGGCCGGCCGCGCCGAGCCACCCGGCCACGGCCCCGCGCGAGGCGAGCTTGAGCGCGCCGTAAGCGAACAGTCCGTGCAGTACACCCGAGAGCCCCACGTACCAGGCGATCTGCGGCGCGAACGCCCAGAGCCCCGCGTCGATGGCGGCCGCGGATGCGACGGTGGCCGCCGCCCACTCGCCCGCCGAGAGCAGATCGTCGAACAGCGCCCCGATGAGCGCGAGCGCCGCGAGGTTCAGCGCCAGGTGTCCCGGGCCGAGGTGCACGAGATGCGCGGTCGCGAGGCGCCACCATTCGCCGAGCTCGAGCATCTCACGCTCGTAGCGGCCGAACGCGCGGCCCGCTTCGCCGAGTAGCCCGAATGCGACACAAACGACCGCGAGGACCGCGACGAAGGCCCATGTGCGGAGCGGCGCCCGCGTCGGCGGCACGGGCTCGAGGGCGGCCCGTGCGTTCACGGATTCGCCTCCGGGGTTTGTGCTATCTTCGGCGTGCCCGCGTTCCAGCGGGCCATTCGGGCGGCCCGTTCCGCGGCTGCCGTGCACGAGGAAAGTAGTGCCATGCGAACGAGGAAAGCAACCGATCGGCGCCGCCAGGGAGGCTTCACGCTGATCGAGATCATGGTCGTCGTCGTGATCATCGGCCTGCTGGCGGCCATCGTCGCCCCCAACCTCATCGGCAACGTCGATACGGCGCAGATCAACCGCGCCAAGCAGGACATTCGCCAGATCGAGACGGCCCTGAACCTCTATCGGCTGGACAACTTCCGCTACCCGACGACGGTCGAGGGGCTGCAAGCGCTCGTCGAGAACCCTGGCGAGAACGTGGCGCCGAACTGGAAGCAGTATCTCACGCGGCTCCCGATCGACCCGTGGAACAACCCGTACCAGTACCAGAATCCGGGTCGGCACGGCGAGTTCGACGTGTTCTCCTACGGAGCCGACGGCCGCGAGGGCGGCGAAGGCATCAATGCCGACATCGGCAACTGGGATCTGTAACGGCCTTCGTCGCAACCGGGGCAACGGCAGGACCGGCGTCGTGCCGAGGCGGCCACGGGCGCATCGCCGAGCCGCGCGCGGCTTCTCGCTGATCGAGCTCCTGGTGGTCGTGACGATCATTGGGATCTTCGCGGGCGCCGCCGTGCTCTACTCCGGGGTGGTGGGACGCGACCGCGAGGCCGAGCGCGAGGTGTCGCGGCTGCGCAGCCTCATCGAGCTGCTGCAGGAGGAAGCGCTCATGCAGAGCCGCGACTTCGGCTTGCTGCTGTCGCAGTCCGCGTACCGCTTCTTCGTTTACGACTATCAGCAGGAGCGCTGGGTGGAGCCCGCGGGCGACCGCCTCATCGCCGCGCACGAGCTGCCCGAGCGGCTCACGCTCTCGCTCGAGCTCGACGGCCGGCCGGTGCGGCTCGCGCGCGAGATCGACGCGGACCTGCTCGAGAGGCCGGAGCCGCAGGTGATGATCCTGTCGTCGGGGGAGGTCACGCCGTTCTTCGCGGCGGTGCAGCGCGAGTTCGCGGAGGGGCGGTTCACGCTCACCGCCGATCTCGACGGCACGCTCGCGGTGGCTGCCGATGGATTCGATCGTCGCTGAGCGGCCGCGCGCCGCGGGCTTCACGCTGCTCGAGGCGATGGTCGCGCTCGTCATCGTGGCGCTCGGCATGATGGCGGTGAACACGCAGCTCAACCGCTACGTCGTCACTTCGTCCTACATCGAGGAGAAGACGCTCGCGAGCTGGATCGGCGCGAACAAGATCGCGGAGCTTTCGGTGGCGCAGCAGTGGCCCGAGCTCGGCGACGAGGAGGAAGAGATCGAGTTCGCGGGCCGCCTCTGGCGCGCCCGCATCGAGGTGTCCGAGACGCCCGTCGAGAACCTGCGCCGAGTGGACGTCGAGATCGCCCTCGCCGACGCTCCCGAGCGCACGCTTCACAAGATCTCCGGCATCCTCGAGCCCCCTACCCCGCGCGGCTTCCTCGCCACGCAGTGGCTTCAGGCCCCGACCGCGCGTTTCGGCGCGCCCGGGCGCGGCCGCCGCGGCATGGGGCGGGACCGCGACGAAGAGCGCTCCGGCGGCGACGAAGGCGAGCGCGAAGGCTTCGAAGGCGGCGCCTTCGAGCGCGGAGGACAGGACGAATGAGGTCGCCTGCCCGGCGCGCGCCGCACGGCGGCTTCACGCTGATCGAGCTGCTCGTGGCCATGGCCATCGTGGCGGTGATCGGCGTCATGGCGCTCGGCGGCCTGAACCGCGTCATCGCCGCGCGCGACGCGGCACAGGCACACACGGATCGCTGGCGCGAGGTGCAGCTCGCGATGCGCATCATCGCGCAGGACCTCGCGCAGATTCACCCGCGCCCCACCCGCGACGAGACGGGCGAGAGCTACCAGCCGAGCGTGCTCGCGAGCCCGACGTCGCAGTTCGCGTTCGAGTTCAGCCGCGGCGGCTGGGCGAACCCCGGCCGCTTCGCCCGCGGCACCGTGCTCCGCGTCGCTTACGACTGGGAGGGCGACCGGCTCGTGCGCTACCACTGGCCCGTCATGGACCGCACGCTGTCCACGCCGCCGGTGCGCAACGAGCTGCTCGACCGCGTCACGAACGTCGAGGTGCGCTTCATGGACCCGGGCGGCGAATGGCACACGGAATGGCCGCCGCTGCAAATGAATGGTCCGGAGCGTTTCGTCGTCCGCCCCCGCGCCATCGAGTTCGCCATCGAGCTCGAGGACTTCGGGCGCCTCTGGCGGCTCGTGGAGGTGAGCGGATGAGCGCGCCGCGACGCAGGCAGCGGGGCGTCGCCGTGATCACGGCGATGCTGGTCGTGGCCGTCGGCACGATCATCGCCGTGAACCTGCTGTGGGAGGCCACGCTCGACCAGCGGCGCACCGAGGCGTCGCTCGCCGCCGATCAGGGGCTCCTGTACTTGCAGGGCGCGGAAGCCTGGGCGGCCGACATCCTGCGGCAGGACCTCGTGGAGTCGCCGGACACGGATCATCTGTCGGAGACGTGGGCCATCGAGCTCGCGCCCTTGCCCGTGGACGGCGGCACGATCGCGGGCCGCCTGGAGGACCTGCAGGGCCGCTTCAACCTCAACAACCTCATCACGCCGGACGGCGAGGAGGACGAGATCGCGCGGCAGCAGTTCGAGCGCCTGCTCGACGTGCTCGGTCTCGACCCGTCGTTCGCGGGCGTGGTCGTCGACTGGCTCGACGCGAACACCGACATGCATTTCCCGAGCGGCGGCGAGGACGTGACCTACGTGACGGTGGATCCGACCTACCGCACCCCGAACACGCTCATCACGAGCCCGAGCGAGCTGCTCGCGATGAACGGCATGGACCGCGAGACGTACGAGGCGCTCGCGCCTTACGTGACGGCGCTGCCCATCGGCACCACGATCAACGTGAACACGGCCTCGGCCCCCGTGCTGGCGTCGCTGTCGGAGAACATCGACATCTCCACCGCCGAATCGCTGATCGAGGAGCGCGACGGCGCGGACTTCGCGGACATCGACGCCACGTTCGAGGGGCTCGTCGAGCCCGAGATGCTGCAACGCATCGACGGCGTCACGCAGCACTTCCTGTTGACCGCGACCGTCGCGCTCGGTACAAGCCAGCTCACCATGCGCGCCGTGCTGCAGCGGGACCCGAGCGGCATCACGCGGGCGCTGTTCCGGAGCCTGGGGGGCGAGTAAGCCTGTGGCCGATTACCTCTTCATCAGACCGTCGCCGGACGGCGACCAGGCGAGCTGGACCGCCGTGGACGCCAACGGCCGGCTGCTGACGCCGGTCGAGCACGGGCCGCTCGCGGCCGCGGCGCAGGCCGCGGGCGGGCGGCGGGTGGTGATGCTGCTGCCGGGCACGGACGTGGTCAGCGCGGAGGCGGCCGTGCCCGTCGCGAACGCGGCCAAGCTGCGCAAGATGCTGCCGTTCGCGCTGGAAGAGTTTCTGGCGCAGGACGTGGAGGAGCTCGCGTTCGCGGCCGGGCCGCGGCTCGAGTCGGGCCGGATCGCCGCCGCCGCCGTCGCCAAGGACCGGCTCGAGGCCTGGATCGCCGCCTGGCAGGCCGCGGGGCTCGAGCCGTACGCGGCCTACTCGGAGGCCGAGGGGGTGCCCGACACCCCGTCCACGCTCACGCTCGTGATCGAAGGCCGGCGGATCTTCGGCCGGCGCCCCGGCCGGCCGCCGTTCACGCTGGAAGGCCTGTCGCCCTCCGAAGCCGTCGACGCGCTCCGCGCGGCCGAGGAGGATCCCGAGCAGGCGGCCGACCTCAAGCACCTGCTCGTGTTCGTGGACGCGGAGGCGCGGGGCGCGTTCGAGGCGGACTTCGAGGTGCTGCAGGCGCTCGCCGCGCGCACGGACCTGAAGCTCATGCCGGAGGGGCCCCTGCCCCGGCTCGCCGCCACGCTCGTGCACCGGCCGGGCACGAACCTGCTCCAGGGTCCCTACGCGCCGAAGTCCGACTGGCCGGTGTTGCTGCGGCCGTGGCGCCTCGCCGCGGGGCTCGCGGCGGCGGCGCTCGTGCTGGCGCTGGTCACGATGGGCGGGCAGAACCTCGCGCTGCGCCGCGAGGACCGGCAGCTCACGGAGCTCCTGGCACAGAGCTGCCAGCGGCTCGTCGGCTCCGCGAGCCTGCAGCAGTGCGAGGCGGAGGTGCGCGCGCGGCTCGCGGCCGCCGGCGCCGGCAGCACCGAAGGCGAGACCTTTCTCGCCACGCTGGCCGCGGTGGCGGCGTCGAGCGGCGGTGAGGGCCGCATCGAGACGTTGAGCTACCGCAACCGGGTCATGGACGTGCAGCTCGTCTCGCCGAGCGTGCCGGCGCTCGACGAGTTCGCGCAACGGCTCGTGGAGACGCAGCGCTACGACGCGCGGATCGAGTCCGCGAACCCCACCGACGAGGGCGTCGAAGGGCGCGTGCAGATCGTGGCACGGCGATGAAGGCGTGGTTCGAGAACCTCGCTCCGCGCGAGCGCTGGATGGTCGCGGGCGGCGCGGTGCTCGCGGTCATCATCGTGCTCTGGGGATTCGTGCTCGCTCCGCTGTCGCGGTCGTCCGCCGCGCTCGCCCAGTCCGTGGCGGCGAAGCAGCGGCTCCTGTTGGATTTGCGCCGGGCCGAGACGCTCGCGCCCGCCGATGGGGGCGGCGCGGCGGCGCCCGCGCAGTCGCTCGTCGTGCTCGTCGACACCACGCGCCAGCCGCACGGGCTCACGTTCGATCGCACGCGGCCGAACGGGCCGAACGAGATCGCCGTCACCTTCCAGAACGCCCCGTTCGACGCCCTCCTCGACTGGCTCATCGCCATCGAGACGAACCACGGCATCGTCGTCGACTCCGCGTCCTTCAGCACCGCCCGTCGGCGCGGGCTCGTGAACGGCCAGGTCCAGCTGCGCAGGCCCTGACTCGCGTGCCGAGCAAGCTGACTTGGGTGGCGTTGGGCGTGGGCGCTTATCTCGCGTTCACGCTCGCGCGCTTCCCGGCGGATGCCGCATACCGCTGGTTCCTGTCTGACACGATCGCGTTGGCCGGCATCGAGGGCACCGTCTGGTCGGGCAGCGCCGAGGTGGGCGCCGCGGGCGGGCTCGCGCTGCGCGACGTGCGCTGGCAGGTGAATTCGTGGCCGCTGCTGATCGGCCGCCTGGCCGGCCGTTTCCAGGCCGCGTTGGCGGAAGGCTTCGTGTCCTCGCGGTTCAGCGCGAGCCCGAGCGCCGTCGTGCTCGAGGAGCTGCGCCTCAGCACGTCGCTCGCGGCGCTCGCGGACCTCGTGCCGGCCGCGGGCACGATGGGGCTCGTCAACGCGAGCCTCGACGAGCTCAGGCTCGAGGACGGCTGGCCCGTCCGGGTCATCGGCACGGTGCGGCTCGCGCAGCTCGAGACGGCGCCGTTCCTGCCGACCGGCCGGGGCGACAAGCTCATTGCGCTCGGGGACTACGAAGCCGTCTTCCAGGAAGCGGCCGAGCCCGGCACGCTCGCCGCCGACATCCGCGACACCGGCGGGCCGCTCGAGCTCGCGGCCACGCTGAGGCTCGATCGCAATCGCGACTACGTGCTCGAGGGTGCCGTGCGCGCGCGCGCCGACGCCGCGCCGGAGCTCGTGCAGGCGCTCGAGCTCATGACGGGCGAGCCCGACGCGGAGGGGCGCAGGGCGCTCGGCCTCACCGGCAGCCTGTAGGCGGGCCGCTCGTTCGCTAGCCAGGTGGGAGCGCCTTTCCAGGCGCGATCCCTTCTGCGCGCGAAGAATCGCGGCTGGAAAGCCGCTCCCACCTGGCTGTGGTCACGCTCTCAAGGTTCCCAGGAAAGGAATTCCTGCAAGAGCGGGAAATACAGCGCCACCCGCGCCGGCCGCGGGTCGAGCTGCCGCATGGCGTCCGCGTAGCGCTGCATCTGCGCGCGGTAGCGCTCCTGCTCCGCCGCGAGGAACGCGGCGCGCTCGCCGCCCTCGTGCGAGCCGGTCTTGAAGTCCACGATCCAGCGCACGCCGTCCGCTACGAACGTGCGGTCGAGGCGCAGATGCACGAGCCCCGCCTCCGTGCGCACCGTGAGGTCGAGCTCCGAGCGCGCGTCCTCGTGCGGCGACAGCACCCAGCGGCCGCGGGGATCGTCGAGCACGCCCGAAAGCGCCGCCACCACGCGCGCGGCGGCGGTCCTCGCCTCGGCCGGCTCCACGCCGAGGAGCTCGAGCTCGCGCCGGTACGTCGCCTCGCCGGCGGCCACGCGCTCGCGGGTCCACCGCTCGAGGCCGTCGGCGGCGATCCGGTGCAGCCAGCGATGCACGACCGTGCCGACGTCCACGGCCGCGGGCGTCGCCCACTCGTACTCGGGCTCGGGCGTCGGCGCCGCCGCGGGCGGCGTGACGAACGGCTTCGAGGCGGGCTCCGCCCCCGCCGCGAAGCGCTGCAGCACGGGCTCGAAAGCCTCGGGCGCCGGCGCCTCGTCGGGCGCCTGCGGGAGCGCCGTGAAACGGTGCTCCACGTGCGACCACAGCAGCGCGAGCAGCGACCCCGGCGAGGGCGCCGGGCGGCGCGGCGAAACGCGGCAGACGAGGTGCAGCCGCTCGCGCGCCCGGGTGGTCGCCACGTACAGCAGCCGGGCGCGCTCCGCGAGGTCGCGCGCGCGCTCCGTCCGGCGGACGAAGTCGGCCAGCCGGTCTTTCTCGCCCGGTCCCGCGGGCGGCGCGACGATCAGGTCCTCGCCCCCGCCGAGCGTCGCGCGCTCCATCCAATAGAGCGCCTGCGGAGGGTCTCCCCGCGGCTCGCGCCCGAGGCCGAACAGCACCACGGTGTCGAACTCGAGGCCCTTGGCGCGGTGGATCGTCATGATCTCGACGCCGCCGCCCGGCGAGCCGAGCGCGGGCTGCGGCGCCTTCGCGAGCCATTCGTGAAGCCGCACCGGGTCCTCTAGGTCCCCGCCCCGCTCGTGGCGCGCGAGCAGCGCGAACACCGCGTCCGCCACGTCGGCGTCGTGCCGCCCGGCGAGGAGCTCCGCCCCGCCGAGCGCGCGCCACGTCTGCTCCACCCAGCGCGCGAGCGACCGGCCGGGCCGGGCCGCGAACGCCTGCGCGAGCACGTGCCGCACGCGCTCGAGCCGCCGGCGCCCGTCCGGGCTCAAGCGGGCCAGGCGCTCGGGATCGTGCAAGAGCGCCCAGACGGGCGCCTCCCCCGCGTCGCCCACGAGCACCTCGAGGTCCGTCCACGTGAGCCCGCACCACGGCGCCCGCAGCACCGCGAGCCAGGCCACCCGGTCCGCGGGGTGCAGCAGCGCGCGCGTGAGGCCCGCGATGTCCTGCGCGAGCTGGTGGTCGCCGAGCGAGTCGATCTCCACGGCGTGCGCGGGCCAGCCGCGGTTGCGCAGGTGCTCGCGGAGCCCCGCGAGGTGCGTGCGGCTCTGCACGAGGATCGCGAGCGACTGCTCGGGATCGCGGTCCATCTCCGCCGCGACGATCTCCACCACGCGCTCGAGCTCGACGCCGTAGTCGTCGGAGAGCAGCGGGTGGATCGTCACGGCGCCCGGCGCTTCGCGTTCCGCCACGCAGGGGTAGAAGCCCGCCGCGCCCGCGGCCGGATCGTCCTGCGGCGGGAACAGCGACGCGAACAGCCCGTTCACGAACTCCACCACGCCCGTGGCGCTGCGGAAGTTGCGCGAGAGCGCGAGCGGCTCGCAGCGCACGCCGCCCACGCCGCGGTGCTTCGCGCCGAGGAACCGCACGAGGTCCGCGTCGCGGAAGCGGTAGATCGATTGCATCGGATCGCCGACGAGGAACAGGGTCCGGCCGTCGCCGGGCTGCCACCCGGAGGTCAGGAGCTCGAGCAGCGCGAGCTGCGAGCGCGACGTGTCCTGGAACTCGTCCACGAGGATGTGCTGGATGCGCTGGTCGAGCGCGAGCAGGAGCTCCGACGGTTGCTCCATGCGGCCGAGCGCCTGCTGCGCCGCGAGGGCGAGCTCGATGAAGTCGACGCATCCCTGCTCCGCGAACACCACGCGCAGCTCCGCGGCGAGCCGCACGAGCACGGCGCGCAGCGCGGCGAGCCGGTCCCACTGCGGCTCGGAATATCTCGGCTCCGGCACCGCGTGGATCGCCGCGAGCGCGTCGCGCAGCGCCGCGTCGCCCGCGACGCGCGCGAGCAGCTCGCCGAAGCGCTTGCGCTCGGCCGGATGGTCGCTGCCGAAGCCGTGCGGCTTGTGGCCCGCGCGCCGCCACTCGCCGTTCCGCGTGAGGAAGATCTCCGCCGCGGCGCGCCAGCCCGGCAGCGACGCGGCGCCGCCCGGCAGCTCCGCCGCTTCGATCCAGCCGGCGAGCGCGTCGCGCAATTGCTCGTCGGCCGCGTGGCGCGCGGCGTGCGCGAGCAGCGCGAGCGTCTCGGCCGCGAGCGCCCGCGGCCAGCGCGCCGCGAGCGCGTCCGCCTGCTCGGCCGCGAGGCGCTCGAGCGCGCCCTCGAGGCGCGCGCGCAGCGCGTCGCCTGCGGGTCCGGCCACGAGATCGAGCCACTGGTCGCGCTTCGGCAGCAGGTCCGCGAGCAACGCCTCGAGGGACGCGAGCCCTTGATCGAACGCGCGCAGCAGCGCGCGCAGCGCGTCGCCCAGCGGCGTCGCGGCCGCTGCCTCCGCCACCGTGCGCCGCGCCGCCAGGCGGTACTGCTCGGCGGCGTCCTCCACGATGCGCGCGCCCGCTACGCCGCCCGCGAGCAGCGGCAGCTGGCGGGCGAGCCACACGTTCAACGCGTCGAGCGTGTCGATGCGCATGCGCAGCGGCTGCTCGCGCAGCGCCCAGCCGAGCGCCGCATCGCGGGCGACCACGGCCGCCGCGAGCTCGAGCGTGTGTCGCTCGTGCGGGCGCCGCGGCGGCTCGCCCGCGGCGGCCGCGGCGAGCGCGCGCAGCACGCGGGTGCGCATCTCCGCCGCGGCCTTGCGCGTGAACGTGATGGCCACCACCTGCTCCGGCTCGCGCACGGTGCCGAGCAGCGCGAGATAGCGCTGGATCAGGAGCTCGGTCTTGCCCGAGCCCGCGGGCGCCTGGACGATGAACGAGCGCGTGGGGTCGAGCGCCGCGCGACGCACGGCCTGGTCAGTCATCGGCGGACCCGTGGCGCATGGCCGCGCGGTGCAGCGCGAGCTGTTCCCGGATGCGCGTGAGCGGCGCGTACGCGCCGTCGAGCAGCTCGAGGTCGGAGACGAAGACCCGCACGTCGCCCGCCGCGAGCTCGTCGACCAGCGTCTCGAGCTGCGCGCGCCACGCCGCGAGCTGCGAGGACCACGCATCGTCCCGTGGCGCGCGCCGCCGGCCGGGGAAGGCGCCCGACCGTTCCCAGATGCCGGAATATTCCGTCCCTGCGGGCGCGAGCGTCACGAGCACGGCCGCACCCTTCTCCGGCGCGAGATGCACGGCGTAGAGCGGCACCTGCGCGTCGCCGAGCCGCTCCTTGAGCCAGTCGCCCGCGTTCGCGGCATCGCCCGTCTTGTAGTCGAGGATGGCTAGCGTGCCGTCCGCGAGCCGGTCCAGGCGGTCGATCCGCACCTCGAGCGTGCGGCCCGCCACGGTGACGAGCTCCTTCCGCTCCACGGCCTCCACGACGAACGGCGGCCGCTCCGCTTCCGCCGCGAGCAGCGCGCGCAGCGCGTCGGCCAGGCGATCGCGCTCGAGGCGGAACAGCGTGCGGAGCGGCTCGCGCGCTTCGCCGAACACAGCGGCGAGCGCGGCTTCGGCCGCCGCGTCCGCCCGGGCGGCGCTCGGCAGCGGCGTCGGGTCCGCTCCGGCTGCATCGATCAGCGGGCCGTACAGCGATTCGAGCGCGCGGTGGGCGGCGATCCCTTGCAGCCGCGGCGGCACGCCGCTCGTCACGGGATCGAGCGCCCGGGCGCCGAGCCGGTACTGGCAGAAGGCGCGCAGGGGCGCGCGCGCCTGGAGCTTCAGCACGCCCGCCCCGCCCCGCAGGCTCGTGCCGGGCCACGGCGGCGCGGGATCGGCGAGGATCTCGAGGCGCGTCGCCGCTCGCGGGCGCGCCGGCCGGCCGTCACCGCGCAGCTCCTCGCGCGAGAGCTCCGCGAACTCGCGCAACGCCGGGCTCGGCCCCGCCGCGTAGTCGTGCAGGCGCGCGGGCCAGCTCGCGACGACCTCGGGCACGCCGGCGCAGAGCCGCGCGAGCGAGCGCTCCGACCGCCGCAGCGCGTCCTGCGGCGTCGCCCACGGCATGCCGTGCGCGCGCTGCAGCCGGCGCGGCAGCAGCGGATTGAGGCGCGTGGGCTCGGGCCAGCGGGCGTCCGCGAAGCCGGTGAGCCACACGGCGTCGTAGCCTGGGCCCACCTCGTCCGGATGGGCGAGCACGAACACGCCCGCCACGGGCAGCGGCGCGGGCCGCCGCTGCGCGCTCGTGATGGCCTCGAGCTCGCGCAACGCCTGCGCGGCGGTGACGGCGCCGAGCACCGGCGTGAGCGCGCGCAGCTCGCCGAGCGCGGCCTCCCACGCGCGCAGCGTGTCGTGCGGGCTCTGCGGCGGCGGCCATTCGAGGCGAGCGAGCGCGCGCTGCCAGGCGGCGGCCCATGCGCTCGGCGTGCGCAACCGCTGCTCGCCGAGCTCGCGCAGCGCGCCGTCGATCGCGACCGCGAGGTCGGGCGCGGCGTCGTGGAGCCGTCGCCGCCATCCGCCGCTGCGGTAGGCCGCGAGGAACGGCAGCTGCGCCGCCACGTCGTCGCGCAGCTCCCGCTCGAGCACGGCCCGCGTCGCGGCCGCGGGCGCGCCGGAGGGCGGCAGCTCGCGCAGCCAGCGGCTCAAGTGGGCGAACGTGCCGGCCGGCGTCAGCAGCGCGATGCGTGCGAGCGCCGCGCCGACCACGGGATCGCGCGCGAGGCTTCCCGCGTAGGGGCTCCACCAGCGTCCCCGCTCGCCGTCGAAGGCTTCGTCGAGGGCGCGCTCGACGTCGTCGATGCTCTGGGCGAGGTCCGGCACGACGAGCGCCACGCGCGCGCTCGGGTTCTCGGCCAGGCGCCGGCGCACCCATTCCGCCGCCACGCGCCGTTCCTCCTCCGCGTCCGCGAGCGGCACGCGCACGCGGCGGGGCGCGCAGGCGGGCGTGGCGAGCGGCGTGGCGGTGCCGCCCGCGCGGACCCACGCCTCGAGCAAGGCGCGCTGCGCCGGCGGCATGTCCTCCGCGTCGTGATCGGCGAGCACGAGCGACCCGGGCCGCGGGAAGCCGCGCGCGGCGAGCCGCCCTTCGAGCTCGGCGGGATCGATCCAGCGCCGCTCGCGCAGCGCGGCGGCGTAGTCGCGGCACCACGCGAGGAACGCGCGGAAGTCGGGCTCGGCAGGGCCTGCGGTAAGGGTCGCGGGATCGATGCGGAAGCGCTCGAGCAGCGCCCACGCCTCCGCGGCCCAGCGCGCGGGACCTTCCACCGCGATGAGCCGCTCGCGGGCCGGCGAGCCGTCGATCACGGCGCGCCACAGCGCGAGCGCCTGGCGCCGGCCGAGCACCGCCTCGGCGTCGTCCGTCTCGCTCCACCGCTCGGCGAGCCAGCGCCCGTACGGCACGACGGGCGGCGTGCGCCAGCACCGGGCGCCGCGGGCGAGCGCCTCGCGCGCGAGGAACGCCTCCCATTGGCGCCCCGCGAGCGCGCCGCGCACGACGAGGGTCGCTCCCGGCGGTATGTCGACGAGCGGCCCGAGGGACGACGTCAAGGCTCTAACGGCGGGCCCGGGTCAGGCGGACTCGAGCTTGGGCGGACGGTCCGCGATCTGCTCGAGCACGGTCTCGACGCGCTGGAACACCTCGACGAGCTTGCTCGCCTCGGGCAGGTTGGTCACGCGGAAGTGGTCCCGATACGGCGTGTTGAAGCTCGAGCCGGGCGCCACGAGCACGTGCTGCTGCTCGAGGAGCTCCATGGCGAAGGCCTCGTCGTCGAACGCGGGCAGCCGCTGCGTGTCCACGCCGACGAACGCGTACATCGAGCCGCGCGGCGGCACGAGCTTCAGGAAGCGGCTGCGGGCCACGGCGTCGATGATGGCGCGGCGCGACTCGTACAGGCGCCCGCCGGGCGCGCAGAGCTTCTTGATGCTCTGGTAGCCGCCGAGCGCCGTCTGCACGGCCCACTGGCCGGGCACGTTGCTGCAGAGGCGCAGCGCCGCCAGCAGGTCGAGCGCCTGCAGGTACTTCTCCGCGCGCTCCACCGTGCCGCTGAACGACACCCAGCCCACGCGGTAGCCGCAGGCGCGATAGACCTTGGAGAGGCCGCTGAACGTGGCGCACAGCGTGTCGCGGCAGAGCGTGGCCATCGGCACGAACTCGGCGTCGTCGTAGAGCATCTGGTCGTAGATCTCGTCGCTCATGAGCACGAGGCCGTGACGCTCCGCGAGCCGGGCGAGCGCCGTGAGGCACTCCCGGGTGTACACCGCGCCGGTTGGGTTGTTGGGATTGATCACGACGAGCGCCTTCGTGCGCGGCGTGATGAGCTTCTCGATCGCGTCGACGTCCGGGTTGAACGCCAGATCCTCGGGGCACGGATAGTAGACCGCGCGGCCGCCGTTCAGGACGGTGGCCGCCGTCCACAGCGGATAGTCCGGGCTCGGGATCAGCACCTCGTCGCCGCTCGACAGCAGCGCGCGCAGCGTCAGGTCGATGAGCTCGGAGACGCCGTTGCCCATGAACACGTGCTCCGCCGTGGCCTCGAGCACGCCGCGCTCCTGCTGCTGCATGACGACGGCCTCGCGGGCCGGGAAGATGCCCTTCTGGTGACAGTAGCCCTCGGCCGCGGAGAGGTTCTCGATCATCGCGAGGCGCATCGTCTCCGGCGTGCGCAGGCCGAACAGGCCGGGATTACCGATGTTGAGCGAGATGATCTCGTAGCCCTGTCGCTCGAGCTCCTGGGCGCGCCGGGCGAGCCGGCCGCGGATCTCGTAGCGGACGTTCTTGAGCTGCGGGCTCGGTTCGAACGTTGGATGGCGCAACACGGAAGGGGCCTCGGCGGAAAAGTGCGTCATTCTGCCTCCTGGCGGGGCCGGCCACAAAGTGCACGGTGCGCAGGCGGCGCGTTCGGCGCCGCCGCCCGGTCAGGGCTCCTCCCCCGTCCTCACCGGCCGCGCCGGATCCCGGATCCACTCGCTCCAGGAGCCCGCGTAGAGCCGTCCGTCGCCGAGGCCCGCGCCGCTCAGGGCGAGGAGAAGATGGCAGGCGGTGACGCCCGAGCCGCACATCGCGATCACCTCGCGCGACGGCCGCCCGCCGATGAACGCCTCGAGGTCGGCTGCGAGCTCCGCCGCCGGGCGGAACCGGGCGTCCGGCCCGAGGCTCTGCGCGAACGGCCAGTTGCGGGCGCCCGGCACGTGCCCCGCGACCGGATCGATCGGCTCCTGCTCGCCCCGGTAGCGCGCGGCCGCGCGCGCGTCCACGAGCAGCGCCCCGCGCGCCTGCTCGCGCGCCACGTCGGCCGTCGCCACCACCCACTCCGCGCGCGGCGCCCGCGCCGGGTAGCGCGCGGGCTGCCAGGTCGGCGCGTTCGTCTCGAGCGGCAGGCCCGCCCGTTGCCAGGCCTGGATGCCGCCGTTCAGCACGTAGGCGCGCTCGTGCCGCAGCCAGCGCAGCAGCCACCAGAGCCGCGCGGCCACCGCCCCGCCGTCCGCGTCGTAGGCCACCACGGCCGTGTCCTCGTCGATGCCCCAGGCGCCGAGGCGGGCGGCGAAGTCGCCGGGATCCGGCAGCGGATGCCGGCCCTCCCCCGGCCGCGGGGGGCGCGAGAGGTCGCGATCGAGGTCCGCGTAGCGCGCCCCTGCGATGTGGCCCCGCGCGTACGCCGCGCGGCCCGCCTGCGGATCGCGCAGGTCGAAGCGGCAATCGACGACCACCCAGCCGGGCGTGCGCAGACGCTCGGCGAGCGCGTCGACTTCGATCAACGGTCCCTGCATTCGAGTCATTGTATCGGCGCCCGCCGCGGTCCGCCCGGCGGCCGCGCGCGGACGGTAGAATGACCGCCCTGCCCGTTTCCGGAGCCCACGATCGCCGTGCAAAAGATTCTCGTCGCCCTCAAACGCGTGGTGGACTTCAACGTGCGCGTCCGCGTGAAGCCCGACGGCAGCGGCGTCGTCACCGAAGGCGTGAAGATGAGCGTGAATCCGTTCGACGAGATCGCGCTCGAGGAGGCGCTGCGGCTCCGGGAGCGCGGCCAGGCGGCCGAGGTGATCGTGGTGTCGATCGGCGCGCGCGAGTGCGAGCAGCAGCTGCGCACCGGGCTCGCGATGGGCGCGGACCGCGCCCTGCTGGTCGAGAGCGGGGGCGAGACGCTCGAGCCGCTCGCCATCGCGCGGGCGCTGCTCGCCGTCGTGCAGCGCGAGGGGCCCGACCTGGTGCTGCTCGGCAAGCAGTCGATCGACGGCGATCACAACCAGACGGGGCAGATGCTGGCCGCGCTGTGGGGCCGGCCGCAGGCGACGTTCGCCTCGAAGCTCGAGGTGCGCGACGGCGTCGCCACGGTGACCCGCGAGATCGACGCCGGGCTCGAGGTGCTCGAGGTGGACCTGCCGGCGGTGGTGACCGCGGATCTGCGGCTCAACGAGCCGCGCTATGTGAAGCTGCCGGACATCTTGAAGGCGAAGAAGAAGCCGCTCGAGACGATCCCGTTGGCGTCGCTCGGCGTGGAGGCGGCGCCGCAGCTCCGCGTGCTGCGTACCGATCCGCCGCCCGCGCGCGCCAAGGGCACTGCGGTGCGCGACGTCGCGGAGCTCGTGGCCGCGCTCGAGGCGCGGGGAGTGCTGCCATGACGAGCGCGCTGGTCGTCGCCGAGCACGACGGTGCCGCGCTCGCGGCCAGCACGGCCAAGTGCGTGGCCTGCGCCGTCGCGCTCGGTGGGCCGGTGGACGTCGCGGTGCTCGCGGCCGGCGCGCGCGAGATCGCGGAGGCCGCGGCCCGCATCGAAGGCGTGCGCAAGGTGATACGCGTGGACGACGAGCGCAATCGTTGGCCGCTCGCGGCCGTGCTCGCGCCGCAGATCGTCGCGCTCGCGGAGGAGCACACGCACGTGCTCGCGCCCTCCACCACGTTCGGCAAGGACGTGCTGCCGCGCGTGGCGGCCTTGCTCGGCGTGCCGCAGATCAGCGACGTCATGGCCGTGGAGGCCCCGTACCGCTTTCGGCGCCCCGCGTACGCCGGCAACGCCGTGCTGACGGTGGAGGCGCCGGCCGATCGCAGGGTGGTGGCGACGGTGCGCGTCGCGTCGTTCGCCGCGCCGCCTGCGGCGGCCGAGCCCGCGCCCATCGAGACGCGCGCGCTCGACGTCGACGTGCCGGCGCACACGCGGTTCGTCGAGCGCAAGAGCGCGGGCGGCGAGCGGCCCGACCTGCAGACCGCCGCGCGCGTGGTCGCGGGCGGCCGGGCGCTCGGGAGCGTGGAAGGGTTCAAGCTCGTGCACGAGCTCGCCGACGCGCTCGGGGCGGCCGTGGGGGCGTCGCGGGCGGCCGTGGACTCGGGGTTCGCGCCCAACGAGCTGCAGGTGGGTCAGACGGGCAAGATCATCGCGCCGGAGCTCTATATCGCGGTGGGCATCTCGGGCGCGATCCAGCACCTCACAGGCATCAAGGACGCGCGGACGATCGTCGCGATCAACAAGGATCCCGAGGCGCCGATCTTCGAGGTGGCCGACCTCGCGCTGGTCGCCGACCTGTTCGACGTCGTGCCGAAGCTGATCGAAGCGCTACGCGCCCGCCGGCCTGCCTCACCATCCTAAGGAAGATCGCGCCTGGAAAGGCGCTCCCACACGGCCGCTGCGCGCCGCCGCTGAACGAAGCCTGTGGGAGCGGCTTTCCAGCCGCGATTGTGCTTTCGAGCGCCGCCGATTCTCCGGTTAGAGCTGGGACAGCGCGGTCTCGGCGGAGCTCACGCCGAACTCGCCGGGCGGCTCGATGTTGAGCTGCTTGACGACGCCGTCCTCGACGATCATGGAGAAGCGCTTGCTGCGCGTGCCCATGCCGAACTTCGACGCGTCGAGCTCGAGCCCGAGCTTGCGGGCGTATTCGCCGTTGCCGTCGGCCAGCATGAGCACCTTGCCGTCCGCGTTGCTCGCCTTGCCCCAGGCCGACATCACGAACACGTCGTTCACCGCCATGCAGGCCACGGTGTCGACGCCCTTGGCCTTGAGCGCGTCCGCCTTCTCGACATAGCCGGGCAGATGCTTCATGGAGCAGGTGGGCGTGAAGGCGCCCGGCACGGAGAACAGCACCACCTTCTTGCCGGCGAAGAGCTCGTCCGTGGACAGCGGCTGCGGCCCGTTCTGACCCATCACGGTGAACTGGCCCTGCGGCATCTTCTCTCCCACTTGGATCGTCATCGGCATGCTCCTTATCGATTCGTATTCCCTGACGCCCGCCTCCTCGGCGTGGCGCGGAGAGGTGCACTATAGCAACATCCGCCGGTCCGCTGTCGGCGTCCCGCCGTCGCCCGCCGAGGCGGCCTCGTTGACATCGCGGGACGGTTTCTAGATGATCCCCAATTCCATTGCGAATTCGACTGAGATGGATACTACCCGCCTCGCCTCGCGCCGATCGGTAGCCGTACTGCGCCGAGGCGGGTGCGGGCCGTTGGCTTGACGACGAGGCCATAATCACGACCCCGCACCCGACCGGCTGCGGGGTTTTTTTTTATGGCGCCGCCGAAATTGATGAAGAGGTAATGCGATGCAGCTGTATGTCGAGTCGGACGTCGAGCCGGGCGTCCTGAGCGGCGAGAAACTGGCCGTCCTGGGCTACGGCAGCCAGGGGCGCGCCCATGCCCTGAACCTGCGGGACTCCGGGTTCGACGTCGTGGTAGGGCTGCGCCCGGGCGGCAAGACGTCCGCCAAGGCGGAGCGGGACGGCTTCGCCGTTCGTCCCCCGGCCGAGGCCGTGGAAGGCGCCGGGCTCGTCGCGTTCCTCGTGCCCGACATGGCGCAGGGCCGGCTCTACAAGGAGATCGAGGAGCGCATCGGCCGCAACGCCACGCTGCTCTTCGCCCACGGCTTCAACATCCACTACGGCCAGGTGAAGCCGCGCGCGGACCTCGACGTCGTGCTGATCGCCCCGAAGGGCCCGGGCGACCTCGTGCGCCGGCAGTACGAGCAGGGTCGCGGCGTGCCGTGCCTCATGGCCGTGGCGCAGGACGCCACGGGCCGCGCGCAGGCGCGGGCGCTCGCGTACGCGCACGGCATCGGCGGCACGCGCGGCGGCGTGCTCGCCACCACGTTCGCGGAGGAGACCGAGACGGATCTCTTCGGCGAGCAAGCCGTGCTCTGCGGCGGCCTCACCGAGCTCATCGTGCAAGGCTTCGAGACGCTGGTGCGCGCGGGCTATCAGCCCGAGGTGGCCTACTTCGAGTGCATGCACGAGGTGAAGCTCATCGTGGACCTCCTGCACGAAGGCGGCCTCAAGAAGATGCACGAGTTCGTGAGCGAAACCGCGAAGTACGGCGACCTGAGCCGCGGCCCGCGCATCATCGACGAGCACGTCCGGCGCAACATGGAGCAGGTGCTGGCCGAGATTCGCGACGGCACGTTCGCCCGCGAGTGGGTGAAGGAGAACGAGGCGGGGCTGCCGAACTACAAGCGGCTGCTGCAGGCGGATCTCGATCAGCGCATCGAGACGGTCGGCCGCGCGCTGCGCAGCCGCATGAGCTGGCTGCAGGAGTAGGCTCCGCCGAACGCGTCACGCACGGCGCTATATAATGTGTGGCGCGTTCGGCCGCCCCTTGTTCGCCATCGCCCCTGCTCGCCCTGAGGACGACCGTCGCCCGGCGGACGGCGACGAGCCCGGCGCGACCGGCCATCGCGGGAGTTTGTTGAGATGAAAACCAGCAAATACATCTGGCACGACGGGCGGCTGGTGCCGTGGGAGCAGGCCACCGTGCACGTGCTGAGCCACGCGCTGCATTACGGCTCGTCGGTGTTCGAGGGCTTGCGCGTCTACAAGACGCCCCGCGGCGCGTGCGGTTTCAGGCTCACGGATCACATTCGGCGGCTGTTCCGCTCGGCGAAGATCTATCGCATCAAGATCCCCTACTCGCTCGAGCAGCTCGTGGAGGCGTGCAAGGAGGTCGTGCGCGAGAACGGGCTGTTCGACGGCGCCTACGTGCGCCCCATCGCGTTCCGCGGCTACGGCGAGCTCGGCGTGGCGGGCAACATCGAGCAGCCGGCCAACTGCTCCATCGCCGCGTGGGAATGGGGCTCGTATCTCGGCGAAGGCGGGCTCGAGCAAGGCGTGGACGTGTGCGTGTCGTCGTGGCAGCGCGTGGCGCCCAACACCGTGCCCACGCTCGCGAAGGCCGGCGGCAATTACCTCTCCAGCGCGCTCGTCACGCTCGAGGCGCGGCGGCTCGGCTTCACGGAAGGCATCGCGCTCTCGAGCGACGGCTACGTGAGCGAAGGCGCCGGCGAGAACGTGTTCATCGTGCAGGACGGCAAGCTCGTCACGCCGCCCGTCTCGGCTTCGATTCTCGCTGGCATCACCCGCGACACGGTGATCAAGCTCGCGCAGTCCATCGGCCTCGAGGTGGTCGAGCAGAACGTGCCGCGCGAGCTCCTGTACATCGCCGACGAGATGTTCCTCACGGGCTCCGCCGCCGAGATCACGCCGGTGCGCTCGGTGGACCGCATCCCCGTCGGGGAAGGCAAGCGCGGGCCCGTCACCGAGCGTCTGCAGAAGCTCTTCTTCGGGCTCTTCGACGGCACGACGGCCGATCGCTGGGGCTGGCTCGAGCCGATCGAGCCAGCCGCCGGCAAGGGCCGCGCCGACCGGCCCATGGCCGTGTAGGAACACATTCGCGGTGCCAGCAGCGGTTTTCGGGCCGCGAACCGGACTTCACGCAAATTCGTAAAAATGAGCGGTAAATCTCTGTTCGAAAAGGTATGGGACGCCCACGTGGTCGCGCCGGAGACGGCCGACACGCCGGCGGTCCTGTACATCGACCTGCACCTGATCCACGAGGTCACGAGCCCGCAGGCGTTCGACGTGCTGCGCGCGCGCGGCCTCAAGGTTCGCCGGCCCGACTTGAGCCTCGGCACGCTCGATCATTCGATCCCCACGGTGCCCGTGAAGACGCTCAAGGATCTCGAGATCGTCAGCGAGCCCGCGGCGGCCAAGCAGGTCGTGCGCATGATCGAGAACTGCAAGGAGTTCGGCATCGAGCTGCACGGCTTCGACAGCCGCGACCGCGGCATCGTGCACGTGATCGGGCCCGAGCTCGGCGCCACGCAGCCCGGCAAGACCATCGTCTGCGGCGACTCGCACACGAGCACCCACGGCGCGTTCGGCGCCCTCGCCTTCGGCATCGGCACCACCGAAGTGGGTCACGTGCTCGCCACCCAGTGCCTGCTGCAGCGCAAGCCGAAGACCCTCGCCGTCACGCTCGACGGCCGGCTTGCGCCCGGCGTCACGGCCAAGGACGTGATCCTGCGCATCATCGGCACCATCGGCGTCGATGGCGGCACGGGCCACGTCATCGAATACCGCGGCTCCACCATCGGCACGCTGTCGATGGAGGAGCGCATGACCATCTGCAACATGTCGATCGAGGCCGGCGCGCGCGCGGGCATGATCGCGCCGGACGACGTCACCTATCAGTACCTGGCGGGTCGGCCGAAGGCGCCCAAGGGCGCCGACTGGGACAAGGCGCTCGAGCGCTGGCGGAGGCTCCCGAGCGACCCGGACGCGCGCTTCGATCGCGAGGTGCGCATCGACGTCTCGACGCTGAAACCCATGATCACGTTCGGCACGAACCCCGGCATGGTCATCCCGGTGGACGACGCGGTGCCCGCCGGCGGCGACGGCAGCTTCCGCAAGGCGCTCGACTACATGCAGGTGGAGGCCGGCCAGCGGCTCCTCGGCAAGCCGGTGGACGTGGTGTTCATCGGCTCCTGCACGAACGGGCGGCTCAGCGACATCGAGCAGGCCGTGCGCGTGCTCGAAGGCCGCAAGGTGGCGCAGGGGGTGCGGCTGCTGGTCGTGCCGGGCTCGCAGGAGGTGAAGCGCCAGGCGGAAGCCCGCGGCCTGCACGAGATCGTGAAGGCGTCGGGCGGCGAGTGGCGCGAGCCCGGCTGCTCGATGTGCATCGCCATGAACGGCGACTTCGTGCCGCCCGGCAAGCTGGCGGTGAGCACGAGCAACCGCAACTTCGAGGGCCGCCAGGGCACGGGGGCGCGCACGATCCTGGCGAGCCCGCTCACGGCGGCCGCGTCGGCCGTCAAAGGCGCCGTCGCCGATCCCCGCGAGTTCCTGAGGTGAGCGCCATGGAGCCCGTCAAGCGAATCCGCTCCCGCACCGTCGTGCTGCCGTACGACGACATCGACACCGACCAGATCATTCCGGCGCGGTTTCTCACCACCACCACGCGCGACGGCCTGGGACGGCATCTGTTCGCCAACTGGCGCTACGACGCCAACGGCCAGGAGAAGCCGGACTTCATCCTCAACAGGCCCGAGTCGCGCGGCGCGCAGGTGCTCGTGGGCGGCCGCAACTTCGGCTGCGGCTCCTCGCGCGAGCACGCGCCGTGGGCCCTGCTCGACTACGGCTTCCGCGCGGTGGTGAGCACCGAGATCGCGGACATCTTCCGCGGCAACTCGCTCAAGAACGGCCTCGTGCCCGTGATCGTGGACGAGGCGACTCACCGCTGGCTGCTCGACAACCCGGGCATCGAGGTGGAGGTGGACGTCGAGTCCACCACGCTCACGTTGCCGGACGGCCGCCAGGTGTCGTTCCCGATCGACCGCTTCTCGCGCTACTGCCTGCTGCAAGGCATCGACCAGCTCGGGTTCCTGCTGTCGCAGGGCGAGGCGATCGCACGTTACGAGGCGAGCCGGGCATGAGCGCGTACCGCATCGTCGTGACGGCCGGCGACGGCGTCGGACCGGAGGTGGCCGCGCAGGCCGTGCGCGTGCTCGAGGCGGTTGGCTCGCGGCTCGGCATCGATTTCACGTTCGAGGACGCCCTGCTCGGGGGCATCGCCATCGACCGCACGGGCGTGCCGCTGCCGGACGCGACGCTCGAGGCCTGCCGCAGCGCCTCGGCCGTGTTCCTGGGCGCCGTGGGCGGTCCCAAGTGGGACAAGGGCCCGGGGCATCTGCGGCCCGAGAAGGGCCTGCTCGCGCTGCGCAAGGGGCTCGACCTCTACGCCAACCTGCGCCCTGTGAAGACCTCTCCGGAGCTCGCGGCCATCTCGCCGCTCAAGGCGGAGCGGCTCAAGGGCGTCGACATCATGGTGGTGCGCGAGCTCACGGGCGGCATCTACTTCGGCAAGCGCGAGCGCACGGACACGTCCGCGTTCGACACGTGCGAATACACCGTCGCCGAGATCGAGCGCGTCTGCCGCGCCGCCGGGCGGCTCGCGCGGCAGCGCCGCGGCAAGGTCACGTCCGTGGACAAAGCGAACGTGCTCGACACGTCGCGTCTGTGGCGCGACACGGCCACGCGCGTGTTCGCCGCCGAGTTCCCCGAGCTCACGGTCGAGCACCTGCTCGTGGACGCCGCGGCCATGCATCTGCTGTCCCGGCCCGCGGACTTCGACGTCATCGTCACGGAGAACATGTTCGGCGACATCCTCACGGACGAGGCTTCGATGCTCGCGGGCTCCATGGGGCTCCTGCCCTCCGCGTCGCTCTCCGACGGCGGCCCGGCGCTGTACGAGCCGATCCACGGCTCGGCGCCCGACATCGCCGGGAAAGGAGTGGCGAACCCGTGCGGCGCAATCCTGAGCGCCGCCATGCTGCTGCGTTACACCTGCGGCTCGGAGCGCGGCGCCGCGGCCGTCGAGGACGCCGTGGCGCGCACCATCGCGGACGGCATCCGCACGCGCGACATCGCCCCGAGCGGCGCGGCCGGCACGGTGGGCACGGAGGCGTTCGGCACGGCCGTCATCGAGCGGCTGGCGCTGTAGCGTTTTCCGCCGCGCGAAAGAAGATCGCGGCTGGAAAGCCGCTTGTATGGTTACCCGGTGCCTCAATAGGGATGATTGGAGGCGCCGGGAGGGGAGGGGGAGAAAGCCGCTTCTGACCGTTAGGTACAGACTGTGGGAGACTTCACCCCCCTCCCATCTCACCTCGAACGCCGATTAGGAATCTAGCTGTCGCGCCTGCCGATTAGCGCAAGCTCGCGTCGCGGTGAGTTCCCGGCTTCACGGTCGGTTAACCGCGGAGGTCATTGTGGCAGAACTCACCACCCCC
>DATCLY010000060.1:0-22323 GCA_036563665.1 Gammaproteobacteria bacterium
GCTGACGTACCGGCCGGGCATGACCAAGCAGGAGCGCAAGCAGCGCGTGCTCGAGGCGCTCGAGCGTGTGCGCATGGCCCATCGGCTCAGGCACTACCCGTCGCAGCTCTCGGGCGGTCAGCAGCAGCGCGTGGCCGTGGCCCGCGCGCTGGTCGGCAAGCCCTCCATCCTGCTCGCGGACGAGCCCACCGGCAACCTCGACTCCAAGAACGGCCAGGCCGTGATGTCGCTGCTCTCCGAGCTGCACGCCGACGGCGCGACGATCTGCATGGTCACGCACGATCCCCGCTACGCGGAGTACGCGGACCGCAAGGTCCACATGTTCGACGGCCGCATCGTGGACGAGGAAACGCTGCATCGGCTCCGCGACGAGGAAGACCGCCGGATCGCCGAGGAGGCGCGGCGGGGGCGGGGCGTGTTGTGAGGGCCTGGCTCGAGGACCTGCGCTACGCCGCGCGCGCGCTCGCGCGGCGGCCGCTGTACGCCGCGGCCACGGTGCTCGTCTTCGCCATCGCCATCGGCGCGAACACGACCGTGTTCAGCGTGCTGAACGCCTTGCTGCTGCGGCCGCTGCCGTACCCGGGGGGCGAGCGCCTCGTCATGGTCTACGACTCGTACCCGAAGGTCGGCATCGAGAACGCGGGCACGGCCGTTCCCGACCATCTGATCCTGCAGGCGACCGTGCTGGCCGTGCTGCTGATCGCCTGCGCCAACGTGGCCAACTTCCAGCTCACGCGCTTGGCCGCCCGGCGCAAGGAGCTCGCGATGCGCTCGGCGCTCGGCGGCGTGGTGCGCGCCGTGAAGCAGGACAGCCTCGCCGAGCCGGACACCAAGGAAACGGTCTACTTCCACTACGAGCAACGGCCGGATCGCAGCGGCGCTTTCGTCCTGCGCACGGTGCTGCCTCCGGAGCAGCTCACGCGCGTCGCCACGGCCGCCATCGCGCGGCTCGATCCGACGCTCGCGGTCTACGATGCGCAGCCGCTCGACCGGCGGGTCTCGCGCTCGTTGGGTCCGCAGCGCACGCCCATGGTGCTCACGCTCGCGTTCGCGACGATGGCGTTCACGCTCGCCGTGACCGGCATCTACGGCGTGCTGAGCTGGGCCGTCACGCAGCGCACCACCGAGATCGGCGTGCGCATGGCGCTCGGCGCCCGCGCGACGGACGTCGTGCGAATGGTGCTATCAGGCGCTGCTCGAGCCCCTGGACGTCCCCGAGCCCGAGCGGCTCGTGGTCCTCGGCGCGCCGGGCTTCAAGCCCGGCTCGCTGCGGACCGGCCTGTCGGTGCAGAACGCGGACGCCCTTGTTCAGCTACCCGATGTTCCGCGATCTCGAGGCGGCCCAGGACACGCTCACGGGGCTCGCGGCGCACTTCGACTTCCTCGCGAACCTCGTGTATCGGGGCGAGCCCGCGAGCGCCGAGGCCGCGCTCGTGTCGGGGCAGTACTTCAGCGCGCTGGGCGTTCGTGTGCGTGAACGTCGCGAACCTGCTGCTCGCGAGCGGGGCGTCGCGGGCCAGCGAGATGGCCGTGCGCACGTCGATCGGCGCGAGCCGCAGGCGACTCGTTCGGCAACTGCTGGCCGAAGCCGCGCTGCTCGCAGCGCTCGGCGGGCTCGCGGGGCTGCCCGTGGCCGTGGCGACGTTGAACGTCATCGGCGCCACGGTGCCCGCGGAAGCGGCGAGCCGGCTGGAAATGACGCTCGACCCGGCGGCGCTGTCGTTCGCCGCCGCAGCGACCATCGCCACGGTGCTCCTGTTCGGGCTCATGCCCGCGCTCAGGACCAGCCGCGTCGACCCCATCGACGTGATCAAGGCGCAAGGCACGTGGTCCTCCGGCGGACGCGCGCAGACGCGCTTCCGGGGCAAGCTGATCGGCACGCAGCTCGCGCTCTCCACGCTGCTGCTCGTGCTCGCGGGCCTGTTCACGAAGAGCCTCGTGAGCGGAGGCGATGCTCGGCAGGATCCGTGCCGTCGTGGGGCGCGTGGACCCGACGCTCGCCGTGCATTTCCCCGCCACGCTGCGGCAGCTCGCGCGGGACAACGTGTGGGTGGAGCGCCTGATGTCCGTGCTGTGCGCCGGGCTCGCCTGTCTCGCGACGCTCCTCGCGGGCGTGGGCCTCTACGGCGCTCTTGCGTACCACGTCACGCAGCGTACGCGGGAGATGGGGCTGCGGCTCGCGCTCGGCGCGGAGCCGGGCGCGCTGCGCGCGATGCTCTTCAGGCAGGCGGGGCGCGTGCTCGCCGTCGGCGCCGCGGTGGGGCTCGTCCTGGCGCTCGCCGTGGGCCGCGTGGCGCAGGCATTCCTCTTCGGGCTCACGGGCTACGACCGGGTCTTCCTGATCACGGCGCTCGGCGTGCTCGTCGCCGTCGTCGGCGCCGCCACGTACTTCCCCGCAGCCCGCGCGGCGCGGCTCGCGCCGATGGAAGCGCTGCGTCACGAGTAGGGGACGCGCGGTGTGCGCGCTCGCATGGATTGCACGTAACGACAGGGACTTGCGGGTGATTGCTCGACGAAAATCTAGAACTCCTCCGCGGAGGGCCGGGCGGTGATCGGGCTCGCCGGGAACGTGCGCTACGCGCTCCGGACCCTGGCGCGCTCGCCGGGATTCACGGCCACCGCCGTGCTCACGCTCGCGCTCGGCATCGGCGCGAACGGCGCGGTGTTCTCGGGCGTGGACGCCGTGCTGCTGCGGCCGCTCCCGTTCCCCGACCCGGATCGGCTCGTGCTCGTGACTCAGCGGCCGGCGAACTCCAACGAGACCGGCATCGCCCCGGTGCGCCTCGAGGACTGGCACGCGGGCAACGAGAGCTTCGAGTCGCTGACGGGCTGGACCGTGGAGGACGCGTCCGACACGACGGGCGAATTCCCCGAGCGCGTGCGGAAAGCGGAAGTGGGCCCGCGCTTTCTCGCGACCTGGGGCGTTTCGCCGGCGCTCGGCCGCGACTTCACGGCGGAGGAATACCGGCCGGGCGGGCCGCGCGCCATCCTCGTCAGCGATCGCTTCTGGCGGAACCGCCTGGGTGCGGACCCGAACGTGCTCGGCCGCACGCTGCGCATCAACGGCGTGAGCTACTCCGTCGTCGGGGTGATGCCGCCGTCCTTCTCCACAGGGGCGGACGTCGATCTCTGGACGCCCGACTGGAGCCCCTCTGCGATTCCGGCAGGCTCGCAGCGCTTCCTGCAGTGGTACACCGGCGTCGGGCGGCTCCGGGAGGGCGTCACGCTCGAGCGGGCGCGCGCCGACTTGCAGGTCGTGCAGGCGCGCCTGGCCGCCGCCTACCCGCAAAGCGATGCGGACATCGAGCCGGTCGTCGAGCCGCTGCGGCAGGTGGCCCTCGGCGACGCGAGCAGGCCGTTGTGGGCGCTGTTCGGCGCCGTGTCGCTGCTGCTCTTGATGGCCTGCACGAACGTGGCGTCGCTGCTGCTGGCGCGCGCGGCCCGCCGCGAGCAGGAGATCGCCGTGCGCTATTCGCTCGGCGCGTCGCGGCGGGCGGTGATCGCTCAGCTCTTGACGGAGTCCGGCGTGCTCGCGGCGGCGGGCGCGTTGCTCGGCCTGCTCGTCGCGGGCGCCGGCACGGCCGCGTTCCGTGCCTTCGCGCCGGAGCTGCCGCGCTCGGCCGACGCCGGGCTCGACCTGCGCCTCGTCGCGTATCACGCGGCGACGGCCGTGATCGTCGCCGTGCTGTGCGGCCTCGTCCCGGCGTTGCGCGCATCGCGCGAGGCGCGTGCGCTGGTGCGCGCCGGCCGGGGCCAGGTGGGGCAGCGGCACTGGACGCAGTGGCTCCTGGTCGCCGTGCAAGCGGCGTTGTCGGTCACGCTGCTCGCGGGCGCCGGCCTCCTGATCCGCAGCTTCGATGCGCTCGCGCGCGTCGATGCGGGCTTCGACGCGGCGAACGTGCTCACCTTCCGGATCAGCGCCGACTGGGGAGAAAGTCGGGACTACGACGGCATCATTCGCCGCCTGAACCGAACCATCGACGAGCTCGTTGCGCTGCCAGGCGTGGAGGCCGTCGCGACCACCGCCACGCTGCCGGGGCTGCCGTCCGGCAATCCCATCGAGATCGCGCTCGTCGACGGGTCGCCCGCGGCGGCGGAGCGCTTGCTCGCCGAGCAGCGCGTGGTGTCGCCGGAGTACTTCGCGGCGCTCCGCATCCCGCTCCTCGCCGGGGAGCTGTGCCGGCGGACCGAAGCGCTCGGCGCCATCGAGGTGATGGTGAATCGGAGCTTCGCGCAGCGGTACTTCCCGAACCGCTCCGTGGTCGGCTTGCAGATCGCGAACGACGGCACCGGGCCGCCGAGCCGCGTCGCCGGCGTGGTGGGCGACGCGCGCGACGGCGGGCTGGACCGGGAAGCAGGCCCGGCCGTGTACAACTGCTTCAGCGCGCCGAACGTGTTCCCGTGGTTCCTCGTTCGCACCGCTGGCGATCCGAGCGCGGCGGCGGGGAGCATCCGCGCGCGCGTGCGCGAGCTCGAGCCGCTGCGCGCCGTGTACGAGCTCGCGCCGCTCGACGAGCGGATCGGCGGCGTGTTCGCCGAGCAGCGGCTGCTCCTCGAGTTGCTCGGCGCGTTCGGCGCGGCGGCGCTCGCGCTCGTGTGCCTAGGCGTGTACGCCACGCTGAGCTATGTCGTGGCCGAGCGGCAGCGCGAGGTGGGGCTGCGCATGGCGCTCGGCGCGCTCGTGGGCAACGTCGTGGCGCACTTCCTCGCGCGCGCGCTCGGGGTGGTGGCTGCGGCGAGCGTGGCCGGACTCGTGTTGTCGCTCGTCCTGGGGCGCACGTTGTCGGGGCTGCTCTACGGCGTGGCGCCCTCCGATCCCACCGCGCTGACCGCCGCCGTGGCCGTCGTCGTGGGCTGCGCCGCATTGGCCGCGCTGCTGCCGGCGCTGCGCGCCGCGCGCGTGGACCCCATGCGGGCGCTGCGCGAGGCATGAACGAGATCGAGCACGCACTCCGCCAGCTGCTGCTGCGGCGGGGCCTGTCGGCGACGGTGGTCCTCATGCTCGCGGTCGGCATCGGCGCGACGACGGCGATGTTCTCGCTGTTCCACGAGGTGCTGCTGGGGCGGCTGCCGGTGCCCGAGCCGGAGGAGCTCGTGAATCTCGCCGCGCCGGGAAGTGGGCGACACGCTGATCGCGAACGGTCAGCCACTCACGATCGTGGGCGTCGCGCCCGCGGGCTTCTCGGGCACGACCGTCGGCGTGCGCCCGGACGTGTTCGTGCCGCTCACGCTGCGCTGGCTCCTCGATCCCACGATGCCGCGCGAGCAGACCGAGAACCGGTTGTCGTGCTGGCTCTATCTCTTCGGGCGGCTGCGGCCGGGCGTCTCGATGGAGCAGGCCGCCGCGTCGTTGAACACGCTGTACCGCGGCATCATCAACGACGTCGAAGCGCCGCTCGACGCGATGCTCTCGGGCCCCGACCTCGAGCGGTTCCGGCAGAAGCAGATCACGCTCGCGCCCGGCGCGCGCGGCCAGAGCGACCTGCCGCGCCTCGCCGCACAGCCGATGGCGCTGCTGCTCGGCGTGACGGCGCTGGTGCTGCTCATCGCCTGCTTCAACGTGGCGAACCTGTTGCTCGCGCAGGGCGCGTGCGGGCGAGATGGCCATTCGCGCCTCGATCGGCGCCGGCCCCGGCCGCCTGCTCGCGCAGGGCCTGACGGAGGCGCTCGCGCTCGCCGTGGTCGGGCGGCGCGCTCAGCGTGCCTGCTGCCGCGGCCACGATGCACTTCATCCTCGCGATGGCGCCGCAGCAGGCAGAGATGCGCGGCGAGCTGAGCGGCGCAGCGCTCGCCTTCGCGGCGGCCGTCACGCTCGGCACGGTGCTGCTGTTCGGCATCGCGCCGGCGCTGCGTGCGGCGCGCACGGATCCCGGCGCGGTCATGAAAAGCGCGTCGCGGCAATCCGCGGGGCGCAGGGGCGACGCGCGTTTTCGCAGCGCCCTCTCGGTGGTGCAGATCGCCTTCTCGACCGTGCTGCTGGTGCTCGCGGGGCTCTTCACGCACAGCCTCGCGAACGTGGGGCGCGTGGACCTCGGCATGAACGTGGAGTCGCTCGTCACGTTCACCGTGTCGCCGCGCCTGAACGGCTATTCGCCCGAGCGCGTGATGGCGCTCTACGACGAGCTCGAGTCGCGCTTCGCCGCGCAGCCCGGCGTGCCGGGCGTGGCCTCCGCTTCGGTGGCGGTGCTCGCGAACAGCAACTGGAACTCGCAGGTCGTGATCCAGGGCGAGGAGCGTCGGCGCGGGCCCGACGGCGTGGCCGCCATGAACGAGGTGAGCGTCGACTTCTTCCGGACGCTCGGCGTGCCGCTCAGGGCCGGGCGAACCTTCACGGCGGCGGACGATCTCGGGGCGCCGCCCGTGGCGGTGGTGAACGAGGCCTTCGTGCGGCAGCTCGGCCTGGGGACCGACGTCCTCGGTCGGCGCTTCGGCTGCCGCGAGGAAGAGTCGGACCGCTTCGAGATCGTGGGCGTGGTGGCGGACGCGAAGTACAGCAGCGTGAAGAACGACACGCCGGCGCAATTCTTCCTGCCCCGCCGGCAGAACGACAACCTGGGGACGCTGTCGTTCTACGTGCGCGGCGCCCTCGACGAGGATGCGCTGCTCGCATGGTGCCGCGCGTGGTGGCCGAGGTGGACCCGCAGCTCCCGGTGACACAGCTCGTCACGATGGAGCGCCAGGTGCAGGAGAACGTCTACTTCGATCGGCTCGTCACGCTGCTGTCCGCGGGCTTCGCCGTGCTCGCCACGGCGCTCGCGGGCGTGGGACTCTACGGCGTGCTGGCCTACGTGGTCACCGAGCGCACCCGCGAGCTCGGCTTGAGGCTCGCGCTCGGCGCCGAGCCCGGCGACTTGCGAGCCATGGTGCTCAAGCAGGTGGGCGTCATGGCCTTGGTCGGCGGCGTGCTCGGGCTCGCCGGCGCGCTCGCGCTCGGCCGCCTCGCGGAGGCGCTGCTGTTCGGGCTCTCGGGGCACGAGCCGCTGGTGCTGCTCGCGGCGGTGGCGATCCTCGCGGCCGTGGTGCTCGGGGCCGGTTACATGCCGGCCCGGCGCGCGTCGACGGTCGCGCCCACGGAGGCGTTACGCTACGAGTAACGTGCGGGCGAGCGAACGCCGTCCGCTTCGCCGCGCGCGGCGCCGCCGTGCGCAGCGGAATCAGGCGGCGAGAGATTGCTGCAGCGCGCGAATCTCGTCGGCGTGCTCTTGCAAGGCGTCGACGGGGGACTTGTCGCGCCCCGCGGCGATCCGGTCGATGGCCGGGCACGCCGCGTCCGCCGCGTGGGCCGGCTCGCCCGTGCGCGGGCCCGCCTGCGCGCCCATGGCCGCGAGCCGCTTTGCGGCGATCAGCACGTGGGTGGCCGACACCGGCTCCTCGTCGTAGTCCACGTCGTCCTGACGCTCCACCGCCTGTTGCAGCGCCGCCGGCAGGCCCCAGCCCGCGAGAATCGCCTTGCCGATGAGCGCGTGGTGGGCCTCCGCGGCGCGGAGCGACGGATCGGGCGGGGCCCCGATGCCTTCGGCACGCATGACGATGTACAGGCGGCCGAGCACGTGCAGGAGGCCGGCGAGCAGCGCCTCGTCCGGATTGACGTCGGTGCAGTGCCTCGCGAGGACGGCGCAGACCGATGCAACCGTCACACTGTCGCGCCAGATGGACTCGACCTCGGCGCGCACCTCGGCCGAGACGCCCTCGCGCAGCCGGAGCTGGCGGATGGCGAATGCCGCCGCCACGGCCCGCACCACGTTGAAGCCGAGCCGCGTGACGGCCTTGCGTAGGTCGGTGATCTCGCCGTCCGCCGGGCGCAGCGCGGCCGAGTTGGCGAGCCGCAAGGCCTGCGCCGCGAGTGCCGGCTCCGAGCTCAGGATGCGCACGACGTCGTCCGTGCTCGCGTCGGGCGAGTCGAGCGTGCGTTGAATCCGCAGCACCGCCTCGGGGAATCCCGGCAGCTCGAAGTGCTCGTTCTGCATCTCCTCGACGACTCGTGCCACCAGGTCGAGGGCCGCTGCTTCCGCCGTCGTGGACATCTCGCTCGTTCGTGACCTCCGCACCGTTCGACGGTCAACATATCGTCCCGACGCGGAAAACCTTGAGCCGGCGTGACCGACGCGGCGCCGGCGCGACGGCCGTCACTCGTAGCGCAGTGAGCTGATCGGATCGAGGTTCGCGGCCTTGGCGGCCGGCAGGATGCCGAACACGACGCCCACGGCCGCCGAGAAGCCGAGCGCGAGCACCACCGCCCACCACGGCGTATACGCGCCCGGGAAGCCCGGGATGAATGAAGCCGCCACGGCGCCGATGCCGTAACCGAGCGCGAGCCCCACGAGGCCGCCCAGCAGGCAGAGCAGGAGCGCTTCCAGCAGGAACTGCAGCAGGATGTGATGGCGCTTCGCGCCGATGGCCTTGCAGATGCCGATCTCGCGGGTGCGCTCCGTCACCGATACCAGCATGATGTTCATGATGCCGATGCCGCCGACCAGCAGCGAGATGCCGACGATGCCGGTCATGACGACGGTGACGGTGTTGAGGATCGTGTCGAACGTGTCCTGAAGCTGCTCGGCCGTCTGGATGCGGAAGTCGTTCTCCTCGTCGCCCTCGAGCCCGTGGGCGTTGCGCAGCAGCCGCGTGATGGTCTGCGAGATGTTGGGCAGCTCGTCCAGGTTGGCGATCGTGAGCTGCACGGCGATGTCGGGTTGCCGCTGATTGCCCTGGATGCTCGCCATCGTGCTGAACGGGATCATCACGCGGTTGTCCTGGCTCTGCCCGAAGATCTCGCCCTTGGGCTCGAAGAGCCCGATGATCTTGAACCACTCGCCCTGGATCTGGACGAACTCCCCCACGGGGTTCTCGGGCAGCGACAGGTCCTCGCGCACCTGCTCGCCGATCACGGCCACGCGCCGGCGCGTCTCGTCGTCGCTGTCGGACAGGAACCGGCCGTGCTGCATGAAGTACTGGCCCACGTCCTGATAGGAATACGTGGTGCCGAGCACCTGCGCCGTCGCGGTCTGCGAGCCGTAGCGGATCTGGGCCTGCCCTTGCTGGGAGTACATGACCGGCGTGATCTTCGCGATGCCCGGCACGCGATAGCGAATGAGCTCGTAGTCCTCCTGCGTGAGGCGCGCCCGTCGGCCCTGCAGCGCGTTCTCGAGCGGCGTATAGGACTGCACGGTCACGCTGTTGCTGCCCAGGCCCTGGAACTGCTGGCCGATGGTGTAGCTCAGGCCCTGGATGATGGACACCATCGCGATGACGGACGCCACGCCGATCACGATGCCGAGCGTGGTGAGGAAGCTCCGGAAGGCGTGCGCTCGGATGGACGCGAGCGCGGCCCGGGCGCCTTCCGTGGCCGCGAACCACAGCGGAAAACGCGCGCCCGTCGCCGGGCGGCGCGCGCCGCGCTCAATGCCGAGCGCGCTTGGGCTGCTGGACATGGTCTTCGACGATCTTGCCGTCCTTGAGGCGGATCACGCGTTCGCCGTGCTGCGCCACGTCAGGCTCGTGGGTCACGAGCACGATCGTCTGCCCTTCGGCGTGCAGCTCGTCGAACAGCGACAGGATCTCGATCGACGTCTGCGAATCGAGGTTGCCCGTGGGCTCGTCCGCGAGCAGGATCGACGGGTGCGTCACGAGCGCGCGGGCGATGGCGACGCGCTGCCGCTGGCCGCCGGAGAGCTGGTTCGGCAGATGATGGGCGCGGTCCGCGAGGCCCACCCGCTCGAGCACGCGCTCGGCGTGCGCGCGGCGCTCCGGCAGGGAGAGGCCGCGGTAGATCAGCGGCTGCATCACGTTCTTCAGCGCCGACGCTCGCGGCAGCAGGTTGAAGCTCTGGAAGATGAAGCCGATCTCGCGGTTGCGGACGTCCGCGAGCTGGTTCTCGTTCATGCCGCCTACGTCCTGGCCGTTCAGCACGTAGCGCCCGGAGGTGGGCGTGTCGAGGCAACCGATGATGTTCATGAGCGTGGACTTGCCCGACCCCGACGAGCCGATGATCACGACGTACTCGTTGTGATCGATGACGAGGTCGAGCTCGTCCACGGCCTTGATCACGTGCTGGCCCATCACGTAGTGCTTGCTCACGCGCTCGAGCTCGATGACGGGCATGCCGCTCACCGTCGCCGATCGTCCGCCACCACCACGCGGTCGCCGTCCTCGAGGGCACGCAGCACGCGGTCGGGGCCCACGATGACGTCGTCGCCCGCCGCGAGGCCGCTGGTGATCTCCTGATAGGTGTCGTCCGAGATCCCCACCTGCACCTCCACGCGCTCCGCCGTGCCGCCGCGGTTCACGAAGACGAAGCGGCGGATCTCGTCGCGGGTCAGGTCCTCCTCGACGATGATGGCCTGGATCGGCGCCGCGAGCACGTTCTCGCGGCTCGAGGAGAAGATCTCGGCGCGGCACGACATGCCGGGCCGCAGCGTGATGGCGTGCGGGTCGAGCAGCCGGATCTTCACGGCGAAGCTCTGGCCTTGCTGGCCTTCCGCCACCTTCGCCGTCACCGCGATCGACTCCACCACGCCTTCCACGGGCCGGTCCGGGTAGGCGATGGCGATCACCCGCGCTTTCTGGCCCACCTCCACCTTGGCGATGTCCGCCTCGTCCACGTTCACCTCGGTGAGGATGCTCGCGGGGTTGGCGATGGTCATGAGCGTGGAGCCCGGGATGTTGGTCGAGCTCGCGATGGCGGTCTCGCCCACCTTGATATCGAGCGACGTGACGGTGCCGTCGATGGGCGAGTAGACGCTGGTCTTCGCGAGCCGGTCCCGGGCCTGCTCGAGCTGGGCCAGCACCTGCGAGAGCGCTTCGCGGCTCGAGGCGAGATCCACCTCCGCGATGCGCAGGTTGTCCGTGGCCGTGGTGAAGGTGTCCTCGTCGATGAGCCCCTGCTCGTGCAGCCTCTGCATGCGCTCCCACTGCGTGCGCAGGCTCTGCACGTGCAGCTCCTGACGCCGGATCGCGATCTCCTGCACGCGGGCGGCCGCCTCGTTCTGCTCCACGGCGGCGCGCAGCCGCTGGTCGTCGATCTGCAGCACGAGGTCGCCCTTCTTCACGTGGTCGCCCTCGTCCACGTAGATGGCCGTGACGCGGCCGATCTCCTCCGTCATGAGCTGCACCTCCTCCTCGTGCACGAGCTTGCCGGAGGCGAGCACGGAGGAGCGGATGGTGCGCGGCTCGAGCTTCTCCACCTGCACCTGCACGGCGGCGCGGCCGCCGAGCTTGGCCTGCAGCAGCGGCACCGCCACCACGAGGGCCACGATCCCCACGACGAGGAGGGGCTTCTTCGCCATTGGTTACCTCGCGAGCGCGAGCAGGGTGCCGAGGGCCACGATCGCGACCGGCGGCCCCAGCACGATCGCGACGGCCTTGCCGAGCGAGCTCTTGGTGAACGCCTGATAGCCGAGCACGGTCAGCACGACGCACCAGAGCACGGTCAGGTCGAGCCCGAGCACGATGCGCTGCACCACCGTGAGCCCTCTGCGGTCGATCGACAGCAGGTTACCGAAGGAGAGGGGATTGATCTCGTCCTGCATCAGGAAGCGCGCGTCCGTCGAAAGGAGATACGCGAGCTGCGCCACGGCGCCGAGCACGAGCGGCAGCGAGCACCAGCAGACGAGCCCGAACCACTGCTTGAGCTTGACGCCGTCGTGGGTGAGGAACGACACGCCCGTGTAGTAGAGCGCGGCGAGCAGCGCGAGCACGAGGAACGAGAGGGAGGAGGTCAAGGTGCCGATGGCCGCATACAGCAGCGGCGAAACGGCCGCGGCCCGCTCGATCGCCTCTTCCCGCTGCTCGGCCGTGAGCTCCACGTTACCGGGCGCCTGCAGCTGCGTCTCGAACAGCCAGGGCAGATCCACCGAAGTCATATAGACGAAGGTGACCACGGCGATGGCGGCGATCAGCAGCAGGATCGGGAACCACGGGCGCGGCCGTTCCTTGATGGCAGGGAACGCTTCGCCGGGCGACGTGAAGACGTTGACGGCCGTGGCCGTCGCGCTCGTGTTGGCCATGCGAGGCGCTCCCCTCGGACGAAATGAGATGCTTGCCGCCGCGGGATTATACAGGAGCGGGCGAGCGTTCCCGCCGTCCGCGGCTTCCATCGGCGGCGCGACGTTACGTCGGAAAACTACCGAGCTACTCGAAGAGCTCTGCCGTCGCGAGCGGCGCCTGGCTCGCGTCCCGCCCGCCGATGACGAGGAGCTTGCCGGTGCGCAGCCGGTTCATGGTGTGGAAGACGCGCGCTGCGCCGAGCGCCGGTCCGGGCGCGCTCGCGTCGCCCGCGGCGGCGACGATCACCGTGCCGGCGTCCGCCTGCGCGATGGTGCTCACGTAGCCGCCCGCGAGCAGCACGCGGCCGTCCGCGAGCAGCGCGCCGCGCGCCAGCGTGCGCCGCTGCGCGAGGGGCGTCAGCGGCTCGAAGCGGTCCGGCGACGTGGCGAACGCGAGATTCCCGGTGAGCGGGACGGCCGCCAGGTTCTCGCCGCCGAAGACGCCGACGCGGCCGTCCTGCAGGCGCAGCGCGACGTGATTCAATCGCGGAATCGACTCGGGCGGCTGCAGCGCGGTGAAGGTTTCCGTTTGCGGGTCGAAGAGCTCCGGAGGCGCCGGTGTGGCGCCCGCCGTCAAGCCGCCGTAGATCAGCACCCGTCCGTCGTCGAGCAGCGTGGCCGAATGGTAGGCGCGGCCGTAATTCAGATTGCCCGCCGTCGGCGTGAACGAGCCGGCGGCCGGATCGAAGAGCTCGGCCGTCGCGAGCGGGGGCACCGCGTAGCCGCCGGTGACGAGCACGCGCCCGTCCTCGAGCAGCACCGCGGCGGCCGCGATCCGGTGGACGCTCGGGGCGCCCGTCGGAAAGGCCACGCCCGTCCGGGCGTCGATGATCTCGGCCTCCTGCGTGGCGGGCAACTGCACGTCGCCGCCCGTCACCAGCACGTCGCCGGTCTGCAAGACGACGGCCACGTGCTCGATGCGCGGATCGATGATGTTGCCGAGCTCCGCGAACGTCTCCGTGTCAGGGTCGAACACGTAGTTCGTCGTCGGCATCGTGCCGCCGCTCGCGTCCGAGCCGCCGACGACGAGGATGCGTCCGTCCTGGAGCTCCACCGTGACGTGCTGCTCCCGCGCGAACGGCATGTCGATCGTCCGCCACCGTTCCCGATAGCGGACGTCGATCTCGAGCTCGCGCGTGACGGTAGTGGTTCCGTCGGTGACGGTGAGCGTGAAGACGGTGTCCTCGGCCACGCGTCCCGTCTGCACCGGCTGGCCCCTGGCGACGTCGATGCCGCCGGGATCGATCCGGCCCGTGCCGCCCGTGAACTGCGCGACGAGCTCGACGGGCTCGCCGATGAAGTGCTCGTCGCCGGCGGCGGTGAACGAAGTGATTTGCGGCCCGACGGGCACGGGCGTCGGATCGGAGCTGCCGCCCCCGCCGCAGGCCTGGAGCAGGGCGGCGAGCGAAGCGAGCGCGAGCGCCGAGGCGTGCGGGGGATTCACGACGGTTCGTGCCTGCGTGGTCATGTTGCTCACCGTGCTCGTCGCGGGCGCCATTCTGAGGAAGGTGGGAACGACCCTGCTATGGTGGAGGTGTCGCGAGAGTGTGGCGTTTTGTCGCGGGCTGCTACGCTGCTCGACACGGAGCTGCCCGCGCGCGGCCGGACGCGCGAACGCCCCGCGAAACGGTATTGCAACGCGTGGAGCGTTGCAAAGGTCGCGAACGATTTCGGGCGTCCCGAAAGTGGGACGGGGCGAACGGTTGCGGGATGCGGGGTGCCGGCGCGGGAGACGCTTCGGTAATAGAAACAAGCGCTTGCACGACAGAACCCCTTGGCACAGGGGTTGCGTGCCATCCCAACGAAGAAGGTAAAGTGACGTGGCGCTGATCAGAACCCGGAACGTCGAGAAGTCGTACCCGTACAAAGGCGGCCGCACCTGGGTGCTGCGCCAGATCTCGATCGAGGTGGAGGAGGGCGACTTCGTCACGATCATGGGGCCGTCCGGCTCCGGCAAGTCCACGCTGCTCGCGATCCTCGGCATGCTGGACGGGGCGTTCGACGGCGAGTACTGGTTCGCCGACGAGCCGGTGCACGGCGCGAGCCCGAAGAAGCGCAGCGCGCTCAACAAGGAGAACATCGGCTTCGTGTTCCAGCAGTTCCATCTGCTGGACGACCTCACGGTCTACGAGAACCTCGAGATCCCGCTGTCGTACCGCAACGTGGCGCGCAAGGAGCGGCAGGCGCGGGTGGCCGAGATCCTCGACCGCTTCCAGATCGTGGGCAAGAAGGACTTGTACCCCTCCCAGCTCTCCGGCGGGCAGCAGCAGCAGGTGGCCGTGGCGCGCGCCGTGATCGCCGAGCCGCGCGTGGTGCTCGCCGACGAGCCCACCGGCAGCCTCCACTGGACGCAGGGCGAGCAGATCATGGAGCTCCTGAGCGGGCTGAACCGGCAGGGCACGACGATCATCCAGGTGACGCACGACCAGCGTGTGGCGGCATTCGGCCGCCGCGTGATCGAGCTCGGCGACGGCTGGATCACCTCCGACGAGCCGCTGCCCGCGTCGGGCGCGCCCATGCGGCCCGCGAGCGCGGGCGGGTAGGGGCCGCTTGCCGCGCGCCGCCCTGTGGCGTATCTAGAGTAGCCTCCATGCCTCGTCGCGCGCCTCATATATTTATTGCCGACGACCAGCGCGACGTGCTCGAAGCGCTGCGTCTGCTGCTCAAGGGTGAAGGCTATTCGAGCGAGACCTTCACCGACCCCGCCGCGCTCCTCCAGGGCCTACGCGCCCGCAAGGCGGACGCCGTGCTCATGGATTTGAACTACACGCGCGACACCACGTCGGGCGAGGAGGGGCTCGATCTCATCGGCCGCATCCGCGCGTTCGACGCGGTGACGCCGATCGTCGTGATGACCGCCTGGGGCTCGATCGAGCTCGCCGTCGAGGCCATGCGCCGCGGCGCGCAGGACTTCGTCGAGAAGCCCTGGGACAACGCCCGCCTGCTGACGGTGCTGCGCACCCAGGTGGCCCTGGGCCAGGCGCTGAACCGCGCGCGGGCGCTGGAAGCCGAGAACCGCCAGCTCACCGGGGCGGACGAGGAGATGATCGCGGAATCGCCCGTGATGCAGCCGGTGCTCGAGACCATCGAGCGGGTGGCGCCGTCCGATGCCAACGTGCTGATCACCGGCGAGAGCGGCACGGGCAAGGGGCTCATCGCGCGCCTGATCCACGCGCGCTCGCCGCGGCGCGACCGCAGCCTCGTCATCGTCAACATCGGCAGCCTCTCCGAGACCGTGTTCGAGAGCGAGATGTTCGGGCACGTGAAGGGCGCGTTCACGGACGCGAAGACCGACCGCGTGGGCCGCTTCGAGCTCGCCGACGGCGGCACGCTGTTCCTGGACGAGATCGCGAACATCCCGGTGGCGCAGCAGGCGCGGCTGCTCCGCGTGCTGGAGGACGGCCAGTTCGAGCGGCTCGGGTCGTCGCGCACGCAACAGGTGGACGTGCGCGTGCTGGCGGCGACCAATGCGGACATCGCGGCGGAGATCGAGGCGGGTCGCTTCCGCAGCGATCTGCTGTTTCGGCTGAACACGATCCACATCAAGGTGCCGCCGCTGCGCGAGCGCGGCGATGACATCGTCCGCCTGGCGCTGCGGTTCCTCGAGCGCCACGCGCAACGACACCGGCGGCCGGTGGAGGCCTTCACGGACTCGGCGCTGTCGGCCTTGCGGCGCTACGCGTGGCCGGGCAACGTGCGCGAGCTCTCGCACGTGGTGGAGCGCGCGGTGCTCATGGCGCGGGGCAAGACCGTGGGCCCCGCCGACCTGAGGCTCGAGGCAGCTCCGCTGCCGGGCGCCGAGCGCAAGCCGATGACGCTCGACGAGGTGGAGATGGAGGCCATCCGCGCGGCGCTCGCCCGCCACGACGGCAACGTCGTGGCGGCGGCGGAGGATCTCGGAGTGAGCCGCTCCGCCCTCTACCGGCGCATGGAGAAATTCGGCCTGTGAAGCGCCCCCGGCGCTCGAGGTTCCAGAACCGCGTGCTGCTCGCCGTGCTGCTGGTCGCGGCGCCGCCGTGGCTCGCCATGGCCGTGCTGCTGTTCGTGGTGGATGCGAGCGGGGCGTTGCGCACATCGGTGCTCGCCCTCACGGCGCTGATCGTCGTCGGGGGCGCGTTCGCCGTGCAGCGCCAGGTGGTGAATCCGCTGCGCTCGCTCGCGAACATGCTCGAGGCGCTGCGCGAGGGCGATTACTCGCTGCGCGGCCGCAACGCGGACCCCGAGGACGCGCTCGGCGAGGTCATGGTCGAGGTGAACACGCTGAGCCGCACGCTGCATCGCCAGCGCCTCGAGGCGGTGGAGGCCGGCGTGCTGCTCGAGAAGGTCATCGCCGAGATCGACATCGCCGTGTTCGCGTTCGATGCGGTGCGGCGGCTGCGCCTCGTGAACCGCGCCGGCGAGGCGCTGCTCGGCCGTTCCGCCGCGGAGCTCGTAGGCAGCAGCGCCGAGGAGCTCGGGCTCGCGGAGCTCCTGACGGAGCGCTCCGGGCGCATCGTGTCGCACGCGTTCGCCGGCCACACCGGACGCTGGGAGATCCGGCGACGGCGGTTTCGCGAAGGCGGCATGCCGCACGAGCTGCTCGTGATCTCCGACGTGAGCCGCGCGCTGCGCGAGGAGGAGCGCCAGGCGTGGCAGCGCCTAGTGCGCGTGCTCGGCCACGAGCTGAACAGCTCGCTCGCGCCCATCAAGTCGATGGCCGGCACGCTCGCGAAGCTGCTCGGCCGCGAGCCGCTGCCCGAGGACTGGCGCGAGGACGCGCAGCACGGCCTCGGCATCATCCACGACCGGGCGGACTCGCTCGGCCGGTTCATGAACGCGTACGCCCGGCTCGCGCGCCTGCCCGCGCCGGCCCGGCGGCCGGTGGAGTTCGCGTCGCTCGTGCGGCGCGTGGGCTCGCTGCACGGCGGTCGCGTCGAAGTCTACGGGCCCGAGGTGGTGCTCGACGTCGATCCGGACCAGATCGAGCAGGTGCTGATCAACCTCGTCAAGAATGCCGTGGAAGCGGTGGGCGACGAGGGCGGCGTGCGCGTGCGCTGGGGACGCACGCCGGGCGGGGAGCTCGAGGTCGAGATCGAGGACGACGGCCCCGGGCTCGCGCGCACCGACAACCTGTGGGTGCCGTTCTTCTCCACGAAGCCCGGCGGCTCCGGCATCGGGCTCGTGCTGTCGCGCGAGATCGTGGAGAACCACGGCGGCACGATCACGCTCGAGAACCGCCGCGACGCGCGCGGCTGCGTGGCGCGCGTCCGGTTGCCGCTGCGTGAGCCGGCCGCGGCCGGCGTCGCGGAGGATGCGCGCTAGCCGCCGGGTTGCCGGGACCGCGCGCGCCGCGCGAGGATAGGGCGTCCACGAGGGGAAATGTTCATGCATCGGTACCTACTGCCGGCGGCGACGCTCGCCGCGCTCGGCGCCGCGTCGAGCGCCGCGGCGCAGACGTCGCCCGTCTCGGTCTCGTGCGACCCCGCAGCCGCGCTCGAAGCGGGCGTGCGCGTCGAGCGGCTCTCCTCCGGCGGGCGCGAACGCAGCTACCGGCTGTTCGTGCCGTCCGGTTACGACGGACGAACGCCGCTGCCGCTCGTGCTCGACCTGCACGGCAGCGGCGGCACGGCGGCCGGTCAGGCCGCGACGAGCCGCTTCGAGACGCTCGCCGAGCGCGAGCGTTTTCTCGTGGCCACGCTCCAGGCCGAGGAGAGCCAGAACCGGCGCTGGAACGTGCCCGTGACGCAGGGACGCGCCGACGACGTGCAGTACGTGGCGGACGTGATCGATCACGTCGCGGCGCGCGCGTGCACGGACCTGCGGCGCGTGTACGCCACCGGTTTCTCGGGCGGCGCACGCATGTCGTCGCTGCTCGCCTGTCGCCTCGGCCACCGCATCGCGGCCATCGCGCCGATGGCCGGGCTGCGGTGGCCCGGCCCCTGCGAAGGGCGCGCCGTGCCCGTGCTGGCGTTCCACGGCCTGGCCGACGAGCGCAACCCTTACGACGGTAACCTCCCGGAGCGGGGCGGGGAATGGCTCGAGAGCGTGCCCGACGCGCTCGCCGGCTGGGCCGCGCACAACGGCTGCGACGCGGGGCCCGTGCTCGAGGACGAGCCGGGGCCGTTGTCCACGCTCTCTTACGAGGGCTGCGATGGCGGCGCGGAGGTGCGGCTCGTGCGCGTCGACGGGCTCGGGCACGTGTGGGCGCGCGAGGAGGTCGACGCCACGGCCGAGATGTGGACGTTCTTCCAGCGGCACGCGCTGCCGAGGTGAGCTCCGCCGCCGGGCCGCGCCGCGGCGGCCGGACGCCCGCTCGCGCCGCCGAATGTACTGCGCGGTCGACGGTCAAAGACTGCGCGCGAATCGACGTGCGCGCGGCGCGGACATAGTATGGATCTGTCGCGCGGGCGTAGTCCCGCTACGCAACCGGTTACGCAAACCGATCGTTTCGAAACGACGACAGAGGAGCTCACGACCATGAAGGGATATGCCGCGAAGAAGACCGAGTCCCGGAGCGCGAGCCGACAGGGGGCGGTGGCCACGCCGACCGACCTGCCGCACAAGGACGCCGTTGACGTGGCGCAGGCCCTGAACGGGCTGCTCGCGGACGTGTTCGCGCTCTACGTCAAGACCAAGAACTTCCATTGGCACGTGAGCGGACCGCACTTCCGCGACTATCACCTGCTGCTCGATCAGCAGGCCACGCAGATCCTCGCCATGGTCGATCCCATCGCCGAGCGCGTGCGCAAGCTCGGCCAGTCGACGCTCAAGTCGATCGGCCACATCGGGCGGCTGCAACGCGTGCGCGACAACGACGGCGACGACCTCGACGCGGAAGCCATGCTGTCCGAGCTGCTCGACGACAACCGGATGCTCGTCGGCCGGCTCCGCGAGGCGCACGAGCTCTGCGACCAGCGCAACGACGTCGCCACCGCCAGCCTGATCGAGGTGTGGATCGACGAAACCGAGGAGCGCGCCTGGTTCCTGCACGAGACCTTGAAGCGGACCGGCTAGCTCCGGCCACGTCGACGACCCGCCGCCGCGCCGCACGCTGCGTAGCGCGGCGCGGCGCCGGGGCGACCGGGGCTCCCTCGACCGGAACGCTCGCCCCGCTCCGAGCGACCGCCGAGGAGAACGCCTGCCCGCGGCGGGAGGGGGGGCTACGGCTGTCCGACCCTAACACACCGCGGTCGGGACCGTAGCGCGTCGGCGCTCGATCGTCCCTCTGAGAAAAAGAACGGATTGGGCTGGTCGCGCACACGACACCCTTGCAAGTTCAAGAATCCCTCTTAAGCTTGTAACTTCGGGGTAAGTTAAAAAGCGGGCGCTTGGGGGGATCGATGGGCGCAAATGCCCACGCTGCGCCGCCTGCGCTCAAGGGGGGAATGCCATGAAAACCGTCCTGGCGGGCCGGCAGGCCGCGCTGCTGCTCCTTCTCGTGCTCGTGATTGCGGTCGTTCCCGAGGCCGTCATGGCTCAAGGGGACCAGGCCGTGGAAGAAGTGGTGGTCACGGGCTCGCGCATCGTTCGCCGCGACTACTCCTCGCTGAGCCCGATCGTGAGCGTCGACGCGCAGGCTCTCACCACGAGAACCAACATTGGGCTCGAAGCCGGGCTCAACCAGATGCCGCAGTTCACGGCGTCGGGCACGCAGGCGCAGGGGAGCACCGCCGGGACGCCGTTTCCGCAGGCGGCTGCCGCGCCGGGTGCCGCGACGGCCAACTTGCGTGCCCTCGGCGTCAATCGCAATCTGGTCCTCATCGACGGCCGACGCGTGCAACCGATCAACGGCCTGCTCGTGGTCGACTTGAATACCATCCCCTCCGCCGCGATCGACCGCGTGGAGGTGATCACCGGCGGCGCCGCCGCCGTGTACGGCGCCGACGCCATCGCAGGCGTGACCAACTTCATCCTCAAGCGCGACTTCGAAGGCGTGGAGTTCAACGTCCAGTCGGGTATCACGGCCGAGGGCGACGGTGCCGAGCGGTCGATCAGTGGGCTGTTCGGCGCGGCCCTGGCCGACGGCCGCGGCGGCGTGATGCTGGGCGTGGACTACAGCGAGCGCGAGATCATCTACGGCAAGGACCGCGACTGGGTGCGGGAGGGGTGGGACGACCCCGGCACGATGGGCGGCGACATCGGCAGCTCGAACCTGTCGCGGTTCGACTTCAACCGCGCCTCGCTGTGCGGCGTGCTCGATTGCGGTCAGCCGTTCGGCGCGAACCAGCCGGCCGCCGGTTTTCCGCTCGGGCCCAACCAGTCCATCTACGCGATCGATCAGAACGGCAACATCTTCGATCCCAACGACCCGCTCAATCCCGACCATCCGTACACCGGTCCGCTCGGGGGTGAATCCGGCTTCAAGATCAACCCCGACGGCACGCTCGGCTACAACGATCGCGAGCACAACTACCTGCAGCTCCCGCTGCAGCGCTACTCGCTGTTCGGCTCGGGCCACATGGACCTGACGGACAACATCGAGGCGTTCGCCGACATTCGTTTCTCCGAGACCGTGGCTACCTCGCGCGGCTTCGTGTCGAGCGTGTTCAATGTCTGGTCGCCGACGATTCCGTACAATCCGCTCTACGACGACCCGGACTCGCCGCAGTTCGGCCAGCCGCCGCCCCCCGCTCCGGGGCAGCCGCCGATCACGCTGCATCCCGTTCCGGCGGCGCTCGCCGACTTGCTGAACTCCCGCCCGGATCCGGACGCGCCATGGACCTACGTCGGCGGCCTGGACTATCTGCCGAACTTCCGCACCGAGACCACGAGCAACGTCTACCAGGTGATCGGCGGGCTGCGAAGCGACTTCCAGGTCGGGGGCAGGGACTGGCGCTGGGAAATCTATGCCTCGCACGGCAAGACGTCGGTGAACGCTCATCAGCCGGAAGGATTCCCGCACCTGCTTCGCCTGCAGAACCTCTTCAATGCGAACCAGTACGGCGAGGACTTCGACGTGCTGGATCTGCCGGGCGCCGTGCCGCTGGCCGTGACGGGCCATTGCACCTCGGGCTTGCCGATCTTCAATCCCGACGGCAGCGTCGACGACACGCCTTTCGTGTCGCAGGACTGCGCCGACTATGTCGTACTGCGCATGACGTCGGTTACGCGGCTCACGCAGGACGTCATCGAAGGCTCGGTCACGGGCACTCTGGCCGAGTTGCCGGCCGGCGACGTGGGGTTCGCGGTGGGCGTCAACTATCGGGAGGAGCAGTTCGCGTTCAACCCGGATTCCGGCTACAACGCGAACCAGGATTATCCGAACGTGGTCCAGAACATCATCCTGCCGGTGGCGGTGCAGGGCAGCACGGACGTGAAGGAGCTGTTCGCCGAGTTCGCGATTCCGCTCGTGAGCAACAAGAAGCTCGTGCAGGCGTTCGAGCTCAATCCCGGCATCCGCTGGTCGGATTACAACACCGTGGGCTCGGTGGATACCTGGAAGCTTCTCGCCGACTGGCGCGTCAACGACCGGGTCACCGTGCGCGGCGGCCGACAATTCGCCAATCGCGCGCCGAACGTGACGGAGCTCTTCACGCCGAGAGGTGGAAGTCAGCTCGTCACCGGCGTGGACTCCTGCGCCTACTATCCGGATAACACGCCGTCGTGGGGCAACCGGCCAGAGAACCCGAACCGATTGAACCTCCAGATCCTCTGCCAGTATCTGATGGTGCGGGACGGTGCTCCGGAGTCGCTGTACGTGCCCGGCACGGCCACCGCGGACGAGTACAACTACAACGTATTCGGCGGCCGCACGTACTTCCCGTTCACGATCGGCGTCACCGAGGGCAACCCGAGCCTCGAGTCGGAGTCGGCCAACACCACGACGGCTGGCATCGTCCTGCGTCCGCTCGATACGCTCACGCTGTCGGTTGACTGGTTCGAGATCGACCTCAAGAACGCGATCGGCGTTCCAGACCACGACGTGATTTACCAGCAGTGCCTGGACGCGGCTTTCAATCCCCTCGTCGGCGATGCGCCCGGTTCACACACCGGCGCCGAGCTCGCGGCGGGGAATCCGTTCTGTGCCCTGATCCAGCGCGAGTACGTGGGCGGCGCGCCGTTCACGGCGGGCAACTTCGGCGCCGACCGCCGTTACAGTGCCCGCTACATCAATCAGGGCGGCATCGAGGTCGAGGGCGTGGACGTGCAGGTGGATTGGCGAATCGGCCAGTTCGCCGTGAACTTCCTGGGCAGCTTCCTCGATACCTATGCCGAGTCGCCGTTCCCCGGTGCCGAGTTCATCGACTACACCGGCACCACCGAGAACAACTCGTTCGACTACCGGCTGTTGTCGACTGCGAGC
>DATCLY010000061.1:0-4764 GCA_036563665.1 Gammaproteobacteria bacterium
GAGTACTTCCGCGACGAAGGCCGTGACGTGCTGATGTTCATCGACAACATCTACCGCTACACGCTCGCGGGCACCGAGGTGTCGGCGCTGCTCGGCCGCATGCCGTCGGCCGTGGGTTACCAGCCCACGCTCGCCGAGGAGATGGGCGTGCTGCAGGAGCGCATCACGTCCACGAAGAAGGGCTCGATCACGTCGTTCCAGGCCGTGTACGTGCCGGCGGACGACCTGACGGACCCCTCGCCCGCGACCACGTTCGCGCACCTCGACGCCACGCTCGTGCTGTCGCGGCAGATCGCGGAGCTCGGCATCTACCCCGCCGTGGACCCGCTCGATTCGACCAGCCGTCTGCTCGACCCGAACGTGATCGGCCAGGAGCACTACGAGACGGCGCGGCGCGTGCAGGCCATCCTGCAGCGCAACCGCGAGCTGCAGGACATCATCGCCATCCTCGGCATGGACGAGCTGTCCGAAGACGACAAGCTCACCGTGCAGCGCGCGCGCAAGATCCAGCGCTTCCTCTCGCAGCCGTTCACCGTGGCCGAGGCGTTCACGGGCCAGCCCGGCAAGTACGTGCCGCTCAAGGACACGATCCGCGGCTTCAAGGCCATCTGCAACGGCGAGTACGACCACCTGCCCGAGCAGGCGTTCTACATGGTGGGCGCCATCGAGGAAGCGGAGGAGAAGGCGAAGCGCCTACAATAACCGCGTGGGAGCGGCTTTGATCATGTGGGGGCGGCTTTGATCATGTGGGAGCGGCTTTCCAGCCGCGACCCAGGAGGCCAATAAAGGTGTCGATCCACGTCGAGATCGTCAGCGCCGAAGGCGAAATCTTCTCGGGCGATGCCGAGATGGTGTTCGCGCCCGCTCAGATGGGCGAGGTCGGCATCGCGCCGCGCCACGCGCCGCTGCTCACGGGCTTGCGGCCCGGGCCGGTGCGCGTGCAGACGTCCGAGGGCGAAAAGTTCTTCTACGTGACCGGCGGCGTGCTCGAGGTTCAGCCGCACCTCGTGACGGTGCTGGCCGACAGCGCGCTGCACGCGGATCAGCTCGACGAGGCGGCCGCGCTCGAAGCTCGCGAGCGGGCACGCGCGGCGCTCGAGGGGCGCGTGGGAGAGGTCGACCTCGCGCAGGCGCAGGCCGAGCTCATCGAAGCCGAGGCGCGCTACCGCGCGGCCCAGCGCCTCAAGGGCAAGCGCGGCTGATCCCCGCCGCTCGGCAGGCGCGGCTGCCCGGCCGCAATCTCCACGCCACTGAACGGAGAGCCGCGCCCGGCCAACAACGAAGCTTGTGGGAGCGGCTTTCCAGCCGCGAAGCTTCGTGCCCCAAGATGTCGCAGCGGTAAAGGCGATTTCCCCGTGACGCAGTGTACACCCCTCGCCGGGGCGGCCGCGTTATGATCCTGATGAATCGGGAAGAGCGAGGGCCGTCAGTGCCGCTCACCGTCATCGTCCTGGCCGCCGGCCAAGGCAAGCGCATGAACTCGGCGCTGCCGAAAGTGCTGCAGCCGCTTGCCGGCAAGCCGATGCTCGCCCACGCCCTCGACGCGGCGCGGGCGCTCGAGCCCGCGCGCATCCACGTCGTGCACGGTCACGGCGCCGAGCAGGTCCGGGCCGCCTTCCCCGATCCCGACCTCGAGTGGTGCCTGCAGTCGCAGCAGCTCGGCACGGGTCACGCCGTGCTGCAGGCGCTGCCGCGCGTGCCGGACGACCACCAGGTGCTGATCCTCTGCGGCGACGTGCCGCTCGTTTCCCCCCGCACGCTCACGCGCCTCGTCACAGGGGCCGACCGCGGCGTGGCCCTGCTCACGGCGGAGCTCGCCGACCCGCGCGGCTACGGCCGCGTGGTGCGCGACGAGCACGGCGAAGTCGTGCGCGTGGTGGAGGAGAAGGACGCGAGCGACGACGAGCGCCGCATCAACGAGGTGAACACCGGCCTCCTCGCGACGAGCGCCGCGCACCTGCGGCGCTGGCTCGGACGCCTGACCAACGACAACGCCCAGGGCGAGTACTACCTCACCGACATCGTCGCCTTCGCCGTGAGCGAAGGCGTGGGCGTGGAAGGCGTGCTCGTGGACGACGCCGACGAGGTGCTCGGCATCAACGACCGTGCGCAGCTCGCGCTCGCCGAGCGCACGCTCCAGCGCCGTCGCGCGGCCGCGCTCATGGCCGCGGGCGTCACGCTGGCCGACCCCGAGCGCATCGACGTGCGCGGCGAGCTCATCGTCGGGCGCGACGTTTTCATCGACGTGGGCGCCGTGTTCGAGGGCCGCGTGGAGCTCGGCGACGGCGTGCGCGTGGGCCCGTACGCCGTGATCAGGGACAGCCGCCTGGGCCCCGGCTGCGTGGTGCATCCGCACTGCGTCATGCAGGACGTGGTGGCCGGGCCGAACTGCGAGATCGGGCCGTTCGCGCGCCTACGACCGGGCGTGGAGCTCGCCGAGCGGGTGAAGGTGGGCAACTTCGTCGAAATGAAGAAGGCCGTGATCGGCGAGGGCAGCAAGGTCAACCACCTCACTTACGTGGGCGACGCGACCGTCGGCCGCCGGGTGAACGTCGGCGCGGGCACCATCACCTGCAACTACGACGGCGCCAACAAGCATCGCACCGTGATCGGCGACGGCGCGTTCATCGGCTCCGGCGTGATGCTGGTGGCGCCCGTGGAGGTGGGCCCGGATGCCACCATCGGCGCCGGCTCCACCATCACCAAGAACGCGCCGGCCGGCCAGCTCACGGTGGCACGCAGCCGGCAGACCACCGTGGAGGGTTGGCAGCGGCCGCGCAAGCAGCCGAAGGGCGGCGAAGGCGGGCCGCCCGACACGGGCGGCCACTGACCACGTTCCCGCCGCAGCCGATTCAGGAGTTCGGGAGAGATGTGCGGCATCGTCGGTGCCATCGCTGAACGAAACATCGTCCCGGTGCTGCTGGAGGGGCTGCGCCGGCTCGAATACCGAGGCTACGACTCGGCCGGAATTGCCGTCGTGCAGCCGGACGGTGCGCTCGGGCTGTGCCGCACCGTCGGCAAGGTCTCGCAGCTCGAGCAGAAGCTCGCGCAGCGCCCGTTCTCGGGCCGGCTGGGCGTGGCGCACACGCGGTGGGCCACGCACGGCGGCGTCACCGAGGCGAACGCTCATCCGCACGTCTCTGGGGGCCGGGTGGCCGTGATCCACAACGGCATCATCGAGAACTACCAGACGATCAAGGACGAGCTCCTCGCCAAGGGTTACGAGTTCGCGTCCGAGACCGACACCGAGGTGGCGGCGCACCTCGTGCACGACCACCTGCGCCGCGGCGCGGATCTCCTCGAGGCCGTGCGGCTCTCGGTGCGCCGCTTCACCGGCGCCTACGCGCTCCTCGTTTTCGACGCGGAGCAGCCGGACCGCATCGTCGTGAGCCGCGTGGCGAGCCCGCTCGTGATCGGCTTGGGGATCGGCGAGAACTTCGTGGCGAGCGGCGTGCCGGCGCTGCTGCCCGTGACGCAGCGGTTCATCTACCTCGAGCAGGGCGATCTCGCCGAGATCACGCGCGAGCACGTGCGCATCTTCGACGTGGAAGGCCGCGAGGTGTCGCGGCCGGTGCACGAGACGCAATGGTCGCCGGAGGCCACGGAAAAAGGCCCGTACCGGCACTTCATGCTCAAGGAAATTTTCGATCAGCCCGCGGCGCTCGCGGACACGCTCTACGGCCGCGTGGCCGACGGCCGGGTGCTCGGGGAGTCGCTGGGACCGCGTGCCACCGAGCTGCTGCGCGACGTGCAGCACCTGCACGTGGTGGCGTGCGGCACCAGCTATCACGCGGGCGCCGTGGGCCGCTATTGGATCGAGGAGCTGGCCGGGGTGCCGTGCCAGGTGGAGATTGCGAGCGAGTACCGCTACCGGCGCGTGGTGGTGCCGCCCGGCACGCTGTTCGTCACGCTGTCCCAGTCCGGCGAGACGGCCGACACGCTCGAGGCGCTACGCCTCGCCAAGGAGTCCGGCTACATCGGATCGCTCACGATCTGCAACAGCCCGCACAGCTCCATGGTGCGCGAGTCGGACCTCGTGATGATGACCCAGGCGGGCCCCGAGATCGGCGTGGCGAGCACGAAGGCGTTCACCACGCAGCTCATGTCCATGCTGCTGATCGCGCTGATGCTGGGCCGCCACCGCGGCCTGACGGCCGAGCGCGAAACCAGGCTGGTGTCTCACCTCTACCACGCCGCAGCCGCCGTGGAGCAGGTGCTCGCCATGAACGAGATGCTGCAGCTCCTGGCCGAAGATTTCGCCGAGAAGCAGCACGCGCTCTTCCTCGGCCGCGGACCGATGTGGCCTATCGCCATGGAGGGCGCGCTGAAGCTAAAGGAGATCTCCTACATCCACGCCGAGGCCTACGCGGCCGGCGAGCTGAAGCACGGACCGCTGGCGCTGATCGACGAGGAGATGCCCGTCATCGTGGTGGCGCCGAACAACGAGCTGCTCGACAAGCTCAAGTCGAACATGCAGGTGGTGCGCGCGCGGGGCGGCAAGCTATACGTGTTCGCCGACCGCGATACCGGCATCGAATCGGAGCCTGGTATCAAGGTGATCACGATGCCGCATGTGGATCAGCTCATCGCGCCGATCGTGTACACCGTGCCGTTGCAGCTGCTCGCGTATCACGTGGCGGTGCTCAAGGGGACGGACGTGGATCAGCCGAGGAATTTGGCGAAGTCGGTGACGGTGGAGTAGGGGCGGCTGGCAACGGACAAAAATGTTGTGCGTCGAAAACAAAGTCGTTCCCTGAGGAACAA
>DATCLY010000025.1:0-90076 GCA_036563665.1 Gammaproteobacteria bacterium
GTCTCGAGCGATCGCCCGCCCGGCAGCCGCGTGTTGCGGTAGAGGAAATCGACGCCGGCGACCGAGTTGTCCGCGTTGGTCGTCGGCGTTCCTTCGGTGGCGATGACGCCCACGCTCGATTCGGCGAGCACGCCGAGCTTCGCGCGCACCACCGACAGCGTATCCGCGTCGACCTCGCAGCTCACGAACCCAGGCGCGTCCGCGGGCACGCACCGGTCGCCGGGCCGCTCGCGGCCTTCCGGCAGCGTGATGGCGTACGCGTCCTGGCGGATCGACAGCGCGCCGAGCTCCCAGCGCCCCACGCGCCCGCTGATCTTGCCGCCGTACTCGAGATCGACCACGCCGCCGAGCGGGCTCAGGCCGATGCGCCGCGAGAAGAACGGGCGGCCGTTCTGGGCGAGCGCGTTGAGGCCCGGGATGCTCGACTGCCGCTGGCCGCCCAGGCCGCCGAACTCGAAGATGTCCGCCTCGCGCAGGAAGAAGTCGCGCTTCTCGGGGAAGAACAGGCCGAAGCGCGTGAGGTTCACCTGCCGGTCGTCCACCTCGGTGGCGGAGAAGTCCGTGTTGATCGTGAGCGAGGCGTTGAGCTGCGGCGTGAGCTTGTAGGCGACGTCGAGCGAGGGCTCGAGGTCCGAGCCGCCGACGTGTGCCGTGAAATCCTTGCGCCGGCTCGCGCTCATGGACGGCACCACGTCTAGACCGAGACCCTGCTCGAGCCCCTCGAAGCCCACCGCGAGGCCGGACACGGAGGGGTTGTAAGCGCGGTTGCGCGACACCCAAGCGATGATCTCGTTCTTGCGCACCACGGTGCGCGAGAAGTTGAGCCCCCACGTGTCGGTGTTCGGATCGAACGAGATCGACTTGAACGGGATCTCGATCTCGGCCGTCCAGCCGCCCTCGAAGCGGCCCGCCGCCGCGTGAAAGATCGAGTCCCAGTCGCCGTAGAACTCGGTGACGTTGCGGTACAGGCCGTCGGCGCGCACGCCGTTCGGGTTCACGCCGAAGAAGTAGCCGCTGCGCCGGTTGTTGAACGGATCGATCGTCACGTAGAACCGGTCGTCCTGGCCGATGTTGTCGTTCTGGCGCAGGTTCTTCGCGGTGATGAGCTCGGGCTCGGTGTCGTAGAGCCGCGCCGCGACGTAGAGCGCATGGTCGTCGTAGAGGATCAGGACCTCGGTGCGCTCGTAGGGCTCCGCGTACTCGATGGGGCTCACCTGATGCAGGTCGTCGACCACCGCGGCCATGGACCACACGGCGTCGCTCAGGTCGCCGTCGATCACGGGGGGCGTGGGCGTGCGCACGACGCGCACCGTCTTCTGCGCGAGATCGCCCGGCGGCCCGGCCGCCTCCTGTGCCCACACGGCCGCCCCCACCAGGCCGAGCAGCCCGGCGCAAATCACCCCCTTCGCTGTCATCGTCGCCCCGCGTGCCTTCGCGTGTTGTCGTTGTTCGGCGGGAACCCGGGCCGGGACGAGGGCAGCGCAACCCTCGCCGCCGGCCGATCGCCCGCCCCCTTCGATCGTGGCGCCACGATACCAACGCGGGCCGAGGGATGCCCAGCGGCGGCAGCAATAGGTGTGCGGCTACCCGGCGGGCGTGCCGCGAAGGCTCCGTGCCCTCAGAGGACGCCCGCCTCGCGCATGACGCGCTCGCATTTCGTGCGGATCTCGGCGGCTACCGCGAACGGGTCGCCGTCGACGAGCTCCGAGCGGAAGAGCTCCACGGACAGCGGACCCGCGTAGCCCTTCTCGGCGAGCTTGCGCAGCATGTGCACCACCGGCGCGATGCCGTCGCCCGGGATCAGCCGCCAGGCGTTGTCGATCAGCTCGCGAGGTCCCGGCTTGAGGTCCTGGAAATGCACGTGCGCGATCTCGCCCGGCCTGAGCAGGTCGAGGTCCTCGAGCTTCGAGAGGCCCGCGTAGAAGTGGAAGAAGTCCAGCATGGGCCGCACGGACGGATGCCCGGCCGCGCGAATCACCTCGAGCGTCGACGGCAGCGTGGCGAGGTGCGTCGAGGTGCGCGCGAACTCGATCATCGCCGTGAGCCCGAAGCCGGCGGCGACGTCGCCCACCTCGCGGATGCAATCGGGCGTCGCGGCGAAGTCGTCCTCGGTGACGGGCCGGGTGGTGATCGACGGGCAGTAGAGCCGGTCGAGGCCGAGCGCCGCGAACTGCTCGCAGCGCCGGCGCCAGGTGTCGAGCGAGGCGGCGCGCGCGGGCCCCGGGATCCACACGTCCGGCAGCACCGCGGCCGCGGACACCGGCGTGAGGCCTAGATCCTCGAGCAGCTTCCTGGCGCCTGTGAGCGTGTCGCGCGCAAGGAACTCGTCGAGCAGCACGTCGGTGAGCTCGACGTAGCGGATGCCGGCCCGCGCCCACCCTTCGAGCGATCCGCGGAAGCCGGCGCCGCGCGAGGTGTTCTGATGCAGCGCGAGTTGCATGGCGCCGGCGGGCCGCGGCTGCGCGCCTGCCCGAGCAGTCAGCGCCGCCGCGAGAGGAAGCGCGAGCACCGCACGCCGCGTGAGCATGCGCGCACTCTAGCGCCGCGGCGCTCCGGCCGGAAGCGGCGCCGGCGGCGCGTTCACGTCGCGCTCGCGTTGCGGCGTCGCAAGCGATACACGACCGCGCCCGCCGCCAACGCCGCCGCGCCGGCGACGAGGTTGCCCCACGAGGCGCTCGCGAGCAGCGCGAGCGACAGCAGCACCGCGAGCGCCGGTATGGCGGCGCCGCCCGGCAGCCGCCAGGCGCCGGGACGCTCGCCGAAGCGCCGCCGCAGGACCGGCACGGCCGCCGCGGTGCCGACGTACGTGACGAGCCGCGCCACCACGGACAGCGTCGCGAGCTGCACGAACGACCCCGACAGCGCGAGCGCGAGCGCCAGTGTCGACGACGCGACGATGGCCACCGCGGGCGTGCGGTACACGGGGTGCACGGCGGCGAGCACGGCCGGGCCGTAGCCGTCCCGCGCGAGCGCGTAGAGATAGCGCGGCGCCATGAGCACGGTGTTGCTCATGTTGCCCGCGATCGAGACGATGCCGCCCACGGTCATGAGCCACGCGCCACCCGCGCCGAGGAACGTGGCGGCCGCCGCGGCGAGCGGCGCCTCGGACTGCGCGATTCCGGGCAGCGTGCCGACGGCGACGAGCTGCACAGCGGCGTAGAGGAGCGTCACCGCCAGGATCATGACCAGCAGCGCGAACGGCACGTCGCGGCGCGGATTGCGGTACTCGCCCGCCGCCGCGGGCGTGTTCTCGAACCCCGCGTACGCGAAGAGCAAGAGCAGCGCCGCCTCGCCGAGCGCGCCCGCCGCGGGCAGCTCCATGGCGGCGACGCGCGGCCAGTGCACGAAGAACAGCCCCGCGGCGACGAAGACGGCGAGCGGCACGAGCTTCGCCACCACGAGCGTCACGGCCGCGCCGGCGCCGTGGCGCACGCCGAGCACGTTGAGCCACGTGAGGAGCGCGATCAGCGTCGTGACGAGGACGGCGCGCGGCGCGCCCGCAGCGGCCGCGGGCCACAGGAACGACACGGCCAGCGCGAAGCCGTTCGCGAGCGACGCGATGGACGCGAGCCGCGCGAGCCACGTCATCCAGCCGACCTCGAAGCCGACGAAGCGGCCGAACGCCTCGCGCGTGTAGAGATAGGCGCCGCCCGGCTCGTCGAAATGCGTGGCGGCTTCCGCGAAGCAGAGCACCAGCAAGGCCACGGCCAGGCCGGCGATCACGACGCCCAAGACGCTGCCCGCGCCGAGCAGCGCGGCAGCCGCGGCCGGCAGCAGGAAGATGCCGCTGCCGACGACGTCGTTGACCGCGAGGCCCACGAGCTGGCGGCGCGAGACGGTGCGCAGGAGCGCCGGCCGGGCGGCGGCGGGATGCATCACGGTGCCAAGGTCCCTAGCCGCGGGCACCGCCCCGCCATCGATCGCGTGTCGTTCGCTTCGCTCACCCCCTCCCCACGGCGCGCCGTCCGGAGCCGCAGATGCTAGCAGCGCGCGGAGCGCTCGGCGCAGCCGGGCGGGCCGCGGCCGGCACGTCGGCTACAATCGGCATTCCGCGGTGGCCGCTGGGGGCCACCGAACTCCACAAGAACACAGGGGCACACCGTTGAGACTCCGAAACGACCAGCGCCGCGCCCGCGCAGCGCGGGGCGGCGACAAGACCGCGGCCTGGCTCGCTTGCGTGCTGCTCGCCTGGGCGTGGCCGGCAGCCGCGCAGGACGGCGTCCTCCCGCAGACAGGCGTGATCGCCGGCGTGGTGACGAGCCGCCAGGGTCCCGAGGCGGGCGTGTGGGTCATCGCCGAGACCAACGACCTGCCCACGCATTACATCAAGATCGTGGTGACGACGGACGGCGGGCGGTTTTTGATCCCCGATCTGCCGAGCGCCAACTACGAGGTGTGGGTACGCGGCTACGGCCTGCGCGACTCGCGGAAGGTGCGGCTGCGCCCCGGCACGGAGGACGTGCGGCTCGAGGTGGAGCGCGCCGCGAACCCGCAGGAAGCCGCGCGCGTCTATCCCGCCGACTACTGGTGGTCGCTGCTCGAGCCGCCGGCGGAGTCGGAGTTCCGCGCGGGCGGCGGCACGGGGGCGGGGCTCGGGCCGGACATGCTGAGCCAGGCGCACTGGCTCGACACGCTCAAGCTCGGCTGCAACTTCTGTCATCAGCTCGGCAATGCCGTCACGCGCAGCTTCGATCACTGGACGCCCGAGTTCCGCGCGCGCGAAGGCCTCTCCGAGGCCACGAGCGAGGAGCTCTGGCACCGGCGGCTGCGCACCGGCGTGCGCGGCGGCGACATGCTCATGCGCCTCGCGTGGCTCGGCCCCGAGCGCAGCGCGCGCGCGTTCGCGGACTGGACCGACCGCATCGCCGCGGGCGAGGTGCCGCCGCAGCCGCCGCGGCCCGAGGGCATGGAGCGCAACGTCGTGATCACGATGTGGGACTGGGGCACGCCCACGTCGTACATGCACGACGAGATCGTCACCGACAAGCGCAACCCCACCGTGAACGCCGGCGGCCCGGTGTACGCCGTGTCGAGCGGTCACGGCAAGATCACGATCCTCGATCCGAAGACGCACATCACCCGCGAGGTGGTGATCCCCACGCGGCAGGACCCGCGCGAGATACCGAGCCGCTTCCCGCCGCCCACGAGCCCCTCGCCGTTCTTCGGCGACTTCTATCACTGGGGGCCGGAGCAGCCGTCCGACCCGCACAACCCGATGATCGACGGGCGCGGGCGGCTTTGGCTCACCTCGGCCATTCGCGCGCCGCAGAACCCGCCGTGGTGCCGCGAAGGCTCGTCGAACAAGTTCGCGCAGTACTACCCCATCGACAACGCGGCGCGGCACGTGTCGTTCTACGACCCGAAGACGGAAAAGTTCACGCTGATCGACACCTGCTTCACCACGCATCACCTGCAGTTCGCGTACGACGAGGACGAGACGCTGTGGCTCAACCCGCTGATCAGCAGCGGCTATCTCGGGTGGATCAACACGCGGCTCTTCGACGAGACCGGCGACGAGCAGGCGGCGCAGGGCTGGTGCCCGCTGGTGATCGACACCAACGGCGACGGCCGCATCACCAAGCCGTGGAACGAGCCCGGCGGCCCGGTCGATCCGGCGCGCGACACGCGCATCACCGGGCAGGTCTATGGCGTGCAGCCGAGCCCCGCGCCGGGCGAAGAGGACGTCGTGTGGGCCGCGCTCACGGACTTCCCCGGCTATCTCGTGCGCATGACGCGCGGCAGCAATCCGCCGGAGACCTGCATCACGGAGTGGTACCGCGTGCCGGAGCCGGGCTTCGGCCCGCGCGGCCTCGACGTGGACCGCAACGGCGTGGTGTGGACGTCGCTCGCCGGCAGCAGCCACATGGCGAGCTTCGACCGCCGCAAGTGCGACGTGCTGAACGGCCCGCGCACGCGCGACGGCGGCCATTGCGACGCCGGCTGGAAGCTCTACCGCACGGACGGCCCCACGTTCAAAGGCACGGACGTGCCGGCCGACTTCCAGTACTACAACTGGGTGGACAACTGGAACGCGTCGGGGCTCGGCGAGGGCATCCCGTGGACGCCGGGCGGCAACTCCGATGCGTTGCTGATGCTCGACCCCGAGACCGGCAAGTGGCTCAAGTTCCGCGTGCCCTACCCGCTCGGGTTCTATCAGCGCCTGCTCGACGGTCGCATCGACGATCCGAACGCGGGCTGGAAGGGCCGCGGCCTCTGGGCGAATTACGGCACGCATCTGCCCTGGCACATCGAAGGCGGGCCCGGCACGAAGCCGAAGATGGTGCATTTCCAGTTCCGGCCGGACCCGCTCGCGCGTTGAGCCGGGAACCGACGCTCGAGGAGATTCGATGCTGAGCAACCGACGGGAATTCCTGCAGACGGCGGCCGCGCTGTCGGCCGCCTCGCTCGCCGGCGGCGGGGCGCTCGCGGCGCAGCGCGAGCGCGCGGCCTGGCAGGCGGTCGTCTACGACGCGCGGCATGCGTACGCCCGTGATTTCGGCGCGCGCGCGGGCTTCTGGGGCGCGCCGCTGCGCGCGATCGAAGGCGACGTCACCGACCTCTGGCAGCACGAGCTGCTCCGCGTCTGGAAGACGACACCCGGCGCAATCGCCGGCCTCACCGAGCGGCCCGCGCTCTTCCTGCTCGAGCGGCTCGGCTGGGAGCACGGGCTCCGCGTCGTGTTCGAGGCCGAGCATCGCCTGAGCCCGCACGGCGAGGTCGAGCACGACATCGTGCGGCCGGCGGATGCCGCGCTCGCGCGCGAGCTGCGCGCGGCCGGCGCCCGCTGGCCGGGCGCCCTCGCCGACCTGCTGGTGGCGGGCGGCTTGCCCGCGGCACGCGAGCTCGGTCCCTCCGGGGCGGCGCTCGCGGCCCACCTCCGCGAGCCGCCGACGCTCTGCTCGTGGATCATCGCGCCGCGCTCCGCGGTTCAACGGGAGATCTGACATGGCCGCTCCGCCCGGCGTCAGCGAACGAGACTTCGCCACCGTCCTCGACGAGTTCCGCGCCGCCGTCGGCGCGGAGTGGGTCTTCACCTCGGACGAGGACCTCGCGCTCTACCGCGACGCCTACTCGCCGTTCTGGGGCGAGCCCGAGGAGCGCGTCGCCTCCGCGGCCGTGGCGCCCGCGAGCGTCGAGGAGGTGCAGGCCGTGGTGCGCGCGGCGAATGCGCGCCGCATCCCGCTCTACCCGATCTCCACGGGACGCAACCTCGCCTACGGCGGCTCCGCGCCCGTGTACTCGGGCAGCGTGGTGCTCGACTTGAAGCGCATGAACCGCATCATCGAGGTGAACGAGCGCAACGCGTACGCGCTCGTCGAGCCCGGCGTGAGCTACTTCGATCTCTACAACTACATCGAGGAGCGCGGGCTCGCACTCTGGATCGATCCGCCGGACCCGGGCTGGGGCAGCGTGATCGGCAACGCCCTCGACGGCGGCGGCGGCTGGACGGCCTATCCCTTCCGCGACCACTTCGGCGCCCATTGCGGCATGGAGGTGGTGCTCGCGGACGGCGAGATCGTGCGCACGGGCATGGGCGCCGTGCCGGGCGCGAAGACCTGGCAGCAGAACAAGTGGGGCTACGGCCCCTGGGTCGACGGGCTGTTCCGCCAGGGGAACATGGGCATCGTGACCAAGATGGGCTTCTGGCTCATGCCGCGGCCCGAGGCCTACATCATGGGCACCGTGGAGGTGTTCAACGACCGCGACGTGATCCCGCTCGTGGACACGCTGAACCTGCTCGAGAACCAGCACGTGGTGAACGGGTCCACGCAGCTCTACGCGTCGTTCGGCGGCGACGGGCCGGCATGGTCGCTGCAAGTGCCGATCTACGGGCCCGAGAAAGTCATCCGCGCGCAGCTCGACTACGCGCGCGAGAAGTTCGCCGCCATCCAGGGCTCGCGGTTCGTCGAGGGCGATCTCATCCGGATACCGCTCTCGCCCGAGGACCGCGCGCGCGTGCGGCTCGTGAACTTCGGCATCCCGAACCTCTCGACGTTCGCGATGCTGGGCAGGAGCCCCATGCAGCCGAACCCGGCCGGCGGGCACATCGGCTTCTCGCCGATCCTGCCGCGCACGGGCGAGGACCTGCTCGAGTTCCGCGAGTTCTACCGCGCCCACCTCGCGGAGGTGACCGGCGGCGAGGACCTCGGGATCGTGGGGCCCGTGTTCATGACGAACTGGGAGCGCTCGCTCGTCGGCCTCATCATGTTCCCCATCTCGAAGGACGCGAACGCGAACCGCAAGATCCGCGCGGCGTTCGAGCGCTGGGTGGCGCTCGCGGCGGAGCGCGGCTGGGCGGAGTACCGCGCGCCCACCGTGTACCAGGACCTCGTGGCCGACACGTATTCCTACAACAACCACGCGCTGCGCCGCCTGCGCGAGAAGATCAAGGACGCCGTCGATCCCAACGGCATCCTCGCGGCGGGGCGCTACGGCGTGTGGCCGAAGCACCTGCGGAAGGAGGCGTGAGATGACGACGACCCGCTCGCGCCTCGCGTGGGGCGCCGTCCTGCTGGCGGCGGCGTGCGCCGCCGGCACCGTCGCCGGGGCTCAAGGAGCGCGCGACCTCGAGCGCGGCAAGGCCGTGTACGAGCGCTGGTGCTCGCACTGCCATGCGCCCGGGCCCGGCCATCCGGGTACCCAGTCGCTGCAGGTGAAGTACAACGGCAACTTGCCGGCGGTGCTGCTCGAGCGCACGGACCTCACGCCCGATGCCGTGAAGGTGTTCGTACGTCAAGGGGTGCTCTCGATGGCGCCGTTCCGCAAGACCGAGATCACCGACGCGGATCTCGAGGACCTCGCGGCGTACGTGGCGCGGGGCGGCAGCGGGCGCTGACGCGATACGTGCTCGCGCGGTTTCGCGTGCTGAAGATCGCGGCTGGAAAGCCGCTCCCACAGACTTCGTTCGCCGTGTAGGAGCGGACGCGCGGCGGGCTCAGGCCCGCCGCAGGCGCCGCGGCCAGATGCCCGACTTGCCGGGCGAGAGGATGCCGTTCGGGTCGAGCGCGTCCTTCAACGTCTCGTGGAAACGCCGCATCGCGTGGTTGTTGAAGGAGTAGATGTCGGCGACCTTGTCCATGAACGCCACGTGCGTGCGGTATTCGCCCCAGCCGTTCGCCGCAGAGACCTCGACGAGACGCTCGAAGACCTCCCGCGTCTGCCGGTTCGCCTCCCGATCGCGCCCCGTCGGCAGGCCGAACAGCAGCACCAGCGCCCGCGGGTTGTACGACCACGGCAGCGCCGCGAACTGGTTGGCGGGCGGAAGGTCGAGCTCCGCGTAGAGCTGTCCGAACACGCGCTGCGCCTTGAACACCGCCTCGCCGGTCATCGGGATGATCGGCGAGAAGCCGAGGTGCCCGCCGCCTTGCAGCAGCCCGAAGACGCCGAGGCTCGGGATGCCGAGCGCGACGAGCAGCGTGGGGTCCGAACGGTCGATCTCGGCGGGGAACACGTAGCGGCGGCCGTCGCTGAAGGTGGCGCCCGGTATCGCCGCGCGGAACTTCTCCTGGACGTACTCCCACTGGGCGTCGATGACCTTGGGCGGGCCCCAGAAGCGGAACTCCGCGCTCCAGTAGGGCAGGTTGCGCTCGGCGGCGAGCGCATCGAGCTCCGCGATCGACGGCCCCCCGGGCATCTCGAAGAACGACCCGCCCTGCGACACGTGATAGTTGAGCAGCGGGCTCTCGAGCAGCATCGTGCCGCGCAGGATGTCGGAGTTCATGAGGTACGCGTAGGTCTCGAGGAACGGCACGAGGTCGTCGTGCCGCGGCACCATCACGCGGCCGTCGCGATAGGCGTCGGGCGCCGGCATGAGCCACAAACCCATGCGCGTGACGATGCCGTAGTTCGACTGCGAGAAGAGCCCGTCCACGAGGGGCCCGAAGCCGTACTTGTACTGGTGCCACACCGCGGAGTTGGGCAGCGCCCCCATGCCGGTGCGCAAGAGCTCGCCGTTCGGCAGCACCACCTCGAGCCCGCACACCGCGTTCCAGTGGTCCTTCATGGGCGTGCGGCCGCCGCCGCGCTCGAGCGCGTTGCCCAAGGGGCTGCCCCAGCCGGGATCGGCCGGATCGATCCAGACCTTGAGCTTGTGCTCCTGGATGTAGCGGTAGAGATCGAAGTAGCTCACGCCCGGCTCGACGACGGCATAGTGAATCTTGTCGTTGACCTCGATGATACGGTTCATGCGCTTGAGGTCGACGATCACGCTGCCCGAGAGAACGGGCGACGAGCCGCCGTAGCCGAGGTTGCGGCCGGTGGCGATGGTCCAGAGGGGGATCCGGTAGGTGTTCGCGATGCGGACGATCGCCTGCACCTGCTCCGTGCGGTCGGGCGCGACGGCCGCCGACGGCACCCGGTCTTCCTCCTCGCCCCAGAACGGCGAGTAGGCGTCGCGGTAGAGGTTCATGTCCTCGTCGGAGGTGAGCACCCACTCGCTGCCGACGACGTTGGCGAACTCCTCGAGTGCCCGGGAGAAGTCGCGCTCGCTGACGCCCGGAGGTACTGCCATGATCTCGTTCCGTTCAGCGCCCTACTGCTGTTCCTGCTTCGCGTCGCCGAACGGCGGCAGGCCGCGCTCGTGGCGCGACGCCAGGATGAAGTTGCGCACCGCGGTGTTGTCCTCGTGGCAGGCGTACTCGAAGAACTCGTACTCCGGGTCGAGGAACATCGGATAGCTCACCGTCCAGCGGTCGGTGAGGACTTCCGGATCCTCGATCGTCATCTCGTAGTCGATGCGGTTGTCGCTCACGCGCGTGAACCGCTCGATGATCTTGAGGTTCGTGGTGGTAGGCGTGTCGCGGCGCGGCGAGCCGGGAATGCCCACGTTGGTCATGCCGACGCGGCCGTTGAAGTTCGTGGTCTCGACGACCAGCGTGGCGCCGTCCCAGTAGCCGCGCGACTCGCCGAGCCACTGCTTGATATCCGGATCGAGCGGCGGCCGGCCGTCCACCGGCACGATGCGCGCCTCGTGGATCATCTCGAGGCGGATGATGACGTAGCCCGGGGACTGCAGGATCTGGATGCCGTTGTTGTAGTTGAACGGCAGCATGGACGACGGCAGGCCGCGCGTGATGCAGCGGTCCCAGGAATCGAAGTCCTCCACGGAGTCGAAGACGGTCCGCGTGTCGTCGCTGCGAAACAGCGGCACGAGCTCCTCGCCCCGCGGTGTGAGCGGCGGTATCCGGCCGTCCGGCGGATAGGAGATCAGCGACGTGAGCCGCGTGGCCTCGGTGCGCGTGGTCGACTCGGCCCAGTGCCCCATGCCGAGCTTGCCGCTCTGAATCTCGTTGTGATAGCGCTCGTCGCGGCGCTGCAGCACGGCCTGTGCGGCCGCCCACTCCTCGTCCGTGAGGTAGCGGCGCTCGCCGTATTTCGGGTCGCGCTGCAGCGGAGTGGCGAAGAGATGCATGATCGGCCACATGCCGCGGAGATCCGGGTCGCCCCAGGGCGTGACCGGATGCGGCGAGCCGTCCGGATAAGTGAAGCGCGGCGCCGCGGCTTGCTCCGAGGCTTGCTCTGGCTGCTCCGAGCACGAGACCACGGCAATCGAAGAAATCAGCGCGATCGAGCTCAGCGCGAGCTTCGAGTGCTTCATCGGGCCCTCCCCACTACGTGGAACGCCGGCAAACCAGGTCCAAGTATAGGGACCCAGGCACGAGATTCCACGGATACGGACCGGCGCGCTCAGGACGCGCGGCGCTTGCCCCACAGGGCCTCGGTCGCGAGCGTCGCGCCGTCCGCCAGCGCCTTTAGCTTCGCCCAGGCCACCTGCGGGTGGCAGCGCAGGCCGAGGCCGCAGTCGGTGGAAGCGATGACGTTCTCGCGCCCCACCATGCGCGCGAAGCGCTGTATCCGATCGGCGACGAGCTGCGGGTGCTCGATCAGCGCGGTCGAGTGCGTCACCACGCCGGGCGCGAGGATCTTGCCGTCCGGCAGCTCGACCGTCTCCCACACCGCCGCCTCGTGCTCGTGACGGACGTTCGCGGCTTCGAAGAGGTAGGTCTGCGCCTTGACCGACAGCATCACGTCCACGATGTCCGGCAGCGGCAGGTCGTGCGCATGGGGACCGTGCCAGCTGCCCCAGCACAAGTGGTAGCGAATCTGCTCCTCCGGGATGTTGCGCAGGGCATGGTTGAGCGCTTCCACGCGCATCCGGCAGTAGCGCTTGTACCCTTCGAGGCCCATCTGGATCCCGATCCGGTCCCATAGGGCGCCGAGCCACGCATCGTCCACCTGCAGCTGGAAGCCGGCGCGCGCGATGGCCTCGTACTCCACGCGCAGCGCCTCCGCGAGCGCGTAGACGTACTCCTCCTCCGTCTTGTAGAACTCGTTCCGGCGGCCGGGCTCCACGCTGAGCGGCGCCGTGCTCGTCAGGAACGCGTCGGAAGGCGGCGTGTCGCCGAGCGCGGCGCGCAGCGTCTCGATTTCCCGCTCGAGCAGTGCCTGGCCCTTGTACGTGATGGGGCCCGTGCAGACCCAGTCGCCGATCGCGGCCGCCGATTCCTTCGCGCTCTCCGGCACCTTGGGCGCCGAGCCCGACTGCTCGAACAGCGTGCCGCGCTCGAGATTCACGCGATAGAAGTCCTCGAACTCCACCCAGTCCGCGCTGGACATCAGCAGACGCACGAGGCCGCCCTGCTCCTTCGCCGGCTCGAAGCCGCCGAGCCGGGCGCTGATGTACTGCGTCCAGTGGCCGCCCTTGGTGAGCTCGCCTTCGTTGATGAAGTCGATACCGGCGCGCTTCTGCGCGTCGCAGACCTCCTTCACTGCCTCCCTGAGCCGTGCGTCGCTCACGTCGGGCTGCGCCCACACGTCCTCCGGCGCCGGCAGCGCGCCGACGTGAGTGGTGAGGATCTTGTCCGTGCTCCGTCGCATTCGACCACCTCCATGGAACCGCGTGCCGTCAGTCTACCGCCAAAGCCCGAGTCACCCGGCTGCGGGACCTCCGGTATGATGTCCGGCTGAGATCGCCGCATGGGGGGTTTGCGATGGAGATCGGACGCCGCGACTTTCTCGCCGCCTGCGCCGCGGCCGCCGCCACCGCCGGGCTCGGCATGTCCCGCGCCCGCGCCGCCGATCGAGTGCCCGTGCTCGGGCTGATCTTCCCGCCGGCCGACCGCGGCATTCCGGAGGAAGGCGTGGCCATGTACGGCGACCGGCTGCGTTTCGTCGTGACCGGGCTCGGCCTCGATCGGATGACGCCCGAGGGGTACGACTCGGTGATCCCGCGGATTCCGGCGGCCGCCGAGAAGCTCGCGGCGGCGGGCGCGGACGGCATCGAGCTGACCGGGACCTCGCTCACCTTCTACAAGGGCGAAGCGTTCAATCGGCAGCTGCGCGAGACCGTCACCAAGGCCACGGGCCTGCCCGCCACGACGATGAGCGACGGCGTCATCGAGGGGCTCAAGGCGGTGGGGGCGAACAAGGTGGCCGTGGCCACGGCCTACAACGACGAGGTGAACGAGCGGCTGCGCGCGTTCCTGATCGAGCACGGCTTCGAGCCCGTGGTCGTGACCGGGCTCGGCATCGAGGCGATCGCCGACGTGAACCGTGTGACGCAGGACGACCTCATCGAGTTCGGCGCGCGCGTGCGCGCGTCGGCGCCGTCGGCCGACTCGCTGCTCCTCTCCTGCGGCGGCTTCCGCACGCTCGAGATCATCGCGCCGCTCGAGGCGCGCACGGGCGTTCCGGTCATCTCCAGCATGCCGCACGGCCTCTGGGCCGGCGCCCGCCTCGTGGGGCTGAGCGGCGCGGCGCCCGGCTACGGCGCGCTGCTGTCGCGCGAGGCCTGAGCGCCGCGCGGCGCGGCCGCCGCTCGTACGGCCGCCGAGTCGACGCGCTCGCTACTGCACGACGATGCGGGGATCGAGCGTGCCGAGCCCTTCGATCTCGAGCAGGTACTCGTACTGCATGGGCGCGATGCCGTCCGGCACGGTGATGCTCATGCTCTCCGGACGCTCGTTCTTCTGCCCGAGCCATTCGGCGCCCCGCTTGCCCGTCACGCTCGCGCTCGTGACGGGGTTACGGAAGCTCCACGTCACCGCGTAACCGCGACACACGGTGACCGGGTCGGGCTTCACCTGCAGCCGGCTCGGCGCGTTGATCACGTTCACGGTCCTGTCCCGACAGCGGAAGCGCATGCCGTCCCGCTCGACGACGGTTCCGCACGCCGCCAACGCCGCCGAGATCGACGCCGCGGCCAGGACTGATGCGACAGTTCGCATTGTTGTTCTCCGTTGAGCTCACCTCGACTCACCCACCAACCGGACGAACCGCTCCCGCTCGCGCAGGCTCGCGAGATGCGGCTCGGCCCCGATCATCGCCCGCGAGTACCCCATCTCGACGGCCTTCTCCAGGCGGTCGAGCGCCGCGTCGATCTCGCCCGCGCGCACACGCACGAGCGCGTCGTAGTAATGGACGTACGGATCGGCGGGCGCGAGCGCGAGCGCCGAGTCGATGAGCCGTCGCGCTTCGTCGAGCCGGCCGAGCATGGCCGTGATCCACGCGAGATCGATGAGCCTGCCCGGATCGCGGCTGTTGACCGGAAGCTGCTCGCGCGCGAGCTGCTCGGCCTTGCGGAACGCCTGCTCCGAGCCGTCGACATCTCCGGCGAGCGCGAGCACGTCGCCCAGGTTCGACCAGGCGAGGTAATCCTGCGGCGCCATCGCGATCGCCCGCTCGAGCGCCTCGCGGGCGGCGCCGGCGTCACCGAGGTAGTAGTGCATCATGCCGAGGTTCATGAGCGTGCGTGCGCTCGGCTCCGCTTCGAGCGCACGCTCGAAGGCGTGCGCGGCGCCGGCGAAGTCGCCGCCGAGCATCAGCGACGACGCGAGGTTCCCCCAGCCGGTGGCGTTGCCGGGCTCCACGGCGACCACTTCCCGGTAGGCCTCCGCCGCTTCCGCGTAGCGCCCGCTCGCATACAGAAACTTGCCGAGCTCGTTGTAGGTGCGCCAGTTGCCGGGCTGGAGACCAACGGCCTTGCGGTAGTGCGCCTCGGCCTCGTGCGGCCGCCCCTGGTGGAGATGAGCGGCCGCGAGCCCCGTGAGCGCCGGCACGTCGCTCGCGTTGATCCGCAGCGCGCGCTCGAACGCGGCCTGCGCGTCGGCGTGTCGCCCGGTGCGCAGATAGAGCTCGCCGAGCGCGTCGTGCACCACGATGAGATTCGGGCTGCGCTCGAGCGCGGCCGCGCACGAGCGCTCCGCCTCGGCGATGTAGGCCGTCTCGAGCGTCACGTCGTACGCGGCCGTGTAGGTGAGACAGATGCCGGCGAACGCCGCGGCGTAGTCGGGATCGATGCTCAACGATCGGCGGAACGCGGCCAGAGCCCGCTCGGCCGCTGCCGGGCTCATCGGCCTCTGCAGGACGTCCATGCCGCGCCGATAGGCGAGATACGCATCGAAGCTCTCGGTCTCGGGAAGCGCGGGGACGGGTGCGCCGGCGAGCGACGGCAGCGCGGCGCGCAGGGTGGCCACGATCAGATCGGTGAGCTCGTCCTGGAGCTGCCCGAACTCGCCGATGCTCTTGTCGAACGTGCGGGACTCCACGTAGTAGCCGGTGGCGGAGTCGATGAGCCGCGCCGCCACGCGCAGCCGCTCGCCGCTCCGGCGCACGCTGCCTTGCAGGTAGTAGCTCACGCGCAGCCGACGGCGCACTTCCTCGGACGGCGAGTTCGGGCCGAGCGCGAAGGAATCGCCCCGCGAGGAAACGCGCAGCGGCGGCGTGCCGGCCAGCCGGCTGATCACGTCCTCCGCGAGGCCGTCGCCGAAGATGCGCGTTTCCTCGCTTCCGTCGATGTTGAGGAACGGCAGCACGGCGATCGAGTCCGGCGGCACCGCCGGCTCGGCGACTGCGCCCGCCGTGGCGGGCGCGGTGGGCGCCACCGCGTCCGCGCCGATGCCGACGGCGGTAGGGCGCACCCGCTCGTTCGCGGGACCGTTCGCCGCACGCCACGAATCGACGCGCAGCATGACCGCGGCCACGGCCAGTGCAACCGTCACGGCCGCCCACGCGGCGCGCCTTACGACCGGCCGCGATGCACCGGCGGCGGCGCGCACCGGCCACGCGACGCGCGGCACGGATGCGCTCGCGGACACGTGCACGCGCCACACGTGCACCGGGGTCGCCACGTTCTTCACTCGCCGCGGCCCGAGGTCCTCGTAGCGCGCTGGCACCTTGTGCCCGACGGCCTCGTGCACGGCGTCGGAGATGCACAGCCCTCCGGCCGGCGCCAGCGACTCGAGGCGCGCGGCGACGTTGACGCCGGCGCCGTAGACGTCCTCGGCGTCCACCCAGATATCGCCGAGATTCACGCCCATGCGAAAGGCGAAGCGGCGCTCCGCCGGGCGCCCGGCGAACAGCTCGCCCAGCGCCTGCTGCATGGCCAACGCCGCCCGCACGGCGCTCTCGATCGTGGGAAATTCCGCGAGAAAGCCGTCGCCGGTGAGCTTGACGATGCGCCCGGAGTACCGCTCGACGGTGGGATCGATGACCTCGGATCGCGCCTGCCGCCAGGCGGCGACGGTGTCGGCCTCGTCGAGCTCCATCAGGCGCGTGTATCCCGCGACGTCGGCCGCCAGGATCGCTGCAAGCCGCTGCGGGAGGTGCGCCTCCACGACCAGGCCTCTGGTGCGTGCCTAGGACACCGTCGAGACTATACCACGCAGGGGAGCACCGCCCCGGAGGCGAACCGCGCGCTTCGCCGGCGCGACGGCGCAGGGCAACCTCCTGATAATCCTGCAGGAAGCTCGATTGGTGCTAGTCTTCCATACAGCCGTGGACTGGTGTGTGAGGCGTTACTGAGCCCATGTCGAGAGCCATTTGCCGGAGTCGGACTGGAGGCTGTTTCGCAAGACCCGCACCGTTGCGCTGGAGCGATTCTGCGACCGCACGCTGCGAGAGGTGGCGGCGACAGCGTCGGCCGATTCCGGCACCGCGTACGACCGGTACCTCGCGGTTTACGACCTCGTGCGAGCCCGCGACAAGCAGTCGGGGCTCGCCTTCGACGACCCGAGGCGCTCTCGGGCCATTTCGCAGCTCGCGATCATGCTCGAGTACGGACTGGTGACCGACGCCGAGTTGCGCCGATTCAGCGCCGAGACGCAAGCTGCGGTTCGCAGAATCGTCGAATGATGGGCGACACGACGAGCTTCATCGTGCGTCCGCATCGGCCGTGCATGCGGAGGCGATCGCACGCATTTACAACTACTACGTCGAGCACACGATCGTCACCTTCGAGCCCTGAGCGCCCTCCAGGCCGGGTACTGAAGCGCCGCACGCTTTTTCTCGTCGGCAGGACCCGAATCCACATAGATCACGTAGAGGGGTTGGGGCACTTCGCCGAGATCGAAGTCGTGCTTGCCGAGGGCGAAAAACTGCGACGATGGGACTGCGGAAGCTCACCGCCTCATGACCCGACTCGGGATCGAGCCTTCGCAGCTCATCGAGACGGCGTACGTCGACTTGCTTCGAAGGCGTCGCCGGCTCGATACAGCACAGTCATGACAAGCCATTGACAATACGAGCAAAATCGCCCATAGTACTGAGCGTCTATACAGCTCCTGGACCGGCCATGGAAGCGACCCTGCGGACCTCCAAGCACGATCCCTACCGGCCCTGCTCCGGCAGCAAACACTGCGTCGACCTCGAGTACCTCGGCGCCGAGATCACCGAGCTTTGGGGCCACATCAGTGCGGCCACCTATCGCTTCCTCGCGCTCGTCGCCGAGTTCGACCGCCGCCAAGGCTGGGCCTACGACGGCTGCGCGAACTGCGCCCAGTGGTTGAACTGGCAGTGCGGCATCGGGGCCGTCGCGGCACGCGAGAAGGTGCGGGTCGCCCGAGCGCTCGAATCGCTGCCGAAGATTCGCGAGGCGTTTCGTCTAGGGGCCGTCTCGTATTCGAAGGTGCGCGCGATGACTCGCGTCGCCACCCCGGAGAACGAGGACATCTTGCTCAATGTCGCAGAGCACGGCACGGCGTCGCACCTGGAGCGGCTGGTGCAGAAGTATCGGCGCGCGGAGCGGATGATCGACGCCGAGCGTGCGCAGCGGCGGCACACTCGCCGCTCGCTCTATTACTACTATGACGACGACGGCTCGCTCGTAATCCAGGCGCGGCTGCCGCCCGAGGTCGGAGCAGTCGTGAAGAAGGCGATCGAGGCGGCGCTCGAGGAAGCGAAGGGAGACGACCAGGCCCCCACCATCGCGACCGAGCGGAACGCTTCCGCGGAAACATCGCCTCGCGGCGCGGAGCCCGAGGCGGCTGTTTCCGCGGAAACACCGGACGCCGCAGACGGCTGCCCGGGCGCCTCGCGAGCCGCTGTCGCCCTGGTGCACGCGCCTGTCGCAAACCGTCCGCTCGCCGTTTCCGCGGAAGCGCCCCCGTCCGCCGCCCTCCCCGAAGCCGACGAGGCCACGCACGCGGATCCGTTCGAGCACAACCGCCTCGCGGCCCGGCGCGCCGATGCGCTGCACCTTCTCGCCGAGCACTTTCTCACGCAACAGACGGCCGCCCGCGGCTCCGTCGCCGACCGCTATCAAGTCGTCGTGCACGTCGATCATTGCGTGCTCGCGGGGCACGCCGCCGGCGACTCGTGCAGGCGCTGCGAGCTCGAGGACGGTCAGCCGCTCGCGCTCGACACGGTACGACGGCTCGCGTGCGATGGCTCGGTGGTCGAGATCGTCGAGAACGCCGCCGGCGAGCCCCTCGACGTGGGCCGCAGGACGCGGATCCTCTCCGCCGCGCTGCGCCGCGCGCTCACCGCGCGCGACGGCGGTTGCCGCTTTCCAACCTGCACGCACACGCGCTGGATCGAGGGCCATCACGTCCAGCACTGGGCGGACGGCGGCGAAACGAAGCTTTCCAACCTCTGCAGCCTGTGCACGTTCCATCACCGCCTCGTGCACGAAGGCGGCTTCGGCATGCGGGCGATCGAGCACGACGACGGGGGCGTGGACTTCGTCTTCACCCGCCCGGACGGCTCGGTGATCGAGCCGAACGGGCGCCACCGCTTCCGCGGAATCGCGCGGGATCGCGCGCCCCTGCCACCTCGGCCGCAGCAGCCCGGCCCTCCGCCGCCGGAGGAGGAAGGGCGGAGGCTCGTTGCAGACGGCGAGTGGACCGAGGACCCAGGCGATCTGCCCCTCTACGCGCTCTCGCGCGAAGCGGGGCTCGCCATCAGCTGGCGCACGGCACGCAGCAAGTGGACCGGCGAGAAAATGGACTACGGCCTCGCCGCCGAAGCGCTGTTCCGCCGCCGCGACGAGCGGGCGCATGCGGCACCGGCGCGGTGATCGCACGGCGCGACTCGGCGCCGGAACGGCTATCATCGCGTCTTGGCCTCGCAGCAAGCCCTCCAACCGCAACGCGACGTGACGGTCAGGTAGCGGCCATGTCCCTGAAAGAACAACGGCGAGACGATTCAATGAGCTCCAGACGCGGGCTCTCGAAGCGTCATTGGCGTCCAGCGTGACAGCCGGCGCGCGATGCGCTCGTCGACGGTCTCGCCCTCGAGGCTCGTGAGCGTGGCCGGCTCGTCCTTGAGCTCCGGAATCGCGAGACCCACCACGTTAATCACGCCGACGGGACCGCGCGGACCCTCCATCCGCGTTGCCACGTACGTTCCGCAGGCCGGGCAGATGAGAAAGTCAGCGGTCTTGTGGCCGAAGCGATAGCGAACGAGCTCGAGCTGCGAGACGACCGTCAGCCGTCCATTCGGATCGCTCGCCGACTTCACGCCGCGGCTCGAGCAGAAGCCACAGCCGTCCCGCCTGAGACGCACGGGCCCCTCCGTCTCGTACTCCACGCGGACTGCGCCGCAATGGCATGCGCCGCGGTAGATCATGGCGTCACCCTCATGATTGTTACCCGCGCCCGCGCGCGCTCGCCGGGCTGCTCGCAGATTAACGCGGACGCCGCAGCGGAAGGAGCCAGCCGGCGGGCTCCGCGATCGCCAGGGTGCTGTGCATCAGGCAGTGACGGCTTCGGCGAGCAACGCTTCGAGCTCGGGGATGCAGGAGCCGCAGTGGGTGCCGGCCTTGAGCGCGCGGCCGATCTGCTCGGTGGTGACGAGCGCTTGCGTGCGGATGGCGTCGAGCAGCGTCTTGCGGCCCACGGCGAAGCAGGCGCGTCCTCGCGGCACAGGTGGCTCAAGAGACCGTTGAAGAGCATCACGTCCGTGCCCGGTGCGAGCGGCAGGAAGAGATCCGCGATCTCGCACGTGGCCGTGCGCCGCGGATCGATCACGACCAGGCGCAGCGCGGGGTGGGCCGCCTTCGCGGCGGCGAGCCGCTGGTACCGCACCGGATGGCACCACGCCGTGTTCGAGCCCACGATCACGACGAGCTCCGCCTGCTCGATGTCCTCGTACGCGCTCGGCACGGCGTCGGCGCCGAACGCGCGGCGGTAGCCCGCCACCACCGACGCCATGCACAGGCGCGAGTTCGTGTCGATGCTGCCGCTGCCGATGAAGCCCTTCATGAGCTTGTTGGCGACGTAGTAGTCCTCCCTGAGGAGCTGGCCCGAGACATAGAAGGCGACGCTGTCCGGACCGTGGGCGGCGATCGTGCGGGCGAAGCCGGCGGCGACGGCATCGAGCGCGGCGTCCCAGGAGAGGGCGGCGGCCGCCGATCTCGGGGTGCAGGAGACGGCCTTCGAGCCCGAGCGTGTCGGCCAGGGCCGCGCCCTTCGAGCAGATGCGGCCGCGGTTCGCCGGATGCTCGAGGTCGGGGACGATCTCGATGCGATCCGCCGCGCGGCGGGCCAGCAGGCCGCAGCCGACCCCGCCGTAGGGGCAGGTGGTCCGGATCGCGGTCGTGATTCAGCGGGCGGAAGATCGCGGCTGGAAAGCCGCTCCCACCGGCGCTCCGGGAGCCGTCGTCTCCTCTGGAACCTCGACGAGCACGCGGCCGTGCTCGATGCGCACGCGGAACGTGGCCGTGCAGCCCACGTCGGCGCCCATCGCCTCGCCGGTGGCGAGATCGATGACCCAGTCGTGCAGCGGGCACGTCACGCGCGCGCCGTGCACGATGCCCTGCGACAGCGGGCCGCCGCGGTGCGGACAACGGTCGCGGAGCGCGAACACGCGGCCGTCGCCCGTGCGGAACACGGCGATGTCCTCTTCGCCGGCGCGCAGCACGCGCGCGCCGCGCATTGGAATGCGCTCCGCGGGCCCGACGTCGATCCAGCTCATGACGCCTCCGCCTCCTCCACCTCGGCCTCCTTCACCGCGCGCGCGGCGCGCAGCGGCTCGAACTCCTCGGCGTCGTAGCCGCGGGCGCGCTCCGCCCACGGATCCACCTGCGCGTGCTTCTGCGCCTCGAGGAAGCGCGCGTAGAGCGCGCGCCGCCCCTCCGCGTCGTCCGCGATGCGCGAGCGCACGTACGTGAGCCCAACCCGCTCGAGCCACGGCGCCGTGCGCTCGAGGTAGCGCGCTTCCTCGCGGTAGAGCTGCAGGAACGCGGCGCAGTACTCGAGCACCTGCTCGGCGGTCTGCACCTTGCAGAGGAAGTCCGTGGGGCGCACCTTGATGCCGCCGTTGCCGCCGACGTGGATCTCGTAGCCCGACTCGACGCACACCACGCCGAAGTCCTTGATGGTGGCCTCGGCGCAGTTGCGCGGGCAGCCGGACACCGCGAGCTTCACCTTGTGCGGGTGCCACGACCCCCAGGTCATCCTCTCGAGCGCTATGCCCAACCCCGTCGAGTCCTGCGTGCCGAACCGGCACCACTCCTTGCCGACGCAGGTCTTCACGGTGCGCAGCGCCTTGCCGTACGCGTGCCCCGACACGAAGCCCGCGGCGGACAGATCGCACCACATCGCGGGCAGGTCCTCCTTCTTCACGCCGAGCAGGTCGATGCGCTGGCCGCCGGTGATCTTGACCGTCGGCACGTTGTACTTCTCGGCCACCTCCGCGATGGCACGCAGCTCCCGCGGCGAAGTTACGCCGCCCCAGATGCGCGGCACCACCGAGTATGTGCCGTCGCGCTGGATGTTGCCGTGCACCCGCTCGTTGATGAACCGCGACTGCTTGTCGTCGCGGTACTCGCCGGGCCATGCGCAGAGCAGATAGAAATTGAGCGCGGGGCGGCACTTGTGGCAGCCATCCGGCGTCTGCCACTCGAGGAACGCCATCACGTCCGGGATGCTCTTCAGCGCGTACTTGACGATCGCCTCGCGCACCTCCTCGTGCGTGTGGATGGTGCACGGGCACATCGGCTTCTTGGCCGAAGGCTGCGAGTAGTCGCCGCCCAGCGTGTTCGCGAGGAGCTGCTCCACGAGCGCCGTGCACGAGCCGCACGACGACGAAGCTTTGGTATGGGCACGCACCTCGTCCAGCGTGAAGAGCTTCTTGGTCGTGATCGCCTTCACGATCGTGCCCTTGCACACGCCGTTGCAACCGCAGATCTCCGCGTTGTCCGGCAGGAGCGTCGCCGCGTTCGCGCCGGCCGTGCCCGAGTCGCCGAGGTGCGCCTGGCCGAACAGCAGGTTCTCACGCATGTCGGCCACGGGCACGCCGTCGCGCAGGAGCTGGAAGTACCACGGCCCGTCCACGGTGTCGCCGTACAGCACGACGCCGCGCACCCGGTCGTCGCGAATGACGAGCTTCTTGTAGACGCCGCGGCTCGCGTCCTTGAAGAGCATCTCCTCCGTGCTCGTTCCGCCTTCGAAGTCGCCCGCGGAGAAGAGATCGATCCCCGTGACCTTGAGCTTGGTGGACACCTGCGAGCCCACGTAGCGGCCGATGCCGAACTCGGCGAGATGGTTCGCGGCCACCTTCGCCTGCTCGAAGAGCGGTGCCACGAGCCCGTAGCACTTGCCGCGGTGCTGCACGCACTCGCCGACGGCGTAGATCTTCGGGTCGTAGGTGAGCATCGTGTCGTCCACGAGCACGCCGCGGTCGCAGGCGAGCCCGGATGCCCGGGCGAGCGCCACGTTCGGCCTGATGCCCACCGCCATCACGACGAGGTCGGCCGGGATCTCGGTGCCGTCGTCGAACGCCACCGCCTGCACGCGGCCGTCGCCCCTGATCGCCGCCGTCTTCGCCGGCATGCGGAACGTAAGGCCCCGCTCCCGGAGCGAACGCTCGAGCAGCTTCGCCGCCTCGGCATCGAGCTGCCGCTCCATGAGGCGGTCGAGCAGGTGCACGACGGTGACCTGCATGCCGCGCTTCTGCAGGCCGTGGGCCGCCTCGAGGCCGAGCAGGCCGCCGCCGATCACCACGGCGCGCCGGCCGGGCTGCGCGGCCTCGATCATGCGGTCCACGTCCGCGATGTCCCTGAAGCTCACCACGCCCGGCAGGTCCGCACCGGGCACGGGCAGCACGATCGGGCTCGAGCCCGTGGCGAGCAGCAGCCGGTCGTACGGCGACTCGCGGCCGCTCTGCGCGACCACACGCTTGCGCGCGCGGTCGATCTTCACCACCGGGTCCCCCGCGTGCAGCGTGATGCCGCGCTCGGCGTACCACTCCGGCCGGTTGAGCATGATGTCGTCCAGCGTCTTCTCGGCGGCGAGCACCGGCGAGAGCAGGATGCGGTTGTAGTTGCCGTAGGGCTCCGCCCCGTAGACGGTGATGTCGTAGCGGTCCGGCGCGAGCGCGAGCAGCTCCTCGACGGCTCGCATGCCGGCCATGCCGTTGCCCACGACGACGAGCTTGCGCCTGCCGCTCATGCCGCCGCCTCCTCCGTGGGATGCTCGGCCGCGCCGCCTTCGAGGAAATCGAGCACCTCGCGGCGGTAGCAGTAGCAATCCGGGTGCTCGAGCAGCGCGCGCGGCGTGCGCGGCCGTGGCAGGTCCACCTTCATCACGCTGCCCACCTTCGCGTTCGGGCCGTTGGTCATCATGACCACCCGGTCGGCGAGCAGAATCGCTTCGTCCACGTCGTGCGTCACGCGGATCGCCGTCATGTCGTTCCCCGAGAAAAAGAAAAGCTGCCGGCCGCGCCCGAGCGTCTCGCGCTCGAACGGCTCGGCAGCGTTGCCCTCATGGCCCAGCGTTGGGCCCGCGATGGACGGCGACGCTCGCGCCCGCCGTCCGCGAGCCTCCCTTACAACACTCGTGCCAACGTCGGGACGAGTGCGACGGCGGTCGCAACTGCTTGATGCGCGGCGCATTGGCCGCGCCGGGCCGACCGATGACGGCGGGCGCGACCGTCGCGCACGCACCAAGACGGAACGGCCGGGCGCCCGCCCTCCCCGTCCTGGTGCATCAGCTCCGGTCGGTGAAGCCCGCGCCGCCCGCGCGCACCGGGAACTGCGCGAGATACTCGCCGAGCCGATCCGCGTCGAAGCGCGCGCCGTCGAACGCCTCCACGCCCCCGGCGGCGGCGGGCGCGCCGACGGCCCGCTCGTAGAGGTCCGGCCGAAACACGGCCTCCGCCGCCGCGGCGAGCCGGCGATCGAGGCGGGTCTGTCCCCAGCGCACCATCTGCGCGTAGAGCCACAACGCCTCCTCGGGCCGCGGGGCGCTGGCGTCGCGTCGCGCGAAGACCAGGAACTCGCCGTCCTCGAACGTCGCGCCGCCGCCCACGTCGAGCACGCCGCCGAGCGAGCGGCCGATCACGTGCGCGGGAACGCCCAGGTACTCCGGCCGCGCGAGCAGCGCGGCGAGCTCCGGGCGATTGGCGGGCGTGTCGCACCATCGCGCGGCGGCGCGCAGGCTGCGCAGCAGCCGGTCCGTCGCGTCGGCATCTGCGGCGAGCGCGGTGCGCATCGCGAGCACCTTCTCGATGCCGAATGGCAGCAGCTTCGACTTCACCGCCGCGATGGCGCCGATGCGCTCCTCGACGGCCACGCTGTTCCAGGGCTCGCCCACGCAGAAGCCGTCGATGTGGCCCGCGCGCAGGCTCTCGACCATGAGCGGCGGCGGTATCGTCACCAGACGCACGTCGCGATCGGGATCGAGCCCCGCGGAGGCGAGCCAGTAGCGCAGCTCGAAGTTGTGCCCGGAGAACGGGTAGACCATCGCCAGCGTGAGCTCGCCGCCCCGGCGGCGGGCGGCCGCGGCGAGCGCTTGCGCCGTTCGAGCGGGGGAGTCGAGGCGGAGCTCGCCGTCCGCGTCGCGCAGCTCGTCCGCCAACGCGTTGGACACGGTGATGGCGTTGCCGCCTCGGCCGAGCACGAACGGCACCGCGTGAACGGAGCGCACCTGGCCGATGCCGAGGGCCGCAGCGATCGGCAGCGGCGCGAGCGCGTGCGCGCAGTCGACGTGGCCGAGGTTCAGATGGTCGCGAAGGCTCGCCCACGAAGGCTCCTTCACGAGCCGCAGCTCGATGCCGTGCTCCTGCGCGAAGCCGAGCTCGCGCGCGGCGACGAGCACCGCCGCATCCACCAGCGGCACGAACGCCGCGACGACCGTGTCGAGGCCGTGGCCGCCGGCGCTCATCGCTCGCCCGAGTCGTGGTCCAGAACGGACGCCGCCTCGACCACCGAGCGCGCGAGGTCCGCGATCTTGCGGTTCTGATTCATGGCCGTGCGCCGCAGCAGCGCGTAGGCCTGCTCCTCGGTCAACGCCTTCCTGCTCATGAGAATGCCCTTCGCCTGCTCGATCACCTTGCGCTCCTCCAGCGCGGACTTGGCCTGGAGGAGCTCGGTCTGCAGCCGGTCGAACGCGCGAAACCGTCCGATGGTCACGTCGAGGATCGCTTTCACGCGCTCCTTGCGCAGGCCGTCCACGATGTACGCGGATACGCCCGCGTCGATGGCCGCGTGCACCGTTTCGGTGTCCGATTTGTCAACGAACATCGCGATCGGCCGGCGCACGAGGCGCGACACCTGGAACATCTGCTCGAGCGTGTCGCGGCTCGGATTCTCGAGATCGATGAGGATCACGTCCGGATCGATGGCCGCGATGCGCGCCAGCAGGTTCGTCATGTCGCGAATGTGGTGTATCGCGAAGCCGTTGCGCCCCTGCTCCGCGTCGGCGGCGCCGGCTTCGCGAAGCCCTTCCTCGAGGATCGCGGCGCGCACGGCATTGCCGTCGATGATGAGGATCTTTAGCGGCTTTTCCTTCAAGCGGCGGCAGCGGTGGCGCGATCGAGCTCGGCCGGCCGCCTGCAAGAACCGTGCACGAGACGCGGCCGAGACGCGCAACTCGCGGCGAGCCAAAGGCATACGCGCCGCCCGCGCCCCTGCGGCGCCGCCGCACGGAACGATCGCCGCACCGTAAAGCGGCACGCGCTGCTACGGCCGCCCCACGAGAGGGCAGACGGGCGCGCTAGTCGGCGCCGACCGCCTGGAGCCGCGCGAGCACCACGTCCTTCAGCAGCCGCAGCAGCTCGTCGCGCAGGTAGAGCGCCGCGTGCCCGGCGCCCGGGGTCACGACGAGCTCGGCGTGCGGCGCGCGAACGTCCGCGACGTAGCGCTCGACCTCTGCCGTGGCGGTGTAGGTGTCTTCCTCGCGCGGCGAGCGCCGCCTGCTCCGCCGCGGTCGGCGCGTTCAGATGCGCCGACGCGACGACCTCGTCGTCGATCGACGCCCACGGCGACGGCCAGCCTGATGATTCTGAAGCACAATCTCACGGGCGATCCGGTCCTCGAGACGCCGCCGTTCGCGGAGCGGCGCAATCGGATACGCGGGCGCTGAAGCCACGCACGCCCGCATCCGACTCCGTCATCGCGTGCATTGCACGACCCGTTGCGGTTCGAGCTCTGCTCGCGCGTGCGGGCGCGTCATCCGCGGAACCCCTGCGCGCGTTACTCGGCCCGTCGCCCGGCACGAAGGATCGAAACCATGCCGCATGACGCGCCGTCGAGATCGCTGATTCGCACCGCCTCCATCCTTCTCCTGCTGCTCGCGGCCGCCGCGGTGCGCGCGCAGACCGCGCGCGAACCGCCGCCCCAGCCGGCGCAAGGGCCGGGCGGCAGCGAGTACGCGTATCAGCGCGTCCAGACCGCCGCTCATGGCGAAGGCAACGACCGCTACTGGATCTTCACGCCGGCCGGCCGCACGGCCGCCGTCGCCGTGCCGCAAGGCGCGACCGAGATACCTGTCGTGGTGTTTTTGCACGGCTGGGGCGCGATGAATCCCGCCCACTACGGCGCGTGGATCGAGCATCTGGTGCGGCGGGGACACACGGTGATCTACCCGCAGTATCAGGAGTCGCTGCGCGTGCCGCCCGCCGCGATGATCGAGCACGCGGTCGCGGCGGTGCGGGAAGCGTTCCGTCGCCTCGGCGAGCCGCCCCGCTGGGCCGTGGTCGGTCACTCGCTGGGCGGCACGATCGCGGCGAATCTCGCGGCGCGCTCCGCCGCGGTGGGCCTGCCTCCGCCCACCCTGGTGCTCGCGGTCGAGCCCGGCATGCAGCCGCCGGGAAAGCGCTCGGCCGGCGGCCGCGCTGCCGTGCCGCTCGACGATCTAAGCAACCTGCCGCGCGATGTCGTGCTCGTGACCGTCGCAGGCGACCGCGATACCCTGGTCGGCGACACCGCCGCGCGGCTGATCTTCGCCCGCGCGACCGGCGTCGCGCCCACGCACAAGCGCTACGTCGTCGTGCCCTCCGACGAGCACGGCTCGCCGCCGATCATCGCGGACCACCGCGCGCCGGCCGCGCGCGACGACGACTTCGACCTGCTCGACCGACCCGAGCGCAACGCGGGCCGCGGGTCACGCCTCGTGGAGCGGCGGCTCTGCGGTGGAGACTGCGACGCGCTCGAGGCGACCGACCGCGGCGCCGTCGGCGCAATCGACTGGTATGCGTTCTGGAAGCTCGCCGACGGACTGATCGGCATCGCCGCGGCGGGCGGCGCGCAACCGTTCACCGCCGAGAACGAACGCATGCTGGCCGACATGGGCCGGTGGAGCGACGGCACGCCGGTGCGGCCGCTCGAGATCCACGCGACGCTGCCCGCAGCAGCCGGACGGCGCTGATCCCGGCTCGCGCGCGGAACGATCCGGAACGCCTTCCGAGGCGATGCGGCTAGAGGAGCGGCGCCACGAAGCGATAGCCGTGGCCGTGGATCGTCTTGATGATGCTCTGGCAGGTGAGATCGTCGCCGACGGCGCGACGCAACCGGATGGCTTGTTCCATCGGCTGCCCCAGGTCTCCACGCCGATGTTACCGCGAAACGGCGACGCAGACGGCGCCCGCGATCGAGCGATACGCCCCTACGCTAGAATGCGGTCACGTGCTCACTCGCAGAACAACAAGGATCACCCCATGAAATCGCGCATCGTCCTCGCCGTGCTCTTGGGCTGCGCGGCCTCCGCCGCCCTCGCGCAGAGCCCCTCTTCCGCCTTCGATCGCGGCAACAGCCTGCAGGCCTGGCAGGACCCGGGGCTGCCCGCCGTGCTCGAGCGCTGCGCGACGCCGCCTGCGCCCTTCAGGCTCGGCGGCGGCGGTGGCGGTGGAGCGGCGGATGCGTCGCCTCCTCCTCCACCCGCGCTGCCGACGTCGCACGAGATCCCCGGCGTGATCGCCGCGGGGCAGACGTGGAAAGTCGTGTGGTCGTGGGAAGGCAACAACGCGGACGGCATCATCGCCGGCGACGACGGCACGATGCTCTTCGCCAACAACGACGCGAGCAACGTGATGCGCCTCGACCCCGCCACGGGCCTCGCCACCGTCATCCACGAGAACACCAACACCGGCGGCGCCCTCTCGCGCAGCAAGAACGGTGCGCTGTTCCTCGCGGCCCGCGGGCTCAACTCCGCCATCATCCAGCTCGAGCCCGAGCGCAAGGTGCACGCGAGCACGTTCCGCGGCGAGCCGCTCGAGTGCGTGGGCGGCGTGCTGAACGACCTCGCCGCGGACAGCCGCGGCGGCGTGTACTTCACCGTGACCGGGACGGGCCTGTTCTATGCGGATCCTCAGGGGGTCGTGTCGCAGCACGGCGAAGGCATCGCCGCCGCCAACGGCGTCGTCCTGTCGCCGGACGAGCGCACGCTGTACGTCACGAACGGCGCCCTCGTGCTCGCCTTCGACGTGCGGCCCGACGGCTCGCTCACGAATCAGCGCGAGCTCGGCCGGCTGCGCGGCGGCCAGTCGGGCGACGGCTCGGCAGTGGATCAGGAGGGGCGCCTCTACGTGAGCACCGGCGCCTCCGTGGACGTGTTCACGCCTCAGGGCGAGTTCCTGGGCAGCATACCGGGGCCCCGGGGACTGCACGGCGTGGCGTTCGGCGGACGCGACAAGAAGACCTTGTACGGCATCGTCTTCTATGGCGGCTGGGGCACGCCGAGCGCCAGGAATCAGGTGATCGCAATTCCCACCATCGCCCAGGGCTACACGGGACGCGCGAAATAGCGCGTTCCTCGGCGCTCGCGGCCGGCGGCGACGACCGCCGCCGGCCATCGTCGCTCGGCTCGCCCTTTCGATCGCGGGCTTGGCAAGGTACTTTATGGCTGGCGGCCGGCGTCCACGTCTCCGCCGGCGCCGGAGGGGAGCGACGATGCATGGAATTACGCCGATCACACGCGCCGCGCTGCTGAGCGGCATCGCAGCCACGCTTCTCGCGGCCGCGGCTCACGCGCAGATCAACGACTCCATCCGCGGCCGCCCGAGCGAGGCCAACCACTTCATCGAGACGCCGCGCGGCTGGAAGCACCCCATGACGCCGTGGGGCGAGCCCGACATCCGGGCCAACCTGAACATGATGCAGGCGGCCGGCGTGCCGCTCGAGCGGTGCGCAAACAGCTACCGCCCCGGCGCTCCTCCCTGCGACATGAACAAGGTGTGGCTCACCGAGGAGGAGTACCAGGAGCGCTGGGCGGCGCTCGAGCGCCCCGATCGCTACCAGCAGGCCATCTCGCAGGGCGATTTCGGCGCCGCCATCCAGGCGGCCGTCACGGACCCCGCCATCCCGCAGCGGCAGACGAACCTCATCGTCGATCCGCCGAACGGCCTGCTGCCCCCGCTCACCGAGGAAGGCAAGCGCCGCGCCCGCCTCATGGGCAGCGACTGGGCGCTGCCGGGCGAGGACATCGTGTTCGACTCGCTGAACGACTTCGACAGCTGGGACCGCTGCATCACGCGCGGCATGCCGTCGATGATGATGCCTTACCGCTACAACGGCGGGTTCCGCATCCTGCAAGCGCCCGGCTACGTCATCTTCGACATCGAGATGATCCACGAGGCGCGGATCATTCCGACGGACGGCCGCCCGCCGCTGCCGTCGCAGATCAAGCAGTGGCTCGGCGAGTCGCGCGGGCACTGGGAGGGCAACACGCTCGTGGTCGAGACCACCAACTACAAGGTGGGCCCGCCCATGATCAACCTCGCCGTGGTCGGCTCGCCGCCGGGCAATCGGTTCCCCATCAGCGAGCAGATGAAGACCACCGAGCGCATCGTGCGCCTGAACGACGAGTGGTGGCTCTACGAGATCACCACCGAGGATCCGGTGATCCTCACGCGGCCGTTCACCGTGCGCTATCCGATGCGCCACGACCCCAACTACTGGTGGTCGGAGTACGCGTGCCACGAGGACAACACCATCGTCCGCAACTACGTCACCACCAACCGCTACGAGCTCGCGAACCCCACGCCAGAGCCGCCGCAGCCGCCCGTGCAGGTGTCGCCCGAGGTGGCCGACGCCCTCGCCGGACGGTGGGTGGGCCGGCCGCGCATCGTCACCATCGACGTGGACATCGAGCTCGAGTTCACGAAGAACCCGGACGGCACCGTCAACGGCAAGCTGATCGGCACCAACCTCGGGAAGATCGACAAGCCGCTGCGCGACTTCAAGATCGAGGGCCGCCACATCAGCTTCCAGCTGCCGAACATTCAGCCGTGGAACATCGACGGCAATCTCACCCAGGACGGCAAGATCTCGGCCGTCGTGTTCAGCATCCAGGGCGGCGCGCCGGTGACGTTCGAGCGCGTCTCGGGGAGCTGAGGCAGCGCCGGACGGCGAATGCCCGCGGCCTGGGGTCAGGGCCGCGGGCGCATCCCGGGGCTTGACCGCGGGATCGTCCAAAGCTGATTATCGAATCAGAAATAACCAGCCTCAGGGGGCACCGATGAGAATACGAACAACCTTCTGCATGTTGGCCACCCTCGCGCTCAGCGGCGCCGCGTTCGCGCAAACGCCGGTCCGCGGCGTCGACGACCCCGAGTCGCTGTTCGTCGACGACGACCCCACGATTCACCGCAACAAGCAAGCGGCGCTGCACATCATGCGCGAGCTGCTGCAATGCGGGCAGTGGGAGCGCTCCGGCGAGTGGCTCACCGACCGCTACATCCAGCACAACCCCAATGCCGCGGACGGCCGCGAGGCGGTGGTGCGCTTCTTCACCGAGGTGCTGAGGCAGCCGCGCACCGAGAACTGCGGCAAGCTCACCACGCCCGTGACGAAGGTGGTCGCCGAGGACGACATCGTCGTCGTGATGATCGCACGCGAGTACGACGATCCCCGCCGGCCGGGGCAGAAGTACTCCACCACGTGGTTCGACGCCTGGCGCTTCGTCGACGGCAAGGCCGACGAGCACTGGGACCCGGCGACCATCGCGCCGCCGCAGGGGAACTAGCCGATCCGCACCGGCGCTGCGCGGCGCGGCCGCGCAGCGCCGCACGACCACGCCGGCTGCTTGCGGCGGCCGCTGCACTGCGGGACGATGGCCGCCGCGCATCAGGGGGAGCTCGAGCGATGACCACAAGAACAATTTCGCCGGCGCTCGGGATCGCAGCGCTCGCCTTCGCGGGCCTCGCGTCCGCTCAGCCGCCGCCCGGCATCACGCCCGAGATGATCGCCACGGCGCTGCCGCTCGAAGGCGCGCCGCTCGCCGAGCCCGGACCCTACGAAGTCACGTCCGAGCCGGCATTCGGCTCGCCCGGCCACGTGGTCTTCCGCCCGGCGGATCTCGGCGCCTTCCCCGCCCAGGACACCTTGCCGGTGATGGCGTGGGGGAACGGCGGCTGCGCCATCGACAGCACGCGCTACAGCGGATTCCTCTCGACCATCGCGTCGCACGGCTTCCTCGTGCTCGCGACGGCCGCCGTGGAGGGCGAGCCCCGCCGGCAAGCCACGGCCGACGACCTGCGCGCGGCGCTCGACTGGGCCGAAGCGGAGAACGCGCGCGCCGGCTCGCCGCTGCGCGGCAAGATCGCCACCGACCGCATGGCGGTGATGGGACAGTCCTGCGGGGGCGTGCTATCGATCACGCTGGGCTCGGACCCGCGGGTCGACACGATCGGGGTCTTCAACTCCGGCGTGCGGCCCCCGCGGCCCGACGCCGACCCGCGCTTCCCCACGACCGACGCCCTGGCGAAAGTCCACGGGCCCGTGCTGCTGATCAACGGCCACGAGCGGGATTTCATGATGGAGGCGTCGGCGCACAACTTCGAGGTCATCGACCACGTGCCCGTCTTCTACGGCGCCCGCCACAACGCGGGCCACACTGCGACGGTGTTCCACCCGGGCGGCGGCGAGTACGCGAACGTCGCCGCGAGCTGGCTGCGCTTCACGCTGAAGGGCGACGCGGCGGCCGGCGCGATGTTCGTCGGCGACGACTGCAGCCTCTGCACGAACGAGAACTGGGAGACGCGGGCCAAGGGGCTCGACTAGCGCCCGCCCCTCCCGGCCGCGCCGGCGGTCAGACGGCGTCCGCGGCGATGCCGATCACGATGAGCACGGCGTAGTCCTGCTTGTCGCAGCCCTCCACCGGCGGCATCGGCGCCCCCGGCGCCACGGGGAACGCGGACGACGGGGCCTTCGCCGGCGAGCACGAGCCGTGTGCTGCCGCGGGCCGGTAGCGCGCGGAGCGGCAGCGCAGATGAGTCACGTCGTAGATCGTGGCGCCGTCCGCGAGCGCCCAGCGCTGCCTGCCGTCCGCGTCCGGAGCGTCAACGGTCAGCACGCTCTTCGCGTCGCGGTTGCCGGTGACCATGTAATGACCGGGAGGCAACGGGAACTCCGGCGCCTCCATGATCAGGCCGTGCTCCTCGAGCCACCAGTCGTCCGCGTCGAACTTCCAGCGCGCCGGGGCGACGCCAGTGGCGCGCAGCCGATCGTAGTGCTCGAGGCTCACGCCGCGCGGGCCGGGATCCAGCCGCCACAACCCCCAGAGGTGGGCGTTGTCCCCGGACGTGGCATCGGGTTCGCCGAGCGCGGCGATGAACTGCGTGGGGATCCGCTGGAACCTCATGGGGCGGTCGCCCGCCGCTCGCACGGCCTGCGCGAGCGCGGCCGGCGGCAGCGCCGCGGCCAGCGCCGTGGCGGCCCCGGCCTTCAGGAACGCGCGGCGCCCCCAGCCCGCGCCATCCGTAAGCCGCTCCGTGAATCCGCGTCTCCGATCGAGCCCGTGCTTCCGCCCCATGGCACACCTCCATCTCTCGGCTCCGGCGTCGCTCCGGCCAATGTACCAGCTTCCACGCGGGCAGGCGCCGCTCTTCCCTCCGGCTCCACCGTGCAGCCCCGCTCGGCCTCCTCGAAGCCCTCGAACAAGCGCGCCGCGCCGGCCCCGGCGAGCGTCTCGATGCGATGCGGCTGCCCCTTCTCCACCGTGTAACGCGCGAGCGCGCCGCGGGCACGCAGGAACTCGGCCTCGCGCTGCATCTCGCTGTGCCAGGGGAACTCGTCGCGTTCCCCGATGTAGAGGAACACGCAGAGGCTCGACAGCGCGATCAGCTTCGCGTCGGTGGGCTGCCAGAGGTAGCCCGGGAACGCCGTGACGGAGCGGAAATACTGCGGGTGCTTCGCCGCCACGTGCAGCGCCGAGATGCCGCCGTTCGACGGCCCGGCGACGTGGAACTTGCGCTCCTCGATGCGGTACTCGCCGAGGATCATCTCGAGGAACTCGGGGAAGATGCGGTCGCCTTCGCGGAAGAACTGCTCGCCGTCCGGCGCCGCGGGCGCCACCACGATGTAGCCGCGCCGCTCCGCTTCCGCGCGGAAGTTGCGCTCGAGCGTGCGGTCCACCGTGTCCATGGTCTGCGGGCCGCCGCCGAACACGAGCACGGCCGGGTATTCCTTCTCGGGGTCGTAATCGGCGGGCAGGACGACCTTGTAGTGAACCGTGGCGCCGGCCACCCGCATGACCTGCTCGAGCACCTCGGCGATGGCGGCCTGCGACGCGACGAGGGCCGCCAACGCGAACGCCGTTGGCCAGCAACCGCTGATGGTTCTTGCCGCCATCGGCATCCCCCCACTGCGTGGCGTTACGCCTTCATACAACGCCCGGCATCCGCTGACAATCGCGGTTTACCGAGCGAGCCCGCAATCGCCGAAGCCGTCAGCGTTCGCCGCGCGGCCGCAGCATCCACGGCCACGTCACGGCATGCAGCACGATCGCGGCCAGGGCGCCGAGCGCTACCAGCACGAAGAGATAGGGAGGCGAATACCAGCCCGTCCTGCCCGGGAAATTCCCGGCCAGGAAATCGAAGCCGTTGACCACGTAGCGGTAGACCCCGTAGGCCGAGAACGCGAAGGCGAGCAGCGTGAACGCGAGCGCGAGCCACACGCCCGGACGCCAGTCGAGCGCGGCCGCCACGGCGGCCGCGAGGTAACAGAGCCCCACGAGGCCCGCGAACAGCAGCAGCGAGCCGGGGTAGATGAGCCAGAAGAGCACCAGCACGCCGACGGCCACGGCGAGCTGGATGGCCTTGAGCCACGCCGTCGCCGACGAGGCCGATGGCCGCGGCTCTCGTGCTACTTCTTGCCCCAGAGCTCTTCGAGCCGTGCCGGCCGGCCGCATGTGAACTTGTAGAAGTTGTAGCGCGCGGCGTTGCGCTTGTAGTAGTCCTGGTGATAGTCCTCGGCCGGGTAGAACTCGCCCGCCGGGACGATCTCCGTGACGATCTTGCCGGGCAGCACGCCGCTCTCTTCCAGCTTGCGCTTGGAGCGCTCGGCGAGCTCGCGCTGCTCGTCGTCGTGGTAGAAGATCGCGGTGCGATACTGATCGCCGCGATCGCAGAACTGGCCGCCGGCGTCCAGCGGGTCGACGTTGTGCCAGAAGGCGTCGAGCAGCTGCTCGTAGCTCACGACGCTCGGGTCGTACTCCACGCGCACCGCCTCGGCGTGCCCCGTCTTGCCCCGCGACACCTGCTCGTAGCTCGGATTGGCCACGTGGCCGCCGGTGTAGCCCGACGTGGTGGAGATCACGCCCTCGACCTTGTCGAAGGCTTCCTCCACGCACCAGAAGCAGCCGCCGGCGAAGGTGGCGACGGCCGTCGTGCGCGAGCCCTGACCCGCCTGTTGCGCCGCGAGCGGCGCGGCGAGCACGAGGAACGCGAGCAGTCCACTGAGGAGTCGAGTCATCGGGCAACTCCTTGGCCGGTGAGCCGGCCGGTCGCTCGGGCGAGTCTGCGGCCGCGGCTCGAGGCCACGCCGCCGAGACCCGCTTCGCACCGATTGTAACGCAACGATCCCTACTGGAGCCCGCCCCGCACCGAGGTGATGCGCTCCGTGTTGAACCCGAGCCAGTGCATGCGTCCCACGTAGCGGGCGTGCTCGACCTTGATGCACCGGTCCATCACGACCGCGAGGCCGCCCTCCTCGGCGATGCGCGCGCCTTGCTCGTTGATGACGCCGAACTGGCACCAGAGCGCCTTGGCCCCGATCTGCACCGCCTCCCTGGCGATGCCCGGCAGCGCGGCGGGGGCGCGGAACACGTTCACGATGTCGACCGGCACCGGCACCTCGAGCAGGCTCGGATGGCTCTTCTCGCCCAGGACTTCCTGCTCGCGCGGGTTCACGGGGATCACCCGATAGCCGTGCCGCTGCAAGTAGAAGCCGACGAAATAGCTCGCCCGCAGCGGATTGCCGGACAGGCCCACGATGGCGATGGTCTTGGCGTTCAGCAGCAACCGCTGGATCGTCAGCGGATCCTGATAGCGAGCGAGATCGAACGACGCGCTCATGACGACGCCTCCCCGCCCGACAGCACGGCGCGGACGCGGGCGAAGCCCTGCTCGAGGTCCCAGATCAGATCGTCGACGTCCTCGATGCCGACCGAGAGCCGGATCGTGCCGGGGCGCACCCCGGCCGCCTCGAGCTCCGCCTCCTCGAGCTGCCGGTGGGTGGTGCTCGCCGGATGGATCACCAGGCTCTTCGCGTCGCCCACGTTGGCGAGGTGCGACCACAACGTGAGCCCGCGGATGAACTCCTCCCCGCCGCGGCGCCCGCCCTCGATGTCGAACGAGAACACCGCGCCGGTCCCGCGCGGCAGGTACTTCTCCACGAGCGGCCGGTAGCGGCTGCCGGGCAGCCCCGAGTAGGTCACGTTCGACACGAGCTCGTGACGCTCCAGGTACTCGGCGATGGCGAGCGCGTTCTCCACGTGCCGCTGCATGCGCAGCGACAGCGTCTCGAGGCCCTGCAGGAACAGGAACGCGTTGAACGGGCTCAGGCAGCTGCCCAGATCGCGCAGCGACTCCGCGCGCAGCTTCATGAGGTACCCGTAGACGCCGAACGTCTCGTGGAACTTGAGGCCGTGATACGCCGGCGACGGATCCGCCACCACCGGGAAGCGTCCGTTCGACCAGTTGAACGTGCCGGAGTCGATCACCACGCCGCCGATGCTCGTGCCGTGGCCGCCGATGAACTTCGTGGCGGAGTGCAGCACGATGTCGGCGCCCCACTCGATGGGCCGGCAGAGATACGGCGTCGCGAAGGTGTTGTCGACCAGGAGCGGCACGCCGTGCTCGTGCGCTATCCGTGCGACCGCCTCGATGTCGAGCACGTTGCCGCCCGGGTTACCGATCGTCTCGGCGAAGAACGCCTTGGTGTTGTCGCGCACGGCCGAGCGCCACGCGTCGAGGTCGTCCGGGTTCACCCAGGTGAGCTCCACGCACATCTTGCGCAGCAGGTGCTTGAGCTGGTTCACGGTGCCGCCGTAGAGCGCGGCGGACGACACCACGTGGTCGCCGGGCGTGAGCATCGTGAACAGCGCGGCGGCCTGGGCCGCGAGCCCGCTCGCGAACGCCACGGCTCCGCAGCCGCCCTCGAGGCTCGCCATGCGCTCCTCGAACGCGGCCACGGTCGGGTTCATGATGCGCGTGTAGGTGTTGCCGTACTCCTGGAGATTGAAGTAGGCGGCGGCCGACTCCGGGTCCTCGAACACGTAGCTCGTCGTCTGGTAGATCGGCACGGCGCGCGCCCCGGTGTTCGGGTCCGGCCGCTGGCCGGCGTGCACCTGGCGCGTGTCGAAGCCGAAGCGGCGTGGCTCTTCCATGGGAAGTCCTTTCCTCAGCGCGCGAGGAAGCGTCGAATGATGGGAGTTTGGAGGGCCTCCTCCAGCAGGAAGCAGTCGTGCCCGTACGGCGCGTCGATCACGTGGAGCTCCACTTCCTTGCCGGCGGCGCGCAACGCGGCCGCGAGCGCCTCGGAGTCCGACGGCGGGTACAGCCAGTCCGAGCTGAATGCGATCAAGAGCGTGCGAGCGCGCACGTTGCGCACCGCCTCCACGAGGCTTCCGCCGCCGTGCTCGCGCGCGAGATCGAAGTACGTCAGCGCGCGCGACATGTACAAATAGGTGTTGGCGTCGAAGCGCTGCACGAACTTCGCCGCCTGGTGACGCAAGTAGCTCTCCACCTGGAACTCCGGTTCCGCGAGCACGTAGCGGATGTCGTCGCCGACCTGCAGCCGCCTGGCGAACTTGCGCTCGAGCGCCTCGGCCGACAGATACGTGATGTGCCCGATCATGCGCGCCACGCCCATGCCGCGCGTGGGCGCCCGGCCCGTGCCGTAGTAGTGGCCGCCCTGCCAGTCCGGATCGGAGGTGATGGCGTTGCGGGCGATGGCGTTCCAGGCGACGCCCTGCGGGCGCAGCGCGTGCGTGCTCGCGATCGGGATGATGGCGTCCACGGCGTCGGGGTACAGCACCGCCCACTCGAGCGCCTGCATGCCGCCGAGCGAGCCGCCCGCGACCGCCGCCAGCCGCTCGATGCCGAGCTCCGCGAGGAACGCCCGCTGCGCGCGCACCATGTCCGCCACGGTGATGACCGGGAAGTCGGAGCCGTACGGCCGGCCGGTCGCGGGATTGATGGACGACGGTCCCGTGGTGCCGCGGCAGCCGCCCAGCAGGTTCGTGCTGACGACGAAGTAACGCTCGGTATCGAACGCCTTGCCGGGGCCGATCATGCCGTCCCACCAGCCGAGCGCCGGGCCCGCGGCGCCGTCGCGCTCCTCGGCGCCGAAGCCGTCGCGGGTGCCGCTCGCCGCGGGCGCGCGGGAGATGCCCGCGGCATGGGCGTCCCCGGACAGGGCATGGCAGACGAGCACGACGTTGTCGCGGGCGGGCGAGAGCTCCCCATACGTCTCGTAGGCGATGCGCACCGGATACAGCTCCCGGCCGCAGTCGAGCGCGAGGGGCTTCGGCAGGTCGAGGAACTGCGTGTCGACCACGCCCACGGAGCCAACGTCGGCCAGTGCACTGTGCGTGGCTCGCGTGGCCATGGGCGGCATTATATACGTCCGCCGTCCGCGGCCTTTTAGACACGGGCGGTGGCGGGGGGTATCATCCGACCCCCGCACGGAAGCGCATCCAAACCGACCTTCACCGCGGAGGCAACACCATGGCAGCGACGAGCATCCCCGTCGACAACGGCGTCAACGTCCAAGCGCTGCTCGAGGCCCGGGAAGCGCTCAAGAAGGCGCCCGAGGCGGCCAAGTTCACCTGGCGCGCCACCTGCAAGTGGATCAACGGCACCCACAGCCGCACGAGCATCAGCGGCTTCCATGGCCTCGGCCAGGAGCAGAAGCACAGGACCGAGTTCACGTTCGACGCCGACCATCCGGAGGTCTTCGCGTCGGAAGACCTGGGCGCGACGCCGGTCGAGCTGGTGCTAGCGGGCCTCGCGAGCTGTCTAACGGCAGGCGTAGCCGCCGTGGCGCAGAACCGGGGCATCCAGCTCCGGTCCGTCGAGGCGAGGCTCGAGGGCAACATGGACATTCGCGGCATCCTCGGCGTCGACAGCGACGTGCGCAACGGCTACGAGGACATCAAGGTCACCTTCGACATCGACGCGGACGCGTCGCAGAAGGACATCGAGGCGCTGGTCGCGCAGTCGCAGAAGCGCTCGGCCGTGTTCGACATCGTCACGAACCCGACCAACGTCACCGTCGAGGTCCGTAAGCGCTGATCGACCGCACGGAGCGGTTTCCGGCCATCGAACGCGTTACCACTGTCGTCATCGGGGCAGGCCACGCGGGCCTCGCCGCGAGCCGGCTCCTCACGGAGCGAGCCATCGACCACGTCGTGCTCGAGCGCGGCGAGGTCGCGAACTCCTGGCGCCGCGAGCGCTGGGACTCGTTGCGCCTGCTCACCCCCAACTGGCTGTGCCGGCTGCCGGGCCTGCGCTACGACGGCGCGGAGCCCGACGGCTTCATGACTACCTCCGAGGTCGTCTCGTTCATCGAACGTTACGCCGCGGCCGCCGCGGCGCCGGTGCGCACGCACACGGAGGTGCAGTCGGTCACGCCGCTCGACGACGGCTACCGGGTGCTCACGCCGGACGGCGAGCTGCGCTGCCGCGCCCTCGTGATCGCGAGCGGCGCCTGCAACCTGCCCGTGGTGCCGCCGTTCCGCGACGCCATCCCGCCCTCCATCGAGTGCGTGACGCCGTTCGACTACCGCAATCCCGACCGGCTGCCGGAGGGCGGCGTGCTCGTCGTCGGCGCGTCCGCCACCGGCGTGCAGCTCGCGGACGAGATCCGCCGTTCCGGGCGGCGCGTGATCCTGGCCGTGGGCGAGCACGTGCGGCTGCCGCGCACCTATCGCGGCCGCGACGTGCTCTGGTGGATGGAAGCGTGCGGCATCTGGGACCAGCGCTACGACGAGATCGAGGATCTCGAGCGCGCCCGGCGGCTGCCGTCGCCGCAGCTCGTGGGCACGCCCGACCGGGCCACGCTCGACCTGAACGCCCTGAGCGCGGCGGGCGTCGAGCTCGTGGGTCGGCTCGCGGCCGTGCGCGACGGGCGCGCGCTCTTCTCGGGCGGCTTGCGCAATCTGTTCGCGCTCGCCGACCTCAAGATGAACCGGCTGCTCGACACGTTCGACGAGTGGGCGCGCACCCAGCCCGACCTCGAGGTGGGCCCGCCCGAGCGCTTCGAGCCCACGCGCGCGCCCGCGTCGCCGCGCTTGAGCCTGGATCTCAGGAGCGGCGAGATCCGCTCCATCGTGTGGGCGACGGGCTTCCGGCCCGACTACCGGTGGCTCCAGGTGCCCGTGCTGGATCACAAGGGGCGGCTCGTCCACGACGGCGGCGTGGTGCCGGCCCCGCGCATGTACGCGATCGGCCTGCCCGTGCTGCGCCGGCGCAAGTCGACGTTCATCCACGGGGCGGAGGACGACGCGCGAGACATCGTCGAGCATCTCGCGCGCTCCCTCTGAGCGCGCCCGCTCTACGGCGTGTAGTCGGGCTGACAGACGTCCGTGATGCAGATCGAGTCGAGCGTGCGCCCCTCGGGCGGCACGTCGAGGCCCCGTTCCAGCATGAGCCTGCGCAGCAGCGCGGCGGTCTCCGGGTGCGGGATGGCGGACTGCACGCCCACGCGCACGAGCCCGTCGGCGTAGTCGATGGCGCGCCACCTGACGCCCGCGAGCTTGTGGATGGTGTCGCGGCTGCCGATGTCGCGCGCGTCGAGGTCGGCGCCGTGATCGACGAGGAGCTGCACGATCTCGTTGCGCCCCTTGTGCGCGGCGCCCATGAGCGCCGTGCGGCCCTCGGAGTTTTGCGCGTTCACGTCGATCCCGAGGTCGAGCAGCATCTTCACGGCCTCGAGATTCGCCTCGCGCGACCACTCGTAGGTGACGCCTTCCACCCAGCCGATGCCCGACGCGACCATGAGCGCCGTGGTGCCGTCGAAAGTCGGTATGAGCGGATCGGCGCCGTGCTCCAGCAGGTAGCGCATGAGCTCGAGGTCGCTCGATTGCGCGGCGCGCAGGAACGGCGTGGCGCCCTCCTCGTACAGCCATTGATGGGTGAACACCGTGCGCGTCTCGGTGCTCGAGCGCATGCGGATGTTCACGTCCGCGCCGTGCTCCACCAGCAGCCGGATCATCTCGAAGTGATCCATGTCCGGCTTGCGCGTGGGATAGTCGCCCGCCTCGATGTTGCGGTTGTCCGTGGCGAGATACAGCGGGCTCCACCCGCCCTGGTTCTGGATGTTCGGGTCCGCCCCTCGCTCGAGCAGGAAAGCGGCCAGACGGTAGTAGCGGTTCTGCACGGCGGCGAGCAGCGGGGTCCAGCCGCCCGTCGTCTGCTGGTTCACGTCGGCGCCGGCATCGAGCAGCAGCCGCGCGGACTCGATGTCGCCCTCGCGGGCCGCGAACACGAGCGGCGTGAGCCCGCCCCACATCTCCTGCTCCCGGCCCGCGGGCGCAGGCCCGTCCACGTCGTCGGAGCCGCCGACCGGCGCGGGAGCGGGGCTCGCCCTGAGCGCCGCGAGCGCGCGCTCGCGCTGCGCGGCGAGGCGGGCGGCCTCGGCGGGATCGTCGGGCGGCACGGCCCCGAGCCGCGAGCTCGTCGTCACCCGCCGGCCGGCCTGGCCGATCTCGAGGATGAAATCGTTGAGGCGGCTCTGCACCGTGGGCGCGAGATAGGGCCGCCGCCCCCGCGGGACCGGCTTGGAGCGGGCCGCGACGTCCGCGCCGTGCTGGAGCAGCACCGCCACGGCCGCGGGGCGCTCGTAGGCGGCCGCCCACATCAGCGCGGTGGTGCCGCGCAGATCCTCCGCCGCGTTCACGTCCGCGCCGCGCTCGATCAGGAGCCGTATCGGCTCGGGGTTGCCGGTGCGCGCGGCCATCATGAGGGCCGTCTCGCCGTGCGGCAGCTTGTCGTTCGGGTCGGCACCGGCGTCGAGCAACAGGCGAACCAGCTCGACGTCGCCCGTCTCGCACGCGAGCAGCAGCGGCGTCACGCCGTTGCGATTCGGCCGGCGAACGTCGGCGCCCGCCTGGACGAGCGCCCTGGCCAGCGCCACGTCGCCGCGGTACGCGGCCCAATGGAGCGCGGTGGCCCCGTCGGCCTGGGCGGCGTTCACGTCCCCGCCCTCGGCAATCAGTTGCCGCACCGCGGCGGCGTCCCCCCGCATCGCGGCGTCGGCGATGGGGCTCTCGGCCCCGGCCGCCCCGGCGCCGCCGAGCACGACCGCGGCCAGCACCCATGCGAGCATCGCCCGCAGCGCGCCGCGTCCTCGAGCTTCCTGTCTCACGCGTTCCCCCTCTGCACGGCTGGCTCGGTCGCATTATAGGGTTGCGCGCCGACCGACGTCGTGCAAGGGCCGGAGGCCGCGGCGTCACTTCATCGTCGGTGCCGTTCGGGAGCCCGCGGAGCGCACGTCCCGCGCGAAGCGGGCGACGACGTGATCGAGCTCCGCGATCAACGGATCGACGTCGGCCAGCAACGAGGCGCCGAGGTCGGTCACGACCATTTCGCCGGCGCGGCGTTCGAACAGCTTCACCTGGAGCCGTTGCTCGAGGGCCCTGATCTGGTGGCTCACCGCGGACGGCGTGAGACACAGCTCGTCGGCCGCGGCCTTGAAGCTGCGGCGGCGAGCGGCGATGCAGAACGTCTTCAGGCTTCTGAGCGAGCTCAAGCGCACGGCGGCGAACGGCGACAACGGTTGCGGCAACGCTCCTCGCGTCGACTAGCGCGCTGGAAGTTGCACGAGGTGTGCCAGCGACCCGACGACTGCCGGCCGCCGAGCGGCAGCGGCCCGATCCGGCGTCGCAGGATGCGCCGTAACACGCAATCGCCGCATCGATGAATTCTTTTCAACGCGTCGTCGCGCGCGTAGCGGGGCGATCGACTGCACCTGCGCAGGGCATCGCCACGGCGCCCACGCTCGGACATCGTGCACGTGCGGCGACTCCTCATTGCACGGACGGATCGATCGTCGCCGGCAACGGCCAGTTGCCGTGATACGGCGGCCAGTTCGGAACGGCGAGCTCCGGCGGCGGATAGAACATGGCCGTGTAGATCGTGCGGATGCGGTTGCCGTCGATGAAGAACCATTCGCTGAACGCGTTGCGCGGCGTCGGCGAGCCCGGACGACGAATGAAGACGCCGTAGGCCAGCACCGCCTGCGCCTCCACGTCGATCAGCGGAATCCTCCGGGCCACGACCATCTGCAGGTTGAAGTTCTCGAGGCCGCTCACGCAGTCGCGCTCGCCCTGCCCCGCTTGATTCGGTCCGCCGGACGCGGCGGCCGGCCGCACCGGCGGCAGGAACCGGCCCGCCGGCGCGGGCGTGCCGTGGGGCCCGCCCCGAGCGCGAGCAGGCCGAGCACCAGACACGAAACCGATCGCCGCATGGGTCTTCCCCCTGACGAATCCCGCAAGCGGCCGCAGTCTACCAGCATCGGCCGGCGTCTCGCCGCCAACGCCGCCGGCAACGCCTTGCCGCACGCGGTGGTGTTATCTCATCGCGCCCCGCCGCGTACCAGCGCCGAGCCTTCGCCGCCCCGCCGCGGTGCGCGGCCGCCGCCCTGGGTGACGTAAGTCGTTGTGCGCGCTCGCATGGCCGCTTGGCACGCGCGGTGCAATGGAATGCGCGCGTGGTTGCACACGTGAGCCATTCCCTCGATGACAACCGTTCGACACAAGGAGGCGTCTTTCTCATGCGGCTTCGTAACTTCACCATAGCGGCGGCGGCAGCGCCGCTCCTCGCGGGCTGCGGCGTGCTCGACGAGCTGACGTTCCTGAGCCCGCCGCGGCTCGACCCCAGCAAGGTGTACCTCGGCACGAGCATCATCGACGTGCCGCGCTGGGAGCTCGAGCGCTATGCGTGCGTGGAGGGGCCGCTGCTCTGCGAGAACGCGGGCGCCATCATGTTCACGTGCCGCTGCTCGTACTGATGGACACGCCGTTGCGATGCGGCCCGGCCTCGGAGCCGAAAGCTCTCGAGCTGCCGGCGTCTGGTTCGCGCTAGAGCGGCGGCCCGGGCGGCAATGGATAGCGGGAGCGCGGCCGCTCGCCCCACGACAACCGCGGCCGCTTCGCGGCCTCCCCCACCGGGTCGTCGAGAAAGCGCGCGATATCGCGCGCAGATTGCCGCAGGTGCGCCTGGGTGAGCGGATCGGCGCTCCGTTTGCCGGTCAGCTCCTCGCCTAGCGCGGCGAGCCGATCCAGCACGTAGGCGCGGACCTCGGGCGCGGCCTGCGGATCGCCGCCGAGCCTCATCATCGCATCCAGCATCACGCCTTGCGTCACGCGCCGCAGCGCCGCATGGCGCGGGTTCCGATCGGGCGGCGCGTGCCACGTTCGCGCGAGCAGCGTCTCGACCACCTCGGGCAGCGTGACCGTGGCGGGATCGCGGTCGCCGAATGCCACGAGCCGCGCGGCGCGCGCGGGCTCGAGCAGCGGGTCGATCACCATGGACGCGAGCACGCGGGCCGCCCGCAGGTGATCGAACGCGTAGTCGTCGGACAGGTCCTCGAGATTGCTGCCGGGATGCGTCGTGAGCAGCACGAGCACGCGCTCGGGCAGCACCAGACGCTCGGGCTCGATGGCTTCCATGAGCAGGCCGAGCACCTCGCGCTGCAGCGGCGCGGGCACGATCTCCGTGGGCGGGAGCGTTTCGCCCTTCACGACCAGGTTGTGATACATCCCGCCGACGTAGCGCAGGCCCGCCTCGATGGCCCAGCGGTGATGCAGATACGTCATCCAGAAGCGCATGTCGCGCAGCGCGCCGATCGGCTCGCCCGGCTTCAGCATGCCGGTGCCGAAGCGCTCGAGCAGCAGCTCGCGGGCGGCCATCGTCTCGCGCAGATACTCGGCCGGCGAGGCGCGGTCGTCGTACCACGCCCAGCGCGGATCGGTGCTCGGCACGTACAGGATCTCCCGCTTCCGCATCTCGGCGATGATGCCTTCGAGCACGGCCTCCTCTTCCTCCGGCGCGGCCTCGGTGTAGGCGTAGCGCGCCATGAGCTTGTCGTACTCGCCGATCCCGCGGGCGAAGGACTCCGAAAGATCGAGCTTGTCGTTCACCACGGCGAGCCGGGGCGTCGGATACTCCATGACGGACGCCCGCTCGTTGATGCTCGACGCCCAGTTGTGGCCGAAGCCCAGGGCGTGGCCCAGCTCGTGCGCGGTGAGGAGCGACTGGCGCAGCAGCACCATGTCGCGCTGCGCGGCCGGCATCTCGGCCGCATCCTCCGGCCGCACCGGCATGTAGCTGTCCCAATAGTTGGCGATCGTGCGGATGCGATGCGAATCCATGCGCGTCTTCGAGCCCAGGATCTCGCCCGTGCGCGGATCGCGGTAGGTGCCGCCGCTCGAGAAGCCGCGCTCGTCGCGCTCGATCCACAGGATCCACGCGTAGCGGATGTCCATCGGGTCCATGTCGGGCGTCGGATCGCGCACCTGAACCGCGTCCTTGAACCCGGCCGCCTCGAACGCCTCGTTCCACCAGAGCGCCCCTTCGCGCATGGCGGTGCGGATCGGCTCGGGGATCGCCGGGTCGAGGTAGAACACGATCGGCCGCACGGGCTCGCTCAGCTCCGCTTCGGGATCCCGCTTCTCGAGCCGCCAGCGCGTCACCCATTCGGTCTCCGTGCCGTCGTCGAAGGGGCTCGCGTAGTCGCGAAAGCCCACGCTGCTCACGCCGATGCGGGGGTCGGCGCGGCGCGGCCGGTAGCCCGTGGGCGCCCGGAGGAACGAGTGATGGATGCGCAGCGACAGCGCCGTCGCGTCGGGCGCGACGTTGGCCACGACCGGCCCCGGGTCGCGCACGGCGAACGTGACCAGCGTCTCGATCTCGGTGTTGTCGGGAAAGGCCTTCATGCGCGGCGGGTAGAAACCGCTGCGCTCCTCGTCGAAGCGGAACTCGCCCTGCCCGCGCTCGGACAGCCGCGCCTCGAGGCCCGCGGCGTCGCGCAGGAAGAGGGCCGTTCCGTCCACGAGGAGGCGCTCGCCGATCGCGGCCTCCACGGGCAGCGCCGCGATCACCGAGGAAGCGAACGAGTCGCGCACGTTTTGCGCGCGCGCCTCGTCACCGAGCGCGCGATAGCGCAAGTTCTGCTCTTCCACGAGCACGCGCGGCCCGGCCCGCCGGAAGCGGATCACGCTGCTCTTCAGGATGCCGCGGTCGAGCGGCAGCTCCACGGAGCCGCCGCCGGTGGCGGCCGAGACGTAGTAGAGCACGTCCTCGTCGAGCGCCGGGATCTCGAGCAGCACGCGTCCGCGCGCCTCGTCCCAGTAGAACGGGAGGAACCCTTCCTCGCGCTCGAGGCCGGCCGTCCGCTCGGCGATGCCCGGCGCCCGCTCGGGCTGCGCGGGCGCGACGGCCGGGGAGCCGACGAGAGCGGCGACGATGACGATGCGAGCACGCAGGCACGCCGACATCACGCTCACGCCTCCGTCACTTCGCGCTCGAGGCGCGCACGGTCGGATACTCGATGCCGAGCTGCTCGAGGTAGGTGTCGTACTTCTCGGGGTCGTAGTAGTAGGGGCGCATCTCCGGGCGCCACCGCGCCATGATGTCGGCGTTCAGATGGATGGCCGGGCGGTCCTCCGGCCGCAGCAGCGGCTGGTACTGCGTTTCCTTCGTCTGCACGTGTTCGAAGTAGTCCCAGGCGGCCTCGAGCAACGCCTCGTCCGTCAAGAGATCGTAGAGATTGAGCGCCTGCGCCTTGGCGCCCGCGACGATGCCCTTGTGCGCGATCGGCGTGGCCATCGCCACGGCGTTCGCCCAGTTGTGGCCCGGCAGGTTCGGAATGTTCGCGGGATAGCGCAGGGTGATCGTGGGCACCTGCCACGACACGTCGCCGATGTCGTCGGAGCCGCCGCCCGTGTTCTCCTCGGGCGGCCGCGGCGGCCTGAGCTCCTGCGGCACCTCGGTCTCGAGCCCCTTCTCGGGCACGCCGATCTCCGCCTGCAGGGCCTTCGCGAGCGTGACGTCGGCCTCGGACCATTCCGGCATGCCGACGTAGCGGATGTTCTCGAACGCGCGCTCGGCCATCGCCTTGTTCATGTGCTGCGGCCACGCGCTGCCGAGCACCGTGGAGTCCCACGTCGTGTTCGTCATGAGCGCGGCACCCTGCGCCATCCGGTCCGCGATCTCCCAGAGCCCCTTGATGTGGTCGTAGTCGCTCTCGCGCAGGAAGAACCAGATGCTCGCCTCCGGCGGGACGACGTTGGGCTGATCGCCGCCGTCGACGATCACCGAATGGATGCGCTGCGACAGGCGCAGGTGCTCGCGGCGGTAGTTCATGCCGATGTTCATGAGCTCCACCGCGTCCAGGGCGCTCCTGCCCCGCCACGGCGCGCCCGCGCTGTGCGCGCTCTCGCCGTGGAAGTCGTAGCGCACCGACACGAGGCCGTTGCCGCCGCCCGGCCCCCACGACACGCCGAACGCGTTCCCGACGTGCGAGAAGAGCACCGCGTCCACGTTCTCGAAGTAGCCGTCGCGCACGTAGAACGCCTTGGTCGCGAGCTGCTCCTCGGCGACGCCTGGCCAGATCTTGATGGTGCCTTCGATGCCGCGCTCCTCCATGACCTCCTTCACCGCGAGCGCGGCGACGATGTTCACCACCTGGCCCGAGTTGTGCCCTTCGCCGTGGCCCGGAGCGCCGGGGACGATCGGGTCGTGATAGGCCACGCCGGGCTTCTGCGAAGCCTTGGGGATGCCGTCGATGTCGGAGCCGAGGGCGATGACCGGCTCGCCCGAGCCCCACGTGGCCATCCACGCCGTCGGTATGCCGGAGATGCCGCGCATCACCTCGAACCCGTTCTCCTCGAGCAGTCGCGTGAGGTACGCGGACGTCTCGAACTCCTGGAAGCCGAGCTCGCCGAAGCTGAAGATCATGTCGTTCATCACCTGAGCCAGCTTGGCGCGCTCCTCGACCTCGGCGACGAGGCGGCGCCTGATCTCCTCGCGCGCCGGGTCGAGCATCTCGTCCGAGGCGAGCGCGGTCGCGGCCATGCTCCCGAGGACGGCGGCGCTGACGGAAGCGGACAGTCGAATGCCATTCATCTCGATCGCTCTCCTGATCATCGTGGGTTTGCCTGGCGGCGGCTCGATCGGCGGCCTCAGAAGTTGAGCCGCATCCCGAGCCGGAAGCTTCGTCCGAGCGTGTCGTACAGGCCGCGGTTCGTGATGGGGTAGCCGATCGCGTTCTCCGCCCCCTGCCCGGCCGGGTCGTCCACGAGGACGGGATCCGTGTCGAACAGGTTCTTCACGCTCAGGAACACCTCGGCGTCGAGGCCGCGCAGGTTGAACGTGCGCGAGGCGTACGCGTCGAAGTACACCTCGCCCTCCACGCTGTTGTCGTTGATGGTGTAGTACGGCGGCTCGACCTCCGGGCAGTCGGTCACGCATTCGATGTATGCGTTGCTGATCACGCCGTCGCTCACGCCTCGCGCGATCAGGTTGAAGCTCCACGCATCGCCCATGCCGTAGCCGAACACGATCCGATAGGTCCAGTCCGGCGTGCTGCCCGCGTTCGAGCCGGCGTTGTCGATGGCCGTGACGCCGTCGTCGACGATGTCGTCGATGTAGCTGGTGGCGAGCGCGCGCACGCTGAACGTGCCGGGGCCGACGTCGTAGGACCAGCTCGCTTCGTAGTCGACGCCCTTGGCCTGCATGCGGTTCAGGTTCTCGTAGTAGAGATCGATCGTGCTCAGTACGCCGTCCACGTACTTCATGTTGTCGCAGTAGCGCTGCACGTCGAACACGAAGCAGAAGTCCGCCGTCTGCTGCGCGCTCACGAAGCTGATCACACCCGAGATGTCCACGTCGTAGTAGTCGATGGACGCCGCGAAGCGAGGCGCGAAGCCGGGCTTGAGCACCAGGCCGACACCGAGCGAGTCGGCCTCCTCCGGCTTCACCTTCGTGCTGCCCATGAGGTTCTGCACGAAGGGCACGGACTGGCCGTTGATCGCCACCGCGTTGGTGCGCGCCGTGCCCGTCTCGAAGAGCTCGGCCAGGTTCGGCGAGCGGATGTCGCGCGACCTGGTCATGCGCAACGTGACCGCGTCGACGGGCGAGTACACGATGCCGGCCTTCCAGGTGCGCACGCCACCGGACGTGCTGTAGTCGGTGTAGCGGGCCGCGGCATTGAACTCGAGGCGGTCGAGCAGCGGAATCACCGTCTCTCCGTACACCTCGGCGACGTCGTACTCGCCTTCCGTCACCTTGTAGTTGCCGTACTTCCAGCCGTTCTGGTAGATCGGGTCGACCTCGCCGGTCATCTGCTCCTTGCGCCACTCGGCGCCCATGGCGAACGAGATGTCGCCGGCCAAGCCGCGGAAGTCGTTCGTCGTGAAGTTCACGGCCACGACGTCCTGCTGGAAGCGCTGCTCGCGCCGCGGCCGGCCCAGCACGTAATCGAGCGCCTCCTGGCTCGCCACGCCCACGCCGAAGCGGTTGAGCGGCACGCAGCCGTTGTCGGGGTCCGTCAAGGTCGAGCGGCAGACGATCTCGCCCGTATCCGGATGGAAGACGGCGTCGGTGGCGAGCGCCAGCCGCTCGAAGTGGAACGTCGGCGTCTCGTGCTCGTCGGTCTTCGTGATGCCCTTCTGGTAATAGGTATCCCACGACCAGGTCTTGCCGAACGCGTCGAGGCTGCCGTTCGCGCCGACCACGTAGCGCGTGGTGTCGCGCTCGTTGTTGCTGCCGGAGGCCGGCATGTCGGCGTTGCTCGTGCCCATCGTGAACGTCTCGAGGCCCAGGTCCTCCATCTGCTGCCGGACGGACGCGGGCAGGAAAGCGTTGTCACGCCGGATGACGATGCCCGTCTGGGTGGGCCGGATGTAGTAGCTCAGGCCTTCATACGCGGCGTGCGAGGCCTGAAAGAACACCTCGGTGTCGGGTCCGACCATGTAGCCCAGGCGAGTGAACAGGCTGTCCCGCTCGTCGTCGGCGAGCAGCGAATTCGTGCCGATCATGGCCGAGCCCGTGTACTCCCAGTCCCCGCCGACCATCCACTGGCCGGACACCTGACCGTAATCCAACTGATGCACCGAGCCGCCCTCGCCGAAGTACGTGCCGCGCAGCGGACCGGACGTGATGAGGCCGCCCGGCGCGTACGCGGAGATGCCGATGCCCTCCGAGACGAGGTAGTAGGGAGCGCCCGGAGACTTGTCGGGATTGACGATCCCGAAGTACCCCGTCCGGGCCCAGTCCTTGGCCGTATAGTGGATGCCGTCCGAGCTGTACGTCTCCCCGCTCACGAGAAGGTGGGCCCTGTCGTCCGCGAAGCGGTGGCCGGCCGTGACCGTGATCTTGCGGTTGTCGTTCTCGCCGTCGAAGGTGTGGCCGTACTGCACCTCGGACTTCACGCCCGTGAATTCCTTGTCGAGGATGAAGTTCACCACGCCGCCGATCGCGTCTGAGCCGTACGCGGAGGAGGCGCCGCCCGTCACGACCTCCACCTGCTTCACCAGCGACTGAGGGAAGGTATTCGTGTCCACCTGCCCGGTGGACGCCGACACCACGGAGCGCTGACCGTCGAAGAGCACGAGCGTGCGCCCGGTGCCGAGCGAGCGCAGATTGAGCGCGGCGATGCCGGCCTGGCCGTTCGACAACGAGCCCGAGTTCGTGGTGGAAGTGGAGCTGCCCTTCACCGAAGGCAGCGTCATCACCAATTCGGCGACGCTGCCGGGCGCATACATCTGGATCTCGTCCTCACCGATCACCGATACCGGCGTCGGCGTGTCGTAGCCGTTGCGCACCACGCGGGAGCCCGTGACGAGGATCTGCTCCACGCTCTCGGTGGGCGGCGCGCCTCCCGCCGCAGGGCTCTGGGCGCGAGCCACGCCCGACATGGACACGACGGCAGGAATGACCAGGGCGCAAGACCTGAGCGAGCTCATGCGACTAACCCTCCCCGTGAATGAGCGAAAGTGAACGAAGCTCTTCTGGGAGGGAGCGGGAGCATCGGCCGTGCCAAGCCCGCGACCGCTCCCGCCATGAGGATGATGAGAAAGCGAGAGCGACGACGGTCGCCGTCGACGAGCGCACTGCGTCGAGGACGGTGGGGCGACGAGTTTTCTTTACGGCGAGAGCACTTGGGCGTGTCGGCGTCGGCGCCGCACGCAACGTCGGCGACTCGCGTGAAAAGAATTCAATTCGCGTCCGGCGCCGTCGGCACCGACTCGTGCCGCGCGAGCGCGCTGCAGCGCGTGCCTCTCACGAAGGCAAGGGAGCCCGCGACTGCGCCAATTTCGATCGCGGCGAGCGCGCGCACGCGAACGGGCGGCAGGCACGCGCGACGCCAGGCGGACACCGCTGCCGCGCTTGCGTTCGGTGCAGGCTGCGCCTCGTCGTCCTCGCCGGCGTGCACGACGACGAGCGCGCGCACCGGGAAACGGCAGGCGGTCACGTTCGTGGCGCGTCGGCGGCTCTCGATCGTGCGCGCGCGCACTTCGCCCGCGCGTCAGGCGCGCCGGGAACGACCATCCGGCGAGATGGATGGCCGCCGGGCGCCCCTCTGCATGCGCCGTGGTGGACCGGATTTTCGGCGGATCCGCTCCACGCGCGGGCAGCGCGCTGCACCGCGACCGCTCAGGAGCGGTACGTAAGGTTCAAACGCCGCGCGAGGAACGAAGGCTTCGGCTATCATTCGGCGACTGCCGGCGGACGAGCCGGCCACCTTCCGAGGAGAACTAGAACATGCGAAGGGTGCTCACGACGCTGCTCGGGCTCACGGCGGCGACATGGCTGATGGCGGCGCAGGCGCAGGTGACGGTCATCGCCGTTCGGCTCGGCGCGGACGACGTCGTCGCGCTCGCGAAGTTCTACGAGACGGCATTCGGCTTCAAGGAGATCGACCGCGTCGGGGACCCGGCGACCGAGATCATCATGCGTTACGGCAGCACGGTCGCCGAGGCCAAGGCAGGCTCGTCGCCCGAGTTCCTGCTGCAGAAGCGCGAGGCGGGCGCCGCCCCGGACCCCATTCACCACGCGGTCTTTCGCGTGCCCGACATCGCGGCCGCGGTGGCCGCCGCAACGGCCGCGGGTGCCAAGGTGGAGCGCGACGTGGTCACCGTGCCGATCGGCGGCGCGCCGATCAAGATCGCCATGCTCGTCGATCCCGACGGGAACGCGATCGAGCTCATGGAGCTACCGGAGGATCTCACTCACCTGCCTCATTAGCACCGACTCGAGAGCGCAACGCGCGTGCGCGCACGCCGCGGAGTTCTCCTGGCAGATCGTCGGCACCGTGCAGGAGGCCGAATTCGCCCGAGACACCGAGGCCGACGGAGCGACGCTGTCCGCGACGTATTACTTCCGACCGGTGGACGACTCCAACGGCCCGTACGCGCTGGCGCCGTTCCTGGACCGGAGCAGCCGCATCGGCGCGACCTACTCGGAGGACAAGACGACGTCGCTCGCCCCGTCCATCTCGTCCATCGGACCGATCCCGCTGCCGCCGCGGCCGCCGGTCACGGTCGTCACGCGCGCCGCGGGACGGTCGTTGTCGGGCCGGTACGTGTGGCGCGAGTCGGGCTGGTACGTCGGCGCCGCGCTCGCCGAGACCGGTGCCGCGCATCCGGCGCCGCTGCCCACGCCGTTCAGCGTGCTCGGCGACGACCTCGAGACGCGCTCGCTCACGCTCAGCAAGTACGTCGCCCGATCCACCGGCCGTCGAGCTCTCCGCGCTGCACGTCGGCCGCTTCGGCCGGTTCACCTACTCGCTGTCGGGCGGCGTGACGGCGAGCGATACGGATGCCCGGAGCGAGGTCGTCCAGACGCCGGTCCTGCCGCCGCCGCCCACTTTCCCGGCCCCGCCTTTGAACATCGTGAACCCGCCCGCCGGCGTGATCACCGTACCCGTCGCCTCCCCGTCCGCGCGGTCGGAGCGCTAGGCCGTGGCCGGGGAGCTGTTTCCGACGGCGGCGCTCGGCGTGCGCATCGGTTACGCGCGCTGGGACGGCGACGACGCTCTCGACAAACTCTATGACGTCGGCGTCAGCTGGTTTTTCCGGCGCCGCATCGGCGTGCAGGTCGGATGGAGCCAGACCGACTCGCGTCTGCCGATCGAGACCGTGACGCTTTCTCCGATCGGCCGGCTCTGAGGCCGCGTCTGCCGCGAGCGCGCCGTGCCGCCCTAGCGGGCGGCCTGCAATCGAGGGCTTTCGGCCGGCAACGGGCCAACGCGCGTGCCGGGTCCATCGGCCGACGCGCTCGCGTCCCGCCCCTCGGCACGGACGGGCTCTAAGGCCTCGGAGTCTCCGGGCCGTCTCGAGAGGAACTCGGCCGCTTCGGCGTAAAGCTCGTCCACGAGGCTCGGGCGTCGGTTCGCGGGGTTCATCCGTGTCCTCCAGGCTCGTCGATGGATGCGCGGCTCCCCCCGGGCCGAGGGGGCGCGCCGGAAACTGCGCCAGTCTTCGGACGCCGCGTTGCAACACCTGTGCCATCTGGACGTCACATCGCTCGCCGCGGCCAAGGCCCCGTTCCACACGGGCTTTCGTCAAGTGCCGCGAGCGGCCCCTCGGGCGGCGACACGCGCGGTGCACCGCGACGGCGCAGGCGGACCGCGGCGAAGCCTCCTGACGGCGCACGGCGGTGGGGAAGAGCGGCACGGCGCTGCCGCCCGGCGAGATAGGGGGAGCGGCGCGGCCCCGTCACCGGCCGAGACGCGCCGCGGCGTCCAGCCCCTCGGCGCGCCCCGCGGGGCGGCCGCGTCAGTCGCGCTTCATCTTCAACAGCGCCCCGCCGAAGAACCCTTCGACGCTGTCGAGCTCGATGATCAGCGCATTCCCTTTGCGCTCCTTGTCCTGACTCTGCTCGAACGGATGCGCGTTCTCGTAGACGCGCTTGCGGACCTCTTCGCTCGTGTCGATGCGTGCACGGCCCCTGAAGATCATGAAGTCGCGTCCGTCTTCACGGAAATCGCCGTAGATGAGCGCCACGGCGGGATTCCTCTTCACCGCGGCGAGAATCGGGCCATCGGGCATGCGCACCCAGATCGCGAGGGCCGTGTCGCTGTACGCCTGCGTGCTGCCGCGATACGAGAGCTTGGGCGCGTTGTTCTCGTCGACGTACGCGATGGCGATGGGCTTCCTGCGCTCGAACGCCGTGTTCACGGCCTTCTTCATCTCCTCGGACAGCTTGAGCTCGGTCAGGACGGGTGGTGCGCTCATCTATCGACTCCCTGTTATTCGACGCGAGATGATATCGCAGGCGCCCGGCACGGCGACCCCGCGCGGCAGTCGACTGCCGCCTCCCGCGTCGCTCAGGACCTTCACGGACGGCGCGCCACCGCCACGGCCCGCGGCCAGCCCTCAGCGCACCACCTCGCTGAGCCTGCGCGCCAGCGCTTCGATCCTGAGCAGCGCCTGCATGTCGTTCTTCCGCGAGGCGTGCTCCATCGCCGCGAAGAGGTGCGATTGCTCGAGCTCGAGGCGCTCCGGATGCCGCTCGAGCAGCGTCACGTAGTGCGTGAACACGCGCTCGGGATCGATCTCCGTGCGGCGCGCCACGGCGTGGCGGACCACGGCATGCAACGTGTAGCGCCCCTCCACCGGCTGCTGCACGAGGCGCCACCGCTCGAGCTCCGCGAGCGCCGCGCCGAGCCGCGCGACGCCCGCGAGCTCGGCGAGCGACGCCGTGTCGACGTGATCGCCTTCCACGTGCGCGAGCACCGCGAGCGCGCGCCGCGCGGCCGTGCTCAAGCGCGGCCACGCCCACTCGATGAGCAGCGCGATCTCGGGAAGGTCGTCCTCGTGCTCGAGCGCGCGCACCCGGGTCACGCCGGCGTCGCGCAGGAATGCCGCGAGCTCCTTCACGCTCGCCGCGCGCGACGCCACGATGCCGTCCGCGATGTCGAGCGCGAGCGGGTTCCAGCGCAGCAGACGCGTGAGCGCCGCCACGCGCGGGAACGCGGTCTCGCCCGATGTGACGAGCGGCGCCACCACGGGGAAGATGAACACGCCCGCGAGCAGGCAGCGGCGGGCGGTGATGACGAAGGTGGCCTTGCAGTCGGGCAGCGCCTCGAACAGGCGCGCCACGGCCGCGTCGTTCTCGTGGTTGTCCAGGACGATGAGCCGCTCGGGGCCCTGCGCCAGGAACTCCGCCAGGCGCTGCACGCGGCCGTCGCCGCGCCCCGTGCCGAACCGGAGCGCCAGCATCTCGCTCAGCGTGTAGAAGCCCCAGGCGCCCGAGCGGAACCAGTCGATGCGGCCGCCGAACGCGGCCCGCAGCCGGTGCCCGAGCGCCGCCGCCAGCATCGACTTGCCGCTGCCGCCCGCGCCGACGAGCGCGATGCGCGTGGGGCGCGTGGCGAGCACCGTGCTCGCGAGCGTCGCGAGCTCTGCGCCGCGACCCTTCATACCGCGGGGACGCGGCGGAAAGATCGAGCCGCGTCCCGCCTCGCGAGCGCGTGCTCGCGGGCGGGAGCCGGACGGCAATCTCTGGGAACGCCGGGTCAAAGGTATGCCAGGCCGAGTCAGCGCTGCGTGAGGTACGCGACGAGCGCGTCGAGATCGGCGTCGTCGATCTCCGTCTTGCGGAAGAACGGCATCGTCGCCACGCCGTTGCGCACGAAAGCCCTGACCGCCTCCGGCGTGAGATCCGTGCGATCCTCGAGCGCGGCCGGCACGGCGCCCTGGTACTTGTGCTGCAGCGACGTCGTGCCGGGCGCGTTACGCGTGTCGCGGCTATGGCACGCGCTGCACCAGTTGTTGAACACCGCCGCGCCGCGCTCGACGAGCGTGCCGGCCGTCTCGTCGGCGGCCGTGGTGCGGCTCCAGGCCGCGATCGGCCGCGGCGCGTCCTGCGCGCTCGCCGCTGCCGCCGCCGCCAGCGCGCCCGCGAGCAGCGCCTTCGCCCAGCCCCGCGCCGTCATGCGCGCGTCTCCCGCAGATGCCGCGGCCAGATGTCGTAGCGGCCCGGCGAGATGATCCCGTTCGGGTCGAGCGCGTCCTTCAACGCCTGGTGCAGCCGCTGCAGCGTCCCGCCGTTCCAGCCGAACATCTGCATGCCGAGCGCCTGGAAATGCGCGTGGATGCGATACACGGGCCAGCCGTTCGCGGAGCACTCGCGCACCAGCCGCTGGAACAGCGCCCGGATCCGGCGGTTGCCCTCGGCGTTGCGATAGGTCGGCACCGCGTGGAAGCAGATCATCGTGCGCGGATGGAACATGAGCCCGCCCACGAACGACGGCGTCATGCCCATCTCGCCGTAGATCTTGCCGGTCACGTCCGCGAGCGCGATGAGCTCCTCGCCGCGCGGCGGGATCATCGGCGAGAAGTCGAGGTGGCCCTCGCTCGGGACCGCGGTCGGCGAGCTGCGCGAGCCGAAGAGATTGAGCGACGGTATGCCGAGCCGCGCCTTGTCCGGCACCGCCTCCACCTGCTCGTCCGTGAGCGGGAAAGTGTAGGACGCCGTCTCGCGGAACTGCACGCCGGCGATGTGGCCGAGCCGGTCCTTGGTGTGCTCCCACTGCGCCGCGATGACCTTCTGCGGGCCGTAGTACACCCAGGTGGCGCTCCAGAACGGCCGGCCGTTCGCGTGGCGATCCCAGTCCGCATCCGACGCGCCGCCCGAGGTGCGCAGCCGCACGAGCTCGGGATCGTCGGAGCCGTTCATCACGGGGCTCGCCACCGTGGTCTGCGACGGGATGATGTGCGCGCACATGAGGCTGTGCAGCGCGTCCACGAGCGGCACCACGTCGCGGCGCTTCGGCACCGTGACGTTCACCTGCAGCGCCGCCTCCGGCTCCTCCATGAGCCAGAAGCCCATCTTCGTGACGATCCCGAGATTCGACTGCGAGAAGATGCCGTCGACCCACGGCCCCAGGCCGTACTTGAAGAGCTGCCAGGTCTTCGCGCCCGGCGCGGCGCCCATGCCCGTGCGCACCACGTCGCCGTTCGCGAGCACGACTTCCATGCCGCAATGCGCGTCGAAGTGGTCGCGGTAGTCGACGTCCGTGTAGCCGCCGCCGCGGTCGAGCGCGTTGCCCACGAGGCCGCCCCAGCCCGGATCGGCCGTGTCGATCCAGAGGCGGATCCCGTTCGTGCGCAGGTACCGGTAGAGATCGAAGTAGCTGACGCCCGGCTCCACGAGGCAGGTCTTGTCGCGCTCGTTCACGTCGAGGATGCGGTTCATGCGCTTGAGATCCAGCACCACGCTGCCGGAGTACGTGGGCGCCGAGCCGCCGTAGGTCAGGTTGCGGCCGGTCGAGATCGGATAGAGCGGGATGCGGAACCGGTTCGCCACGCGCACGATCGCCTGGACTTCCTCCACGGACTGCGGCGCCACGGCGGCCGAGGCGACGCGCTCCTCGGGCTCGCCCCAGAGCGGCGAGTAGGCGTCGCGGTAGAGCGCGACGTCCTCGTCGCTCGAGAACACCCACTCGCGCCCTACGATCTGCTCGAATTCGCGCAGCGCCGCGCGGAAGTCGGCGGCGTCGATGCCCGGAGGCGGATTCGGCATGGCGGTTCCCCCTTCTGCGCCGCGATCACGCGGCGGGCCGCGCTCGCGGCCCGATCACCCAGGAATAGACCGGCGCCGGTTCGATGTCATCGGGCGTGGCGGGCTCCACGAGCTCGAGCCGCACCGAGGGCGGTGACGCGGGCGTCAGGGCCAGGCGCGCGGCCTCGCCGACCCAGCGAGGGCCGGCCGCGGCCAGCATCGTTTCGGCATGCGCGGCATCGCAGCCCGCGGCCGCATGCGCGAAGCCGCCGTCCGGCGCTGGCGCGTGGCGCGCGCGCCGCTCCACCGCGACGCCGTAGTCGCGGGCCAGGAGCTCGAGGCAGAACAACGCGCCGGTGCGCGTGAAGCCCGCGACCCGCCCGCGCCCCGCGCGCCACAACGGCTCCACCTGGTGCATCCAGGCGCCGCCGACGTCGCCCGCAATCGCCAGCACGCGCACGCCGCGCCGCTCCGCCACGGCCGCGAACTCGTCCGCGCCAGGAATCGTGTGATCGACGATGGCGAGCGCCGGCGGCGCGGCGCTCGCGAACGCGCCGCTCGCGGGGCGTGCCGCGAGGGCCGCCAATGCGGCGCCGTAACCCAGGAATGCGCGGCGGCTGTGCAGTGCGGGCACGATCGTCTCCCCTCGCGCGGGGCAGTATAAACGACCCGGCGGCGGCACTCGCGGCCTCGCCGCGCCGCCGTGTCGCGGGTTCCGCTAATGCGCCTCGGCGCGGCTCGCGGCGCGCAGGATGGCGACGACCTCGTCGGCGTTCGGGAGGGGTTGCCCGTTGACCAGCGCCGTGGCCTCGTCGAGCGGCGACCTGCCGCGCGCGTCCACGATGTCGACCTCCGCGCCGTGCTCCACGAGGAACCGCGTGACCTTCACCCAGCCGCGGCCCGCGGCGGAATAGAGCGCCGTCTGGCCGTCGCGATCGGTCATCGCCGTGGGGCGCGCGATGCGCGCCGTGCGGCTCTTCGTGTCCGTCACGCGCGCGTTGATGTCCGCGCCGGCCGCGAGCAGGATCTCGAGCGACTTTATGACCTTGTCCTCGATCTCCGGGTCGTTCTCGAAATCCGGCGAGCGGTTGGCGCCGAAGTTGATGTTGCGCACGCCCAAGCCGGCGGCGGCCATCAACGGCGTCACGCCCATGACGTTCGGCAGGTCCACCTTGGCCCCGGCGTCGAGCAGCGCCCGCATCGCCTCGTGGTCGTGCGTGATGGCCGCGCGCAGCAGCGGGGTGGCGCCCGTGGTCAGCAGGTAGTCGGTGAACCGCGCGCTGTTGCCGCCCCGGCCAGGCCGATGCATGTTGAGCTGCGGGTCCACCTCCACGCCCATCGCGAGCAGGCGCTGCACGAGGTCCATGCCGGTGGCGGTCTTCGAGCGCGGGTGGGCCGGCGTGCGCGGTACGTAGGTGTTCATGTCCACCGCGAGGTAGAGCGCCGTTCTCCCCCACCAGTCCGCGTAATGCGGGTCGGCGCCGAGGTCGAGCAGCGCCATGGCGGTGTCGAACTCGTAGTTGTCGATCGCGAGCATGAGCGCCGTCACGCCGTCGGGCGTGGGCCGGTCCACGTCCTCGCCGGCCGCGACGATGGCGCGCACGCACTCGACGCATCCGGCCCGCGCCGCGTAGAGCAAGGGCGTCAGGCCGCCGGTCGGGCGGTACTGCGCGCGCGGCTCGGACGTGATCTGCGCGCCCCAGTCGTTCGCGGCCGCCCGCGCGGTGGGATCCGCGCCGTGCTCGAGCAGGAGCCGCGTCAAGTCCGCGTACGCGCCGCCGGCCGCCCACATGAGCGCGGTCTGCTCGCGCCAGACCTCGCGCGCGTTCACGTCCGCGCCGCGCTCGAGCAGCAGCTTCGCCACCTCCACGGAGCCCGTGCGCGCGTTCAGCATCAACGTAGTCTGGCCGTCCGCGTTCGGCGAGTCGACCTCGGCGCCCGCGTCGAGCAGGAGCTTCACGAGCGCGGGATCGGCGGCCTTCACGGCCTCGGCGAGCGGGGTCGAGCCGTAGCGGTTCTGGACGTCCGGCCTCGCGCCGCGGGCGAGCAGCAGGCGCACGAGCTCCGCGTCGAGCCTGTAGACGGCCCAGTGCAGCGGCGTCGTGCCGTCGCCCTGGGCGGCGTTCACGTCGGCGCCTTCCTCGATGAGCTCGATCGCGATGCCGCGCTGTCCCTGCTGGATCAGGTCCGCGAGGCGGCTCTCGCCCCACGCGCCTCCAGCGGCGAGCAGCGCCGCCGCCGCCAGCCAAGATCTCGTCATCGTTCCTCGCCGCACGCGCGCCTCCGCTTGCCTCACACGATGTCGTGCGTGAGCTTGTTGTGGTGTGCCCAGAGTCCCTTGTGGGCCGCGTACAGGAACGCCGCCGGGTCCTGGAACGTGCGCGGCAGCCCGTCGAGCACGCCGGCCTCGAGCATGTCCTCCGCGGTCTCGCCCATCCGCACGTGCTCCACCATGCGCTCGAACACCTCGAGCAGCAGGTCGTGCTCCGCCTGCACCTCGGCGCGCCCGACGACGGGGCCGTAGCTCGGCACGAAGCGCGTGCGCGCATCGCTCGCCGCGAGCAGCGCGGCGAGCGAGTCCACGCGGCCGCCGAGCCAGCCGCCGCCAAACCAGTCGAGCTCGGGGTCGCGCGCGGGCGAGACGGCGTCTCCGACGGCGATGAGGTTCGCGTCCGGGAACGCCACGTAGATGTCGCCGTCGGTGTGCGCCTCGAGCAGATAGCCGCACTCGATGCGCCGGCCGCCGACGGTGGTCGCGTACGTCGTGTGGAAGCTCTCGCCCGGCACGGCGGCAGCGGGCAACGGCCGCTCGTAGCGGTCCTCGGCCGGGAGGTAGTAGCCGGTGCGGAGGCGAATGCGGGTCTTCTCGTGCGCGACGATCGTGGCCCCGGCGCGCGCGAGCGCCTCGTTGCCGCCCACCTGGTCGAGGTGCCAGTGCGTGTTGAAGAGCGCCGCTACCGGCCCGCCGGGCAGCGCCTCGAGCGCGGCCAGGAGATCCGCGGTGGAGTGGGCCGCGCCGCTGTCGACGAGCACCTTGCCGGCGTCGGTGGCCGCCACGAGCACGTGGCCGCCGGCGCCCGCGAGCAGCGTGAAGCCCGGCGCCACCTCCGTCGCCGTGACGGAGCCTGCCGCGCGGCCGACGCGCGCGAAGCGCGGCAGCGCGAGGCCCACGGCCGCGCCCGCGGCGCCGCGGAGCAGCGCCCGGCGGCTCGCGAGCGTTCCCGTCCCCCCGCGCATGCGCAGGTCCTAGACGCCCGCGATCTCGCCCGTGCTGTCGACGAAGCTCTTCATCTCGAGCCCGGCCTTGTTGAGCACGGTGAGATGCAGGTTCGCGAGCGTGGTGTACTCGGGAAGCTCCACGTGCTGGCCGCCGCGCAGCCTGCCGCACGCGCCGCCCACCAGGATGATCGGCAGCGGATAGTTGTTGTGGCGGTCGCTGTTGCTCATGTTCGAGCCGTACATGAGCAGCGAGTGATCGAGCAGCGAGCCCTCGCCGTCCGGCGTCTTCGCGAGCCGGTCCACGAACTCCGCGAACCGCTCCACGTGATACCGCTGGATCTTCACGAGCTTCTCGATGCGCTCCAGGTTGTTCGCGTGGTGCGACACGGGGTGGAACGCGTCCGGCACGCCGATGTGGTTGTACGTGCGGTTCGTGCCCTCGGCCACCATGATGTACGAGGCCACCCGCGTCACGTCCGCCTGGTAGGCGAGCGCGATCAGATCGAACATGAGCCGCACCTGCTCGTCGAAGTCCGGCAGCTCGCCGATGGGCGTATCCGGCAGCTCGATGCCGGAGAGATCGCGCTCCGAGGCCTTCGCGACCCGGCGCTCCGTCTCGCGCACGGACTCGAGATAGTCGTCGAGCACCACGCGGTCGCGGGGCCCCAGCGTGCGCTTGAGCTCCTGTGTGCGCTCGTTCACGAGGTCCAGCACGCTCGCCCGGCGCCGGGCGATCCGCGCGCGCTCCTCGGGCGTATCGCCCGCGCCGAAGAGCTGCACGAACACCTTGCGAGGATTGAACTCCATCGGCAACGGGGTCGTCGGGTTGCGGAACGACAGCGTCGAGCTGTAGTAGCACGCGCCGCTGCCGCAGGCGGCGCTCTGCGTGGTGGTCTCGGAGGCCACCTCGAGCGACGGCAGCACGGTGTCGCCGCCGATGTGCGCGGCGATCATCTGGTCGATGGTGGTGGCCATCTTGGCGCCCGTGGCCTTCTCGTCGGGGCGCACGCCGGAGAGCCACGTGGCCGGCACGAGCGTGTGCACCGAGTTCTGCGGCGCCTTGTTCTCGAGGTTGCTGAACGACACGACGTAGCGCTTGTAGGCCTCGAGCGGCTCCAGGATCGGGCTCAAGGTGAAGCTCTCGCCCGTGCCGCTCGGCGTCCAGCGGTCCATCGCCGCGCCGAAGGGCGTGTTCCACATGATGGCGCCGTGGGGGATGTAGAAGAATCCCGCCCTGAGCCTGGGCGCCGCCGCCGTCTGCGCGAGCGCGGTGGCCGCAGGGATCATCGCGTCGAGCAGCGGCAGGCCGAGCGCGACGCCTGCGCCGCGTAGGACCGAACGGCGGGACAAGTGCTTGCGTGTGAGAAACATCGCTACTCTCTCCTGGCTCCGGCGGCCATGGCCGTTTGCGGCCCGGCCACCGCCTCATCGTGCACCACGGCCTGCATGCGGAATGCGCCGCTCTGCACGATTCCCGTCACGATGGCGGAGAACCGGTAGTCCTGCTCCCTCGCGGCGCGCACGATGGCGCGCACCTGCGGCATGTCGTGGTGCTCGAGCTCGCGGCCGAGCGCGTACATCATGAGCCGCTTCGTCAATGCCTGCACGAACTGGTCCTCGCGGCGCAGCAGCGCCGCCGTGAGCTCCACCGGGCCGTCGACGGCCACGCCGCCCGGCAGCACGGTGCTCGCGTCGATGGGCGCGTCGGCCTCGGCGTCGTGATCGCGCCAGCGGCCCGTGACGGTGAAGTTCTCGAGCGCGAGGCCGTAGGGGTCGATCACCCCGTGGCAGGCGTTGCAGACGCTGTCGCGGCGATGCTGCTCGAGGCGCAGCCGCAGCGTCTTCGGCATCTCGCCCGCGGTCTGCGCGAGGTTGGTCTCCACGCCGGGCGGCGGCGGCGACGGCGGCGTGCCCATGAGCCGGTCGAGCACCCACGCGCCGCGCAGCACCGGCGACGTGCGGTCGCCGTACGACGTGCGCAGCAGCACGGCCCCCTTGCCGAGCAGCCCGTGGCGCCGCGGGTCCTCGAGCGTGACGCGGCGGAACTGCGGGCCCACGACGCCCGGCACGCCGTAGTGCCGCGCCAGGCGCTCGTTCAGGAAGGTGTAGTCGGCCGTGAGCAGCGTGCGGACGTTGCGGTCCTCGAGCAGCACGCTCGCGAGGAACAGCCGGATCTCCTCGGCGAAGTCCTCGCGCAGCGCGTCGGTGAACTCCGGGAACAGCAGCTTGTCCGGCACCACGGCGTCGAGATCGTCGACGTTGAGCCAGCGCAGCGCGAACTCGTCGACGAGCACCTCGGCCCGCGGGTCCGCGAGCATGCGCTTCACCTGCGCGTCGAGCACCTCGGGCTTTCCGAGCTCCCCGGCGGCGGCGAGCTCGAGCAGCTCGTCGTCGGGCCCGCTGCTCCAGAGGAAGAACGACAGCCGCGACGCGAGCTCGAAATCGTCGAGCGGGTACTGGCCGTCCGCGTCGGCCCGCGGCGCGATCGTGCGGAACAGGAAATCCGGGCTCGCGAGCACCGCCGTGACAAGGAGCTCCAGCCCCTCGTCGAAGCCGCCCGGCCCCCGCCGCCCTTCCTCGTAGAACGGCATGAGCCGGTCGAGATCCGCCTGGCCGATGGGCCGCCGGAACGCGCGGCGCGCGAGGTTCACGGCGATCTGCTCCGCGCACGCGCGCTCCCGCTCCGGCACCTCGGGCTCGCAGATGAAGAGCTTGCGGCGGCTCTCGGTGGGCGAGAGGCCCGTCGAGTCGAACGGCCCGATCAGATCCACGCCGCCGTAGATGCCCGGAACACGCGGCGCGCCCGTGAAGCTGAAGGTGTCGGTGGGCGAGAACGGCGTGATCATCTCGTCGTCGAACGCGCGCGAGCGCTCGATGAAGGTGATGGCGATCTCGTGCACGCCGGCCTTCACCGGCACCGGGATGTTCGTGAAGCGCGCCATGATCTCCGCGCGCGCGGGGGCGCCGCCGCGATCGACGAGGGCCAGGTCCTCGGGCCCGCCGATCTCGCCGCGCCACACTTCCTGACGGTCCACGAGCACCACGAGCGTGTGCCGCGTCTCGAGCGCGCGCGGGTAGAGGCCGACGCCCAGGTCCTTGAGCGTCAGGCGGTACTCGCCGTCGGCCGGAAACGTATGCGTGAAGCGGATGCCGCCCCGCGTGCCGGGCGGCATGCCGTCGACGTATCCTTCCTGGTCCTCCTCCGGGCGCGGGAAGAACACCGTCTGCACCTTGGGCCGCGGCTCGCCGACGGCGAGGTGGGCCACCGTGGCCGCGACGTTCACGTATTGCTCGACGAAGGCGGGGGACGACGACAGCGCCGCCGCGATGTTCGTGAAGCCGTCCACCTCGATCTCGGCCGGCAGGTGCTCGGCCGGATCGATCGTGACGCCGAGCAGGTCCTTCACGGCGTGCGCATATTCCGTGCGGCTCAGGCGCTGGGCGGGGACATAGCCCGCGGCGTCGCGCGGCGCGGTCTCGTCGATGGAGCGCTCGAGCCACGCGATCAGCGCGTCGACGTCCTGCTGGCGGGGCTGCGGGCCGCCGGGCGGCGGCATCAGCCCGCCGCGGAGCTTGGTGACGACCTTCTCGAAGACGTCGGCGTGCTGCGGCACCGCGTCGGCCGAGAACGCCTCGAAGGAGAGATCGCCCGCGCGGTCGAGATCGTTGTGGCACTCGACGCAGTACGTCTCGAGCATGTCCCAACGGTCGCGCTCGCGGGCGTGCTCCACCGCCCGCCACGACACCGCGGCCACCGTCGCGCCGACGACGGCCGCGGCCGCGAGCCATCCATGGGATCGTTTCATGCGTTTGCGCCCATGCGCCGCGCGGCTCCCCCTCCGGTAATCGCTAGTATAGTTGGCCGGCGCGGGGCCTGAGCAGGACGGGCAAACCCGGAGCAGCGGCAATACTGTCACCCGCGCTGACCCGTGAGCACGCCGCCCGGCGCCCGACAGGGGGAAACCATGCGCAGAGCTTTGGGGCTCGTCGCGCTCGCGGCGCTCGCCGCGGCGCTCAAGCCGGGCCAGGCGGCGGCACAGCGGGCCGCCCCGGCCCCGTCCCCGGCCTTCTCGGCCGAGGAGCTCACGGCCTGGCCGACAAACGGCTGGATCACGAACGGCGGCAACGTCTACAACCAGCGCTACTCGCCGCACACGCGCATCAACCGCGACAACGTGGCGCGGCTCACGCCCCGCTGGCGCACGCACCTGAACGGCTCGGGCACCGACAGCAAGTACTCGGGTCAGGCGCAGCCGCTCGTCTACGAGGGCGTCATCTACATCCCCACCGGCGCCAACGACGTCTTCGCCATGGACGTGAAGACCGGCGAGATCCTCTGGACGTACGAGGCGCACCTTTCCCCGGACCTCGTCGCCATCTGCTGCGGCTGGATGAGCCGGGGCGTGGCGATGGGCGACGGCAAGATCTTCTCGGGTCAGCTCGACGGCAAGCTCGTCGCGCTCGATCAGGCGACGGGCCGGGTGGTGTGGTCCGTGCAGGCGGAGCGGAACGAGGACGGCTTCAGCATCACGTCCGCGCCGCTCTACTACGACGGCCTCGTGATCACCGGCTTCGCGGGCGGGGACCGGGCCACGCGCGGCCGCGTGAAGGCGTTCGACGCCAGGACGGGCGAGCTCGTGTGGACGTTCTACACGATTCCGGGCCCGGGAGAAGTCGGGCACGACACCTGGCCCGACTGGAACGACACGTGGATGTACGGCGGCGCCGCGGTCTGGCAGACGCCCGCCGTCGATCCCGAGCTGGGCCTGGTCTACTTCTCCACCGGCAACCCGGGGCCGGACTTGAACGGCTCGGTGCGGCCCGGCGACAACCTGTTCAGCGTGTCGATCGTCGCCGTCGACGCGAAGACCGGCGAATACCGCTGGCACTTCCAGCAGGTGCACCACGACCTCTGGGACTACGACTCGCCCAATCCCGTGGTCCTGTTCGACGCGATGTACGACGGCGTGCTGCGCAAGGGCATCGTGGAGGTGGGCAAGACGGGCTTCGTCTACATCCTGGATCGGATAACGGGCGAGCCGCTGATCGGCATCGAGGAGCGGCCGGTGCCGCAGGAGCCGCGGCAGGCAACCGCCGCCACGCAGCCGTTCCCCATCGGCGACGAGCTCATCCCGCACGAGATCGACATCCCGCCCGAGGGGTACGAGCTCGTGAACGATGGCCGCATCTTCACGCCGTTCTGGGACGAGCCCGTGATCGTGAAGCCGCTCGGCACGGGCGGCGCCAACTGGCCGCCGAGCTCCTACGATCCCGAGACCAACCTGTTCTACGTCTGCGCGAACGACGGCGCGGCGGCGTACTCCACGAGCGAGGGCGGTGCCGAGTGGCTCATGCCGCAGCCGGGCTCACGCTACTTCGGCGGCGAGTACACACGCTCCGGGGTGCCGCGGCGCGGCATCTTCGGCGCCGTGGACTTGAAGACCAATCGCATCGCGTGGCGCCAGCAGTGGGGCGACATGTGCTACGCGGGGTCCATCGTCACGCGCGGCGGCCTCGTGTTCATCGGCCGCAACGACGGGCGTATCACCGCGCTCGACAAGGCGAACGGCAAGCTGCTCTGGGAGTTCCAGACCGACGCCGGCATCCATGCGGCGCCGAGCACGTTCGAGCACGACGGACAGCAGTACCTCGTCGTGCTCTCGGCGGGGTCGTTCTTTCCCGGCACCAAGCGGGGCGACAGCGTCTGGCTGTTCGCGCTCGGCGGCGCCGAGGAGCCGAGCGGCGGCACGTCCACGCCGCCGGCCGTCGGCGGCGAGGAGACGCTCACGCACTGATCAGAACCGGTACACCATGCCGATGTTCACGGCCGAGGCATCGGCCTCGTCGAAGTCGTACCACTGATACTCGCCGCGAATGCTGAAGTTGCGCAGGTCCAGGCCGAAGTCGTACTGGACGCCGAGCGTGGCCGTGCTGCCCCGCTCGTGAGCGTCGAAGAAATCCACCTCGCCGAACCCGCTCACGCTCACGGTGCCGCTCGCGTCCGCGGAGTAGTAGCCGACGCCGGCGAACAGCTTGAAACGATCGAGGGGCAGCGAGCCGATGATTTTCGCGGCGTAGATGTCGTACGTGAGATCCACCTCCAGCCCCAGCGTGCCGAGCCCGGGAATCGTCGCCTCGAAGTCGTCCTCGAGGTCGCCGGTTCGGCCGATGTTGGCTTCCACCGCGAAGTAATCGTTGAAGCGGTACCCGCCGATGATCTGATAAGCGGGGGTCGAGTCGGAGACGACGCGCGTGCCGACCTCTTCCTCGTAGTCGAAGGTGCCGAAACCGGCGCCGATGTACCCGCCGCCCTCGCCCTGCGCGTGCGCGAGCTGCGCGAGACCCAGAAAAGCCAGCAGAGCGAGGCGGTTCATGAGCTTCCCTCCCGTGGGCGGCTTGATCAGAAACGCAATCTAGCGGAACTCCGGGGCGCGCGATGTGAAGCGCTTCCGCGCTCGCACCGCGGCCCCGACGCGCCGTCCTCCGGGCGCTGAGCTCGCAAAGGCTATTCAGACCGCGCGGCTTCGATCGACGCCGCGATGTCCATGAACACGCGGGCGTACGCGGCGTTGTCGAGCTGCGCCATGGCGAAGTGGCCGCCGCCCCGCAGGCCGCGATCGGGCAGCCATACGAAGGACGCGTCGGCGCCCGCCTGGCGCCACACGGCGGCCTGGCACTCGAGCGCGTCACGGTTCGCGAGCCCGCGCTCGGAGGCGACCAGGACGATCGGCAAGTCCGCGTAGCGCACGAGCCGGCTCGGAGGGTCGGGCTGCATCATGCAACCGTCCCGTTCCACGGCCTTGAAGTCGCGCGGCAGCGGCGGCTCGGCGGTCCACTCGACGATCAGCGGCGGGCTGCCGCCGAACCCGGGCGCGGTCGGGTTGGCGCCCGCGGCCTCGAACGCGATGATGCCGACGACGTTGCTCGCGTTGCGCTCGGGCACGCGGAACGTGCTGCCGCCGCCGGCCGAATGCGCCAGCAGGATGGCCGGGCCGATCTCGTCGAGCAGCGCGGAGATCGTCTGCGCGGCGAGCGCGTCGCCGCAGTAAGGCGCCGTCGTCGAGCTCGCGGTCCAGCCGACGACGGCGGGGTTCGTGGGCGTGGGCTCGCCGCCGGGCCACACGTCCGCATCGGACGTCGCGAGCCGGGAGATGATCGCGGAGTTGGCGACGCCCACGCTGCCGTTGCCGCAGCCCGAGTTGCTCTGCGAGCGCCCGTGGCCCGGCCGGTCCACCACGTAGACGTCCCAGCCGTCCGCCACGAAGTAGTCGACCCAGCCGTCGCGTCCGTCCGGCGTCTCGAGCCAGTCCGTGCCCTGCCCGCCGCCGCCGTGGATCATCACCACGGGATAGCGGTGCCGGCGCTCCGCCGGCAGCAGGTACTGGACGAACATCGCGTTGCGCACGTCGAGCGAGCCGTCGTCCTTCGCCTGCGTGGTGTAGCCGACGAACCTCGCGCCGACGTCGCGCAGCTCGAGACGTCCCGCCTCACCGCCCGCGAGCACGGGCGCGGCGGCCATCGCCGCCACAGCAGCGACGGCGAACGAATATCGGGCCATTGCCTGCATTCGAAAAACTCCTCGTTGACGGAACGGCCGCCACGCGGCGGCCGCAAGCCGGGAAGGCTCGGATTTGATCGTTGGCCCGCGCAAAAAGCAAGCGCGGCACGGGGAATTTCCGCCCAGCGCCGTTGTCTCTTTTCCGGCTCGGCACGCGCGGCACGCCACTTGCGTCGCCGCTGAGCCACGAGTTAATTAGGGTGCCGGCGCCGCGCGCCCGCGGCGCCTCCCAACCACAAGGAACAAGAAGGAGCCAACCACAACAAAGGAGGCAGAACCGTGCGCGCAGTCCTGGTCACGATCACCGCCTCGTCGCTGCTCTCGAGCGCCGCCCTGGCGCAGGACACCGACTACCGCGGCCTGTGGGTGTCGACGCCCTATCCGTCGATCGAGGTCGCGCCCGGCGACGACATCTCCTTCTCCCTCACCGTCCACAACGCCAACCGGCCGCCCCAGCGCGTCGCGCTGAGCGTGCTCGACGCGCCCGAGGACTGGGACGTGCGCCTGCTCGGCGGCGGCAAGCCGGTGGGCGCGGTGTTCGTGGGACCGGACGCCACGGCCAACCTCCAGCTCGAGCTCGAGCCGCCTGCGGGCACGGCCAAAGGCGAATACTCACTCACGGTGCGCGCGGCGGGCAGCTCCGACCGCTTCGATCTGCCGCTCGAGGTCGTGATCGGCGAGACGCCGCCCGCGAAGCTCGAGCTCGATCCGGAGCTGCCGATCCTGCCCGGCACGCCCGATACCGCGTTCCGCTTCAACGTGGAGCTCGAGAACGGCACCGGCGAGGACGCGCTGATCGCGCTCTCGGCGGACGCCCCGCCGGGTTTCCAGGTGTCGTTCAAGGAGCGCTTCGGCTCCCAGCGGCTCTCGAGCGTGGCCGTTGAGGCCGGCCGGACGCAGGGCCTCGAGATCGAGGTGAGGCCGCCGCAGGGCACGGAAGCCGGGCGCTATCCGGTCACCGTGCGCGCGATGGCGGGCGAGGTGGCGGCAACCACCGAGCTCATGCTCGACGTGAGCGGGCAGCCGGCGCTGCGGCTGACGGCGCCCGGAGAGCTCTTGTCCGGGCGCGTGGAAGCCGGCGAGCAGACGCCGCTGCAGCTCGTGCTGCAGAACACCGGCAGCGCGCCCGCGCAGGGCGTGCGCTTCTCCGCGTCGCAGCCGCAGGGCTGGGAGATCGAGTTCGAGCCCGAGACCGTGCCGGTGCTGCCGCCCGGCGAGCGCGTGGAGGTGCGCGCGCTCGTCACGGCGCCCGCCGAGGCCATCGCCGGCGACTACATGCTGACGCTGCGGGCGAACGCCGACGCGGCGTCGGCCAACTCCGAGTTCCGCGTCACCGTGCGGACCTCGACGCTCTGGGGGATCGTGGGCCTGGTCGTGATCGCGGCCGCCGTGGCCGTGCTCGCGCTCGCCGTCATGCGCTACGGGAGGCGTTGACCATGACCGCCGTGATCGAAGCGCGCGGCCTCACCAAGCGCTACGGCGGGATCACGGCCGTCGACGGCATCGACCTCGAGATTCGCCGCGGCGAGGTGTTCGGCCTGCTGGGCCCGAACGGCTCGGGCAAGACGACGACCATCCTGATGCTGCTCGGGCTCACCGACGTCACCGCCGGCAGCGTGCGCGTGCTCGGGCTCGATCCCGCGCGCGAGCCGCTCGCCGTGAAGCGGCGCGTGGGCTACATGCCGGACACGGTGGGCTTCTACGAGCACCTGTCGGCGCGCGCGAACCTGCGCTACACGGGGCGCCTCGCCGGCATCGACCGGGCCGTGCTCGACGAGCGCATCGACGCCGCGCTCGCGCAGGTGGGCTTGAGCGAGGCGGCCGACCGGCGCGTGGGCGCCTTCTCCGCCGGCATGCGCCGCCGGCTCGGGCTCGCCGACGTGCTGCTCAAGGAGCCCGAGATCGCGATCCTCGACGAGCCCACCAACGACCTCGATCCCACGGCCACGCGCGAGTTCCTCGATCTCATCCTCGCGCTCAAGGGCCGCAACATCACGGTGCTCCTGTCGTCGCACCTGCTCGAGCGCGTGCAGGCCGTGTGCGACCGCGTGGCGCTGTTCCACCGCGGCCGCGTGGCGCTCGAGGGCACCGTCGCCGCGCTCGCGCAGCAGGTGCTGGGCGGCGGGCATCGGATCATCCTCGAGGCGGACGGCGCCGAGCTCGAGCCGGCGCTCGAGCGCCTGCAGGGCGTGGTCGGCGTGAGCACGCCCGAGCCCGGCCGCTACGTGATCGAAGCGTCCGAGGACGTGCGCGCGGCCGTCGCGGCGGAAGCGGTGCACGCCGGGGCGGCCGTCAAGTCGCTCGCGCTCGAGCAGCCGAGCCTGGCCGAGGTGTACGCGAGCTACTTCAGGAGGCTGCGCGATGCGGCGTGAAGGATCTCCCTGGACCGGGCTCGCCACCGTGGTGGCGAAGGAGATGGCCGACCACCTCACGAGCGCGCGCATGCGGATCCTCGAGGGGCTGATCGTGCTGATCGCGGCCGGCACGCTCTACACGTCGATCGGCATGCTGCGGCGCACCACCGTGGAAGATCCGTTCCTGTTCCTGCGGCTCTTCACGATCGCCGATGCGCCGCTGCCGTCGTTTCTGTCCTTCCTGGGCTTCTTCGTGCCGCTGATGGCGATCGCGCTCGGCTTCGACAGCATCAACGGCGAGTATGCGCGCCGCACGCTGTCGCGCGTGCTCGCGCAGCCGATCTACCGCGACGCGCTGATCTTGGGCAAGTTCCTCGCGAGCCTCGCGACGCTCGCGCTCACGCTCGCGGCGCTGTGGCTCATCGTGACGGGGGCCGGGCTGCTGTTCCTCGGCGTGCCGCCGAGCGGCGAGGAGGTGCTGCGGGGCATCGGCTTCCTCGTCGTCACCATCGCCTACGCCGCCGTGTGGCTCGCGCTCGCGATGCTGCTCTCCACGACGTTCCGGCAGGCGGCCACGGCGGCGCTCGCGGCGCTCGCGGTGTGGCTGCTGTTCTCGATCTTCTGGCCGATCATCGTGGACTTCCTCGCGCCGCTCTTCGTGGGGCAGCCCGCGGACCTCGTGGCCGCGCTGCAGGCGGCCGCGGACCGGGCGCAGGCGCAGCTCGCGCTGTCGCGCGTCTCGCCGAACACGCTCTACGGCGAGGCGACGCTCGCGCTGCTCAACCCCGAGACGCGCACGCTCGGCCTCGTGTTCTTCGGCCAGCTGCAGAACGCGATCGTGGGCGCGCCGCTGCCGCTCGGGCAGAGCCTGCTCTTGATCTGGCCGCACGTCACGGGGCTCGCGGCGGCGGCGATCCTGCTCTTCACGCTGACCTACGTGCTGTTCCAGCGGCAGGAGGTGCGGGCCTGAGGCGGCGCGCCGCGAACGCGGCGCTCGCGTGAGCACGCCCCGGCGCGCCGCCGAGCGCGTCGGGGCGGAATGGGGGTAAGCTCGGGGCTTCGCCCCGCTCGCCCCCGAGAGACCGCATGCCGTTCGAGTTCTCGACCTTCGGACAGCTCTTCACGCGCCCCACGGGCGCGCTCGAGCTGATGGACGACATGGGTCGCGCGCTCGACGGCCAGCGCGACGTCGCGTTCCTGGGCGGCGGCAACCCCGCGAAGATCCCGGCCGTCCAGGCGCGGCTCGCGCGCCGGCTCGCCGAGATCGCGGCCAACGGGCCCGAGCTCGACCGGATGGTCGCGAACTACCCGCATCCGGCCGGCGAGCTCGCGTTCCGGCGCGCCCTCGCCCGGCTCCTGGCGCGCGAGTACGGCTGGCGGCTCACGGCGGACAACGTCGCGCTCACGGCCGGCAGCCAGGCGGCGTTCTTCCTGCTCTTCAACCTGTTCGCGGGACGCGACGCCCAGGGCCGCCGCCGGCGCCTGCTGCTGCCGATGACGCCCGAGTACGTGGGCTACGCGGACGTGGGCCTCGAGCCGGACCTCGTCGTCGCCCGCCGCCCGGTCATCGAGGAGCTCGACGCGCCGTTCTTCAAGTATCGGATCGACTTCGCACGCCTCGGGCTCGGTGACGACGTGGGCGCCGTCTGCATCTCGCGCCCCACGAATCCGACCGGGAACGTCATCGGCGACGCCGAGCTCGCCGAGCTCGGGGCCCGCTGCGCGGCCGCGGGCGTGCCGCTCATCGTCGACGGCGCATACGGGCGGCCGTTCCCCGACATCGTGTTCGGCGACGCGGAGCCCACGTGGAGCGACGGCACGATCCTGTGCCTGAGCCTCTCGAAGCTCGGGCTGCCCGGCGTGAGGACGGGCATCGTGATCGCGCACGCCGAGATCGTCGAGGCGCTCACGCGCATGATCGCGGTGATGAACCTCGCCGTGGGCAGCGCCGGGCCGGTGCTGATGCAGCCGCTCGTCGAGAGCGGCGAGATCCTCGCGCTCGCCCGCGAGCACGTGCGGCCCTACTATCGAGACAAGTCGCAGCGGGCCTGCGAGCGCCTCGTGCGCGCGCTCGACGGCGTGCCGTTCAAGGTGCATCGTCCCGAAGGCGCGTTCTTCCTGTGGATCGCGTTTCCCGGCCTGCCGATCACGAGCGCGGAGCTCTATGCGCGCCTCAAGGCGGCCGGCGTGCTCGTGCTGTCCGGCCACTATTTCTTTCCGGGGCTCGACGAGCCGTGGGCGCATCGCGACGAGTGCATCCGCCTGTCGTTCGCGCAGGACGACGAGGTGGTCGAGCGCGGCATCCGCCGTCTCGCGGCCGAGGTGCGCGCGGCGTTCGACGGCGGAGCCTCCGCCGTCACATCTCGACGTTGAGCACCACGTCCGCCTCGGCGCCCGCCATGGACACCGAGAAGCGGTTGATGCCCGGCTTGAACTCCTTGCGCAGCGTCTCGAGGTTCACGCGCCCCTGGAGCTCGTGGCAAGGCTCGCCGCGGCGGCTGGTGATGATGGACACCATGATGGGCCGGACGGGCGCGCCGTTGACCGCGGTGACGTTCGCCTCGCGGGTGAACGCCCGGTTGCAGAGCGTGAGCTCGAGCGGCAGCGTGCCCTTCCGCTGATCGAGCTCGTCGTACAGGACGTCCACGGTGAGGTCCGGCAGGTCGCCGAGCTTCAACGTGGGCAGCGCGTCGTCGGGCAGCGTGATGCGCGTATCCGCGGGGATCGACGCGTCGAACACGGTGCCGACATCCAGCACCGCCTTGCGGCCCGGCAGGAACACGGCGGGAAACAGTATGGCCCCCAGGCCGCGCGCCAGCGCGTAACGGTTGCCGCCCGATTGATCGTAGCCGCCGGAGAGCGTGATCTCGGTGCCGTCCACGGCCTTCACCGACACGGCCATCACGCGCACCGAGCCGCCTTCGCCGCCGATGTCGCTGTCGTCGAGCTTGGAGATGCGCAGCTCCATCGGCGTGCCGGCGGCGATGACGGTGTGACCGTCCACCACTACGTCCTTCCAGACGTGGCCGTCCACCGGGTAGCCGACCCTGAACTTCCGCTCGCTCGACGTGATGCGCTCGTCGAGCTCGCCGAACACGACGGTGCCGCGCGGGATGATCACCTCCTTCGCGAGCACGCAGGCGGGAGCGACGGAGGCCAGGACGCCGGATAGGAGCGCGATGCCGAGTCTCATGAGCCGTCGATCGGGTAGGTCGGCCGCATCTTACGGCAGGCGTCCGCACGTTGTCGATTCGACAAAATGTTCTTCTGCCCGGGAGGCTCCCGGCGGAGGGGAGAAGCCCCGGATGGGGCGGCCGGGATTACTGCGACTCGGCCAGGCTACGGAGCAGCGCGGCCACCGATTCGTTGAACCCGCGGCCGGGGGTGGTCACGATGTCGAGCGCGGTGCGCCCCTCGTCGTCGCGCGCGTCGACGCGCGCGCCGTTCGCGACCAGCAACGTCACGAAGGCCGCGTTGCCGAGCCGCGCGGCCCGATGCAGCGCCGTCTCGCCGTTGGCGGCCCGCGCGTTGACGTCGACGCCCGCGTCGAGCAGCAGGCGCAACGCCTCGCGCGTGCGGTCGGTGTCGACGTCGCCGACCCCGCCGACGAATGGGCGCAGCGCCCCCGCCAGCACGAACACCGCGGTGGCGCCATCGGCCTGCGTGAGCATGGGATCCGCCCCGGCCTCGAGCAGGACGCGCATGGACTCCATGTCGAGGCCCCGCGCGGCGCGCATGAGCGCCGTCGTGCCGGCGCCGAGCGTGCGATCGGGGAAACCGTGATGCCGCGGGATGGCGGGCTCGGTGAGCTGGGCGTTCGGATTGGCGCCGTGGGCGAGCGCGAGCCGCACGAGATCGTGCGCATCCCGCTCGTCCCGGTTCGGCCGCGCCGGCCGGCCGATCTCGCGGCCGAGCGTCGCCATGTCCACCGCGGCGTAGAGCGCGTTCACGCCGGTGCGGTCCGCCACGTTCGGATCCGCGCCCGCCTCGAGCAGCTCGGCCGCGAGATCGTAGTGGGCGTTCATGATCGCGATGGCGAGCGCCGTGGTGCCGTCCGGGTCCTGCGCGTCGAGGTCCGCCCCCATTTCGACGAGCGCCCGCGCCGCGGCGCGCGAGCCCTGGCGCGCGGCCAGCATGAGCGCCGTCCAGCCGCCGGAAGGCAGCACGGTGGAGACCATGCCCGTCTGCTCCCAGTTCATGGGCAGCAGGTCGAGCACGCGGGAATGCGCGTTCGGGTCCGCGCCGCCTTCGACGAGGGCACGGATCGCGTCGGGGTGATCCTCGGCCGCGGCCCACATGAGCCCCGTCTCGCCGAGCGACGTCTCGCTCGCGTTCGGATCGGCCCCCGCACGGAGCAGCACGCGAATGGTGGCGACGTCGCCCGCCCGCGCGGCCGCCATGAGCGCCGTCTCGCCGTGGGGCAGCGCGCCGTTCACCTCCGCGCCGTGCTCGAGCAGGAGCTCCGCGAGCGGCGCGTTGCGGTTGATGGCCGCGACCCAGAGCGGCGTGATGCCGAATCGATTGGGCAGGTTGGGATCCGCGCCCGCCGCGAGCAGCGTGCGGGCCAGCTCGACGTCGTTCGCCTGGCACGCCCAGAGCAGTGCGGTCATGCCGTCGCCGCCGGGCGCGTTTACGTCACCCGCCCCGGTGCCCGCCTCGAGCAAGTCGCGCACGGCGGCGAGATCGCCCCGCCGCGCGGCCTCGACGAGGTCCACCGATGCCGGCCGGGCGGGCCCGGCCAGCAGCAGCACGGCGAGCGCGAGCAACCAGCGCGGACGCACGCTCAAATGTCCACCGTGCCCGTGCTGATGCCGAACGTGTCCATCTCCACGCCGTAATGCTGCGCGAGCGTGAGCATGAGGTTCGCGATCGGCGTCTCCGGCGCCGCCTGGACGTGGCGGCTGCCCCGACCGCCGAACCCGCCCACGAGCAGCGTCGGCAGATCGTTCGGGTCGTGGTTGTTGCTCTCGCTCATCCCGCTGCCGAACAGGATCATCGAGCTGTCGAGCAGCGACCCGTCGGCATCCGGCGTCTCCGCGAGCCGTGCCAGGAATTTCTCGAATAGCGTGATGTGATACACGTTGAGCTTGACGAGCTGCTGCTTCTTCTCCTCGTTGCCGCCGTGATGCGACAGCGAGTGATGCGGCTCCGTGATCCCGATCTCCGGGTACGTCCGCTGGGTGATGTCGCGGCTCATCATGAACGTGAACACCCGCGTCAGGTCCGCGGCCCACGCGAGCGTCAGCAGCTCGAACTGCAGCCCGACGTGCTCCGCGAAGGAGTCCGGAATGCCGACCGGCGCCGCCGGTATGTCGAGCTCCGCCCCCGCCTGACGCTCCGCCCGCTCGATGCGCTGCTCCGTCTCCCGCACGTTGTCCAGATAGTCCTCGAGCCGCGCGCGGTCCTGCGGGCCGATGTCGCGCGTGAGATCGGCCAGGTCGTCCTGGATCGAATCCAGGATGCTGCGGCCCGTGCGCATCCGCTCGAGCCGCTGCTCCGGCGTGCCGGCGCGCCCGAACAGCCGCTCGAACAGCCGCCGCGGATTGATCTCCATCGGCAACGGCTCCGTCGGCGACGCCCACGACAGCGTGTTCACGTACGCGCAGGCATACGCCGGGTCACATCCGCCGATGTATCCGGTGAAATCTTCCGTCGCCACCTCGAGCGACTTGAACACCGTGTCCTGACCGATGTGGTTGGCGATGACCTGATCCACGGTGGTCCCCGCGCGCACGTCCTCGGCCACCGTGCGCTTCGGGATGCTGCCCGACAGCCACGACGCCACCGTCACCGCGTGCCCCGCCACCGGATTGCAGAGCTGCGACACCACCGTGAGCTGGTCGCGGTAGGCCGCCAACGGCTCGAGAATCGGCGAGAGCTCCACGTCGTACCCCACCTGCGCGGGCGTCCAGTAGCCCGGCCGCTCGCCGTGCGGCACGAACACCACGCCGAACCGCTTCGGCCGGCGATCCGGGGTGGCGCCGAGCGCGGTCGCCGCGGGCCACATGGCGCTCAGGAACGGCAGCGCCACGCTCACACCCGCGCCCCGCAGCACGTGCCGTCGGGAAAGCGCCTTTCGCGTCAAGAACCCCATCGATCCATCTCCTCTAGGCCGAGGCGTCGGCAGCCGCCTCGGGTTTGACACGCATTCTGAACGGAACGCTGTTCACGATGCCGAGAACGATCTCCGAGAAGCGGTAGTCGTCCTCCGCCGCGTCGCGGACGATCCGCCGCACGGCCGGCATGTCGTCGGCCGTGAGCCCACGCCCCAGCGCATAGATCATGAGCTTCTCCACGAGCGTGCCCACGAACACTTGCGGGTCGCGCAGCAGCGCCTCGCGCAGCTCGACGGGCCCCGTCACCTCGGTGCCGTCCGTCAGCCGGGCGTGCGCATCGATGCGGGGCGTATCGATGCCGGCCTCGTGGTCCCGCCACGCGCCCACCGCGTCGAAATTCTCGAGCGCGAAGCCGATCGGATCCATGATGCCGTGGCACGCGGCGCACACCGAGTTCTGCCGGTGAGCCTCGAGCCGCGCGCGCAGCGTGTCGGCCACCACTTCCTCGAGCGGCGGCACGTCTGGCGGCGGCGGAGGCGGCGGCGTGCCGAGCAGGTTCGTGAGCACCCAGTTCCCGCGGACCACGGGCGACGTCCTGTCGGTGTGCGACGTGACCATCAGCACGCTGCCCTTGCCGAGCAGGCCGAAGCGGGCCTCGTCCTCGAGCTGCACGCGCCTGAAGTGCGGGCCGTAGACCCCCTCGATCCCGTAGTGCCGCGCCACGCGCTCGTTGAGGAAAGTGTAGTCCGCGGTCATGAAGTCGAGGACGTTGCGGTCCTCACGCATCACGCTCTCGAAGAACAGCCTCGTCTCCGTGAGGAAGCCCTGACGCAGGTTGTCGTCGAAGTCCGGGAAGCCCACCGAGTTCGGCACGAAGCTCTCGAGGTTGCGCAGATACAGCCACTGGCCGGCGAAGTTGTCGACCAGCGCCGCGGCTTTCGGGTCGGCCAGCATGCGGCGCACTTGCGCCTCGAGCACGCGGGGATCGGTGAGCGCGTCGCGCTCGGCGAGCTCGAGCAGCTCGTCGTCGGGGATGCTGCTCCAGAGGAAGAAGGACAGCCGCGTCGCGAGCTCGCGGCTCGCGACCGGATACGCCTCGCCCGGAGCGACCTCCGGCGGGTCGCGCTCCACGCGGAAGGTGAACTTGGGGCTCGCGAGCAACCGCTCGATGGCGACCTGGATGCCGCCCTCGAAACCGCGCGCGGCGCGGCCCCGCTCGAAGAAAGCCATGAGCGTGTCCACGTCGTGCGGCGTGTCGTAGCCGCGATAGGCGCGCCGCGCGAGCGTCGAGAGGATCTCGCGCGCACACTCGCGCTCCGCCGCCTCGCTCGCCGCCGCGTCCGGGTAGCACACGAAGATGCGTTGCCGCGAGGGCGTATCGCCCGGCCCCGTGGCACCGTAAGGACCGGACACGGTCAGCGTCTCGATGTGCGGGTGACCGGTCACGTCGAGGATGTCCTGGGAGCTGCGCAGATACGGCTGAAGCCGCACGCTCGTCTGCAGCGCACCCTGGTACACGAAGCCCACGCTGATGTCGTGCGGCCCGGCCGTGAGCGGCACGACGGTGGAGCTGCGCGCCTCCACCGCTTCCGCCGCCTCCGTGATGTTGCGCATGAGGGCGGCGAAGTCCTCCGGCCCCCCGATCGTGGCCGAGTGCACGCGCCGGCCGTCGACGGCGATCTCCATCTCGTGCGCCGTCTCGAGCCCTTTCATGGCGCCGAGGTTCGATTTGAAGTACGTGACGTCGAGGCGGTACTCGCCGTCGAGCGGCAGCACCACGCGCCACCGGCCGCCGCCGACCGTCCCGAGCGGCATGCCGGGCACCGGGATGTCTTGCGAAGCGTCCTGGCGTACGCGGAACGTCTGCGCGGCGGGGCCCGTGGTGGGGTCGCCCACTGCGAGCGCCGCGATCTCGCCGGCCGCGCTCAAGTACTGCTCGACGAGCACGGGCGAGGTGCCGAGCGCCTCCGCGTTGTTGTCGAAGCCGTAGGCGGAGTCGTCGGGCGGCAGCAGCGCCGTGGCGTCGATCTCGACGTGCAGCAGGTCGCGCACCGCGTTCTCGTATTCCGCGCGATTCAGCCGCCGCACGAGCGCGGGCCCCGGATTCGGCCGCTCGCGCGCCGCGCGGTCGAGCCGCTCCTCGAGCCACGAGATGAGCGCGCGCCGCTCTTCGGCCGGCGGCTTGGGCGCATCCGCCGGCGGCATCATGCCCGCGCGCAGCTTGCGGATGACCTTCTCCCACGCGTCGGCATCGCGCTCCGGATGGGAGAGATCGAGCTCGTCGAGCGCCAGATCCGCCGTGAGATCGATGGGATTATGACAATCGAGGCAGTAGCGATCGACGAGCCTGCGATGATCGTCGACGGAGGGCGCGAGGCTCGCGCGCACGACCAGGTAGCCGGCGGGCAGGCCGACGCTCGCCACGAGCAGCGCCGCGAGAAGGCGCCGGTCAGCTGCGACTCCGCGATTCCTCATGATGCGACCGGATGCGCCGACGGCGAATCCAATTGATCTCGACGAAGTCTACCGCCGAATCGGTTGCAAATCTCCGGAGCGTCGCCGCAACCGGCAGCGACGGCAGCGACACGCGTTGTTCGCTCATCTCGAATGCTATGACTGCGAGCAACAGGAACGCCTGCGCCTCCGGCCGTCGGCGTCTGTGCGTCCTCGGGCTACGCGCGCTTCGGCCGGCACACGAAGTACAGGCACACGGCGAACCGCTCGGGGAGCGGCGCGGTCCGCTCGAGCCAGCGCCAGGCGGACGCGGGCAGCAGCCGCAGCAGCCACTTGTCGTAGGAGGCGATGCCGCGCCACTCGACGACTTCGAGGCCGTGGCGGGCGGCGAGCGCCACGCACTCTCGCAGCGTCATCGAGGAGAACGCCTCGCCCGTGATACGCGCCTTCGCGGCGACCACGGCGCGGGTGCTGTAGCGGTTGCCGTGCACGTTGAACACGAGCCGCGAAGCGTCGTCACGGAGAGCGGACGCGAGCCAGGCCATCGCCTCCTCGCGCAGGGACGGCTGCGCGTTCAGGAAGAACCGGAAGGCGGTGATGAGATCGAACCTGCGCCCGCCGAGCACGTCCGGGTCGCGCGTCGGATCGCCGCACACGAGCTCGGCCGCACGCACGCGCTGCCGGGCGGCGGTCAGCATCGTGTCCGAGATGTCGACGCCCACCGCCGAGCGGAAACGCTGCTCGAGATAGGCGAGCACGCGCCCCGTGCCGCACGCGAAATCGAGGTAGCTGTCGCGGCGCGCCACGTGCCGCTGCAGGATCTCGTCGAGGAGGCGCTGCTCGCGCTCCCACACGACCGCGTTGAAGGAGCCGGACGGGAACAAGGTGGCGTCGTAGTCCTTGGCCCAGGACTCCTCTCCGACGTGCGCGGTTCGGTAATCCCGCAGGCCCCTCATGCCGTGGGCGCGAGGTCGTCCGTGCGAAACAGCCGGCTGCGCCGCAGATACCGGCCCGCGAACGACTCGCCGAGATACGTCGTCTCGAGGAGCTCGTTGGCGCAGCGCTCGAGCAGGCGGCGATCGTAGGCGTCGGGCGCGGTGCGGAAGTAGCCACGGACGAAGGCGCGCGCGAGCTCGCGCAGCTCTGCCCGCATGGCCAGGTGGAGCTGGTGGGGCGGATACTTGGCCCTGAGCAGCAGCACGAACAGCGCGATGTCGCGGTAGACGTCGCCGCGGTTGTACGCCGGGAAGCGGGCATAGTCGGGCGGCGTGAAATCCACGAACACGGCCCGGTCGGCGCCGCGCTTCACGAGGACGTTGTCGAAGTCGAAGTCGCCGTGGATGCGGCGCGTGTGCCGGTGCAGCTCTTCGAGCGCCGCGCCGATCGCCCAGAAGAGGCGGCGCAGCTCCGGGGGCGGAATCCCCTGGAACGTGCGATGCCGGATCACCGTGCGAACGGGCTTCCACCCGACCAGCAGCTCGTAGTCGATCCGTAGCTCCCGTGGGTCCGCCAGCAGCACGCGCGGGACTCGCAGCCACGACGAGCGCTGCGCCGCCGCCCACGCCCGCAGCGAGTTGCGCAGCGTGGCGCGATACAGCCACTCCTCCGCGAAACGCTTGCTGAAGCGCGGCACGCCGGGGGCCGGCGGCGGCGTTCCGGCCGCGGAAGCGGCCAGCGCGTCGTGCGTCGCCCGGTTGCCGGTGGTCCCTGCGATCGCGCTCCTCCTCGAGCTCGCCGTGCGGGCCGCGGCCCGCCGGCCGTCACGCAACCGTCATCATTTTGTCACACCGACGCGCGGCAGGTTCGCGCGGCGGCGGCTCGCTCCTCGACGAGCTGGAGCGCCCGTGCTACGGAAGGCATGAAGCGGCGGTTCCCGCAACGGGCTGCGGCGCGCGATCGGCGGGCTTCCTCCCGCCGACCGCTGCTATCATCCCGCGTGGTGCTTCGCTCCGGGGGGCCCGCATGAGGCCGATCTGGATACTCGTCCTGCTCGCCGCCGGCCCGGCCGGCGCGCTCGCGCAGAGCTGCGAGCCGGAAGGCGACCTGCGGTTCGTGTGCGGCTTGAACGCCGTCGAGGACCTGGTGCGGGTGGGCGATTCGCGGTGGTTGCTGGGCAGCGGCCTCGGGGGCGACGGCCAGCCGGGCACGCTGGTGCTGATCGATTCCGACGCGAAGACGGGCGAGGTGATCTATCCGGCCGAGCGCGCCCCCGTAGCGCACGCCCGCGAGCGCTTTCCGGCCTGCGCCGCACCGCCCGACGCGAGCGTGTTCAACGCCCACGGCATCACGCTGCGGGCCACCGGGGCCGGCCGGTACGAGCTCCTCGTCGTGAATCACGGCGGGCGCGAAGCGGTCGAGTTCTTCGACGTGGATGCGCGCGGCGCGAAGCCCGCGCTCACGTGGATCGGCTGCGTGAACATGCCGCCCGACACCTCGATCAACTCGCTCGACACGCTCCCGGACGGCGGCTTCATCGCTACGCACTTCTACACGCCGAGCAAGGGCGGCATGGGCGCCGTGTTCGACGGCGAGATCACCGGCGGGCTGCTCGAATGGCATCCGGGCGGCGAGGTCACGCCGATTCCCGGCACGGAGCTTTCCGGCGCGAACGGCATCGCGCTGTCGGACGGCGGCCGCGTGATTCACGTGGCGGCGTGGGGCACGCGCGACCTCGTGCGCTTCGAGCGGCGCGGCGGCGGCGTCACCAAGCGCGCCGTGCCCGTGGACTTCGCGCTCGACAACATTCGCTGGACGTCCGACCGCAAGCTGCTGATCGCCGGGCAGAAGTTCGTTCCCCGCCGCGAAGGCCCGGAGTCGCTCGACGGCTGGACGGTGGCCGTGTACGACCCCGACACCCTCGAGCACGTCGCCACGCTCAAGGATGTCGACGAGACCGCCGCGTTCCAGGGCGTGAGCAGCGCGCTCGAGGTGGGTGACACGATCTGGGTCGGCCCCTTCGAGGGCGATCGCATCGCGTACTTCCCGAACCCGCGCTGACGCCGCCGAAGTGGCGGCCCGCCCGGGCGGCGGGCCTCGTCAGAAGCGGTTGCGCTTGATGATCTCCGTGATGCCGTGGAGATCGTCGATCTCGTAGTCGGCCGGCGTGTCTCCGGGCTGGAACGTGTCGCGCGTCATGCCGGAACGGCGGATCTGCGCCGTGATCATGTCGATCGCCATGGCGCCCTGACAGTCGAAGGTGGGCCCGGCGCAGTAGAGCACGTCGCGGACGTCGAGCCCCGTCTGACGCAGCACCCAGTAGTAGGTCCGCGGATGCGGCTTGTGGAAGCCGGCCTCCTCGGTAGTGCCCACGAAGTCGGGCTTGAAGCGCTTGAACTTGCTCACGTACATGTCGAGGTACTTGCGCTCGACGTCGGAGTAGATGAGCACCTTGACGCCCAAATCCTGCTGCTCCTGCAGCGCGGCCTCGGTCTCGGGGAAGAGCTGCACCTGGTCCTGCAGGTCCAGCATGAGGTGAACGTCGTCCGGCGAGCCTTCGATGCCGTGGATCTTGAAGGCCGTCATCATCGCCTGCTGCACGAGATCCGACACCGGCGTGTAGCGGAAAGCGGCCGCACGCCGATGCGCGCCTTCGAACTGCCGCGCCCAGGTCTCGAGGAACGCGTCGGCTCCGACCGGCGCGTCGTACTTCTTCACGATCTCCTCCGCCGCGCGCCGCCACGTCCACGGCCAGTCGAACAGCGTGCCCTTCGAGTCGTAGAAGATCGCACGCGGCCACCGTCCCTTGAGTACGCCCATCTCGATCCTCCTCCTTGCCTTCGAGCTCAGCGCATCTCCGCGATCACGCCGTCGAGGCCCACGAGCATCTCGAGCCGCCCCCAGTTGAACTCGGACTCGAGCACGCTCTGGATCTCCTCGCGCGAGCGGCGTTGCGCGTTCATCTCCCGCACCATGTCCTGCGTGCGGGTGAGATATTCGATGTAGCCCTCGATGTTCTGCCGGTCGGTGGTGCCGCTATGGCCCGGGATGACCACGTCGAAATCGAGCGCGAGCAGCCGCTCGAGCGTGCGGGTCCAATCGCGCAGGCTGCCGCCGGCGCTGTAATCGATCACCGCGCGGTACGGATCGTAGAGCGCGAACAGGTCGCCCGTGATGACGACGCGGCGGGTGGGCAGATGGACGACGATGTCGCCGTCGGTGTGCCCACGGCCGAAGTAGTGCAGGTCGATCGGCATGTCGTCGAGCCACACGCGCATGTAGTCGCGCATGGTGATGTTCGGCAAGCCGGGCACGTTGCGCTCGGCCATGATCCTGCGCGCGTTCTCGGACGCGATGATGGCCGCGCCCACGTCCTGCATGGCGGGGTTGCCGCCGGTGTGATCCGGGTGCAGGTGCGTATTGATGACGTAGAGCAACGGAGCGTCCGTCACCTCGCGCACGAGCTTCATGATGGCCTCGTGATCCTGCGGGAACTTGTCGTCGACGAGCACCACGCCCTCTTCGCCGACCAGCACCGTCACGTTACCGGCCATCGCGTTGCGGATGGTGTAGATGTTTTCCTGCACCTCCACGCGCGTCATCTCCGGCGGGCCGAAGCCGCCCTGGGCGTGCACTGCAGGCATCGCCGCCAGGGAGAGCGCGAGGCAGGTGACCGTCGCCAGCACCGTCGTTCTCATCGGAGGCTCCGTCCTACTGCTCGTTTCGCCGGCCGCCGCGAAAATCCGCCTGCAGCAGATGCGTGAGCGTATGCACGTAGCGCAGCTTGCCGTTCTCCACGCGGAACAGATGCGTGTCGGGCGCCCCGCTCCCGCCTTCCGGGCCGCCCGCGCCGAACGTGCAGAACACCACCACGGCGCCGATCACCTCGTCCACCACGAAGCGGCGGTTGGCGATGTTCACGCCGCTCGGCACGCCCACCTCGCAGCTGTCGTCGGGGCGTCCCTTGCCCGTATAGGCGCCGCCTTCGATGCGGACGCAGGGGAAGCCCCAGGGCACGAGGTCGATCTTGCCCTCGAGGAAGGCGTCGAGATAGGCGTTCGCGGCCGCGACCAGCGTGCCGCGGGAATCGCGCCGCTCCGGCGGAATGGGATCCCAGCTCTCCGCGGACGAGTAGCGCAGGTACGCGTCCGCGTCGAACAGCCAATAGCCGGTGGTCGTCCAGAGGATCTCGATCTCGGCGATCTTGTCGTGGTTCACCCGCAGCCGCGTGCCGAGCACGTACGGCTTCTCGGGGTTGGTGACGATCACCTCGGTGAACGTCTGGCAGGTGTGCTCGTCGAGCAGGCTGCGGTGATGATCGATCCTGAGCGGCGTGCCCAAGAGACCGCTGGCGATGTCGGTCGGCTTCATGTTCTCGAAGTAGCCCACGCCGGGCGCCAACGGCAGGCCGGAGACGTCGCCCTTGGTCTGGGCGTCGATGTAGAGATCGACCGCGCGCTGCAGCCCGCCTCGCGCGCAGGAGATCTGACCGAAGCTCACCGCCGGAACGAGCAGCGCGCCCGACAGCAGGACCGCCGCAACGATGTCGCGCCCCACGAGCCCCTCCTTCGGTTGTTCTCGCGATCGATTATAACGAAGCGACTCGCGGGCGGCGCGCGGCGCCCGGACGGCCTCGCGGGCAAGCGCGAGAGGATTCCATGCGTCGAGAAGACGAGAATGCTTTTTTCAGCGTCGCACTCGGGGCGCAAGTGGTTCTCGGCCGAGCCTCGTGAAACGCGGCGCGACCGGGCAAGCGATCTCGAGGATCTGGACCTCGAGTCGCGCGTCCGCGGAAAGCGGCGGCCTCACTGGCCGCGGCGGATGACGATGTTGCCGTTGTAGGTCTTGAAGCGTATCTCCGGGCCGCCGGCGCCCACGCGCGCGCGCACCTCCCGCTCCATGCGGATCTGGCGGCGCTGCGGATCGCCGCCCCGCTCGATGATCGCCGCTTGCGGCTGCAACTCCACGTCGAAATCGGTCAGCACGTCGCCGCGCCCCGCTGCGATGACCAGATCGCCCGAGAAATCCGCGGGGAACGTGATCTCGAAGTCGCCGTTGAAGGAGCGGAACGACATCGGCTTGGTGCGGTCCACCTCGGCGAACGACACCTCGACGTCGCCGTTCATCGTGGACACCACCGCGGACCCGCCCACGTCGAAGGCCGCGATGTCGCCGTTCTGCGAGGAGAGCTCGTGATCTCCCACGACGCCGCGCACCACCAGGTCGTCGTTCATCGTGCTCGCGTGCACCGAGGTCATTCGCGGCACGGCGATCGACAGATCGACGTCGCGGTTCGACCAGTCCACCGAGATCGACACGCGGTTGTCGCGCTCCTCGGCCGTGAGGCCGATGGAGGTGTTGGGAATGCGGCGCAGGCCGCCGCGCACCTCGCGCTCGATCTCGTCGACGTCCTCGTCGCTCGTCACGATGACGACCTCGCTGCGGTCGTGGGCGGTGATCGCGACGTCGCCCGAGAAGAGATTCACCTCGAGCACGGCGGGACGCGACGGGTCGCTCAAGGGAAGGACGAGCTGATTGCCCTGCTGCGCCTGCGCGGCGGCGGCCAGAGCGCCGGCCGCGAAGGCCAGGGACGCGGGTAGAAAGCGGTTCATCGGGTAGCCTCGCGCACGTAGATGTCGCCGTTGACCGTCTCGAACGAATGGGTGGGCCCGCCGCCGCCCACGCGGACCCCGGCCCGGGAGCCGGAGCGGAGGACGTAGCGGGCACCCTGCCGGTCCGCGCGCACGGGCTGCGTCGGCACCGGCTCCGCGTCGAAGTCCGTCCAGATCTTGCCGTTCAGGGTCTTGAACTCGAGATCGGCGGCCAGGGTCTCGGGGAACTGCACGTCGATCCGCCCGTTCACCGTCTTGAACGACACGCCCTCCCGCGGCGACTGCGCGAACGACGCCTCCAGGCGGCCGTTCACCGTGCTGGCGCGGCCGGGGCTGCCCACGTCGCGAAGGCGCACCGGCCCGTTGACGTTGCGCGCCTCGAACTCGCCGCGCACGCCGTCGAGCACGACGTCCCCGCCGCTCACGGTGGACACATCGAGCGTGGCCTGCTGCGGCACTCGCAGCTCGATGTCGTATTCCACGTAACGGTCCCTTCGGCGCCAATCGCGCCACCCGCAGTCGCAGTCCTCGCCATCGTCCGGATCGCGCACCACGAACGAGACCTCGTCGCCGTCGCGCTCCGTGATCAGCGTCATGCGGGCGCGCGCGCGCTCGACGCCGGCCTGCGTGTCGCCGTGCGCCCGCTCCTCCGCCGTCATCTGCACCACGTTCTCGTCGTGTGCCACCACCCGCACCGAGCCGAACACGTTCTCCACGCGCACGTGCGGCGACGCCGTGTCGACCGGCACGCGCTCCTCCAGCATTCGCGTCTCGACGACGTCCGCCGCCACGCCCGCGGCGAAGCCGAACACGGGAGCGAGGGCGGCCATTCGCAGCAGAGTCGTAATGAGCATCGGGATCCTCCTCGTCATACGTCCACGGGAGGCCCCGCCTCCCGCAACGTCTCGCTCAGGTGCTCCCGCACGGCCGGATCCAGGTCTTCGCGCCCGAGCAGCGCGTCGACCACGGCGGCCGCACCGTCCACGCGGGCCTCGAGCAGCATGTCCGCCAGGGTCACCTGCATGAGCGGCGCCTGCTCCGCCTCGAGCACGGCGAGCAGCGTGGCCGCGACCTCCGGGCTGTCGAGGCGCCCGCGGAGGGCCTCGGCGGCCGCGAGCCGCACGTTCAGGCTCGAGTCGTAGCGCACCGTGTCGAGGAGGGCTCGTGCCACCCGGTCGTCGGAGGCCGCGCGCTGCGACCACTCGACCCCGCGCAGCCGCTCGGCGGCGGACCGGTGATCGAGCAACGCCACGCCCACGAGGCGAACGTCCTCCCGGAGACGCTCGATCTCGCGGTCGGCGGGCGAAGGCAGCCACTGCCCGACGAGGAGACCGAGCACGAGCGCCGCCGCGGTGAGCCCCGCCTGCAATGCCGGGCGCTGCGGCCAGAAGCGCGCGATCAGGCGGTCGAACGGCGTGCCGGCCATGCGTTCCTCGTGGGCGGCGAGCGCCGCATGGAAGCGGGCACGCATGCGCTCGTGGGGGACGTCGTCGTCCTCCTGCAGCGTCCCCATGGCGGCCCAAAGCTCCTCGATGCCCTGCGACTCCTCGCGGCACGCCGGGCAGCTCTCGAGGTGCGCCTCGAGCTCGCGCTGCTCCTCGGCCGAGAGCAGCCCCTTCAGCCGATCGGACAGAAGCTCGACGGTTCGCTCACAGCTCATGTGCACACCTCCTGCGCGAGCTCGAGGTAGATGCGCCGCAGCTCCTTGATGGCGCGGTGCACGCGCACCTTGACCGCGCCCACGGAGCAGCCGAGCGTGCGCGCGATCTCCTCGTAGCTCTTGAACTCGTAGCGCGAGAGCACCAGCACCTCGCGTCGATCGGCCGGCAAGGCGAGCAACGCGCGGCGGACGAGCTCCGCCCGACCGTCGCCAGCGGGCTCCCCTGCGGCCGCATTCGCTTCGTGCTCGTCCATGCGCTCGTCCGACAGCGGCGCTTCGTGCGCGTCGCGGCGCAGATGGTCCGCGCAGGCGTTGCGCGCGATGCGGAACATCCAGGGCGCGAATTCCACCTCGTCCTTGTAGCTCGTGCGGTACTTCAGGATTCGCATGAACACGTCCTGCACCAGGTCCTCGGCGATCTGCCGGTTGCCCGTCATGCGCAAGCAGAAGCGATAGAGCCGCGCATGGTGCCGCTCGAACAGCGTCGCCAAGGCGCCCGTGCGGCCCGCGCGAACTTCACGCATCAGGTCGGAATCGCTCGGAGTCGTCACGGGGCCCCTTGCCGCCGGCTCTCGGCGCTCGCCGGTCAAATACCGGCGCTTCGGGCGGAAGGTTACAGGGCAGGGGAAACGGCCGCTCGACGGGGCCGCCGTAACTTTGTCGCGGCTCGCGCGTATTAGGAAACCAGGCTCGGGTCTCCCGGCCCGGCGACGGGTTCCCACTCCTCCCCAGGAACACGACCCTCCGCCCGGGAGACCCGGCCCGTCCCCGCGGGAAGGCATCGGCCCGGAAGCCGGAAGGCGACGGCGGCCGGTCGTGTCGGGAGGCCGAAAGACGAGACATCGCGACGGCGGAACAGCCCGCCGCCGGCGCGCGGGCGGCCCCCCTCGCGCCGACGGGCGCGAGGGGGGTGCGGTCGTCAGAAGCTGTAGTTGAAGCCCAGGACGAACTGCCGGCCGAAGATGTCATAGCCGGCCGGCGCGGTGGTCTGGGCGACGCCTCCGCCGGCAACGCTCGTGGGGATCACCGGCGGATCGCTGTCGAAGAGGTTCGCCACCGTGAGCGTGGCCTCCCAGGTGGCCCCGTTCGTCAGGTCACGCCGGTAGCCGAGCGTCAGGTTCGTCACCATCTGCGACTCGATCGTGTTGTCGTTCACGCAGCTCGCCGAGCCGCACGACTGGAGCGGCCGCGTCTCCCAGTCCATGTTGAGGATCGTCTCCGGGATGTAACGCGTGAGCAGGCTCGCCCGAAACGGGCCGACGCGATAGTCGACGGTCGCCAGCGCCCGCAGATCGGGATAGGTGGTCGTGCCCGCGCGCTCGATCTTTTGCGTCGCACCGAACGGCAACTGGCTGTTCTCGTTCAACGTGCCCGCCAGCAGCCGCAGGCTCAAGCGCTCGTCCGTGTCGAAGAAGTTCACCTCCGCGTTCCACAGCACCTCGACGTCCACGCCGCTCACGAACGCGCTCGCCACGTTGACGTAGCGGTTGTTGATGATCGTGATGAGGTTGGTGTCCGGATCGCGCGTGATGAAGTCGCAGTAGGTGCGCGTGGTGTCGCGGGTGTCGTAGCAGGTCTGGACCACCGTGTTGTACGGCAGCAGGTCCACCTGATCCTCGAGGTCGATCTCGTAGTAGTCGACGGCGACCTGGAGCCCTTGCACCCGGCGCGGCCGGAACACGAAGCCGCCCGTGATCGTGTCCGCCTTCTCCGGGTTCAGACGCGGGTTGCCGAGCTCGGCGGAGATCGTGAAGAAGCCTTGCAGCCCCGTGAACGGGTCGTTGACGGTCGTGCCGCCGCCGACGTAGTCGAAGCGCTCGGAGAACGTGGGCTCGCGCACGTCGCGCGACACCGTCGCGCGGAAGCGCAGGAAGTCCGTGATGCCGAAGTCGATGCCGAGCTTGCCGGACGTGATCCCGCCGCTCAGCGAGTAGTCCGAGCGCCGCCACGCCAGGTTCGTCGCGAGCGTCCGACCGTTGCCGTTGTCGAGCAGCGGGAAGTCGAGCTCGGTGAACACCTCCCGGACGTTGAAGTGCCCCCGCACGGCGGGGAAGTCCGTGAAGAGATGCACGTTGCGGTTCCCCTCCCAGCCGGCGGAGATGCCGCGGATGCCGAGATGCGGCGCGTTGGTCGGCGGACCAAACTGCATGAGCTCCATCGGCAGGCTCCGCTGCCAGAAGCTCTCGGCGCGGTAAGTGGCGCCCGCCGCCAGCGAGAACGGCCCCGCGCCGATGCCTTCGCTGATCTCGCCGCTCACCACCACCTCGGCGAACTCCTGCACGTTCGAGCCGACGTCGTACTTGTCGCCGACCAGATACCGCGCCGCCTCGGGGCTGACGTTGCCCGCGCCCATGATGTTGATCGGCACGCAGTTCTCGATCGTGCCGTCGATGGTGGCCACCGGGGCCGGCACCGGCACGAGCTCCTCCGGCGAGCTCGCGAGCCAGTCCGCGCCGAGCGCCGCCGGCACGCGAATGGTCTTGTTGCCCGTGCCGCCCTCCTCGCGGCTGATCATCGCGAGCCGCAGCTCCTCGAGCGTGGGGTTGTAGCGCTGCACGTTGCAGATGATGTCGCCCGTGCCCCGGTCGGCATCCGCGATCAGGTCCACCACGCCGTCGCCGTCGGCGTCCCGCCGGTCCTTGTAGACCTCCACCGCGTCCATCGCGAGGAACAGCCGGTCCACGCGCGCCTCGCCCAGCATGCCGCCTTCCTTGTCCGACTCGCCGCGCTGCAGCCACGCCCGCAGGTTCCAGTTCCCGGATTCGAAGAGATCCCTGTCGAGCCCGAGGGCCAGCGACCAGGTGGTGAACGTGTTCACGTTGTCCTGGTAGTCGTTAAAGTTGAGGAGCCCGGGGCCCCGGAGCTGGCCGTGCTTGTCGAGCTGCAGCTCCGTGGCGCCCACCGCGTCCATCGCGTCGCGGATGTGCTGCGGCAGATACGCGTTGTCGCGGAACACCGTGGCGCTCCACGGCGAGACCAGCGTCGGCAGACCGCGGCGA
>DATCLY010000027.1:0-21060 GCA_036563665.1 Gammaproteobacteria bacterium
GCTCACTACCGTGATGCGGGACATCGAGCGGGCGCTGGGGCGCGAGCGTGCCTCGGACGTCGCACGGCCCGCCGCGCCGCGGCTCGAAGAGCTTGCCGTCCGGTTCGAGGCCGAGCATCCCGCACTGGCACAGGTGCTGCGCCAGTTGATCGACGCACTCGCAAAGGCGGGAATCTGAAACGAGATCACCGGCCCTGAAAAGTCGCGAGCCGCGTCAAGGTGCCGCCGTCTCGCGGCCCTCGACGCGGCTCGCCAATGCCTGGTGCCGGCGCCGTTGCGCTGCCGTCAATCGTCCATCAGGAAGCTGCGGAGCTGCTCGCTGCGGCTCGGGTGACGGAGCTTGCGCAGCGCCTTGGCCTCGATCTGACGGATGCGCTCACGGGTGACATCGAACTGCTTGCCGACCTCCTCGAGGGTGTGGTCGGTGTTCATGTCGATGCCGAAGCGCATACGCAGCACTTTCGCTTCCCGCGGAGTGAGCTGGGCGAGCACGGCGTGCGTGGTCTCGCGCAGGGACTCCATCGTCGCCTGGTCGATGGGCGAGGCCACCGAAGTGTCCTCGATGAAATCCCCCAGATGCGAATCCTCGTCGTCGCCGATGGGCGTCTCCATGGAGATCGGCTCCTTGGCGATCTTGAGGACCTTGCGCACCTTGTCCTCGGGCATCTCCATGCGCACGGCCAGCTCCTCCGGCGTGGGCTCGCGGCCCATCTCCTGGAGCATCTGTCGCGAGATGCGGTTCAGCTTGTTGATCGTCTCGATCATGTGCACCGGGATGCGGATGGTGCGCGCCTGATCCGCGATCGAACGGGTGATCGCCTGCCGGATCCACCACGTGGCGTACGTCGAGAACTTGTAGCCGCGGCGGTACTCGAACTTGTCCACGGCCTTCATGAGGCCGATGTTGCCCTCCTGGATGAGGTCCAGGAACTGCAACCCGCGGTTCGTGTACTTCTTCGCGATGGAGATCACGAGGCGCAGGTTCGCCTCCACCATCTCCTTCTTCGCGCGCCGCGCCTGCGCCTCGCCGAGCGAGACCTCGCGGTTGATCTCCTTGATCTCCGCGATGGACAGCGCCGCCTGCGACTCGAGCTTCTGCAGGCGCTTCTGCGAGCGCACGATCTCGTCCTTGAGCTTCGCGAGCTGCGACGAGTGCTTGCGCTTCGCGCGGATGTGCTTGTCCACCCAGCTCAGGTTGGTCTCGTTCTTCGGGAAGCTCGCGATGAAGTCCTTGCGCGGCATGCCGGCGTCGCGCACGCAGAGCGCCATGATGTGACGCTCCTGGGTGCGGATCTGGTTCACGATGTCGCGCAGCTGGGCGACCATCTGATCGAACACCTTCGGCGAGAGCTTGAGCTCCATGAAGTCCGCCGTGAGCGTCTTCAGCGCCTTCTTGGTCGCCGCGTGCTTCGAGCCGTGCGCCGTGAGCGCTTCGACGTAGCGCTTGTGCGCGCGACGCAGCTTCTTCAGCCGCTTCGCGACCTCCTCGGGATCGGGCCCCGTGTCGGCGGGCGCCGCGGGCGCGTCCTCGTCGTCCTCGTCCTCGTCGTCCGCGGCCGCTTCGACCACGTCCTCGCGCGTGCCGGGCTCGGCGATCTGCTCGTTGGGGTCGATGAAGCCGGTGATGAGGTCCTGCAGCCGCATCTCGCCGCGCAGCACCTGGTCGTGCGCGTCGAAGAGGAGCTGGAACGTCGGCGGGAACTGCGCGAGCGCCGTGCGCACCTGATCGAGGCCTTCCTCGATGCGCTTCGCGATCTTGATCTCGCCTTCGCGGGTCAAGAGCTCCACGGTGCCCATCTCGCGCATGTACATGCGGACGGGGTCCGTGGTCCGGCCGAACTCGCTGTCCACGGTGGCGAGCGCCGCAGCGGCTTCCTCCGCCGCGTCGTCATCCGTGGAGACCGCCGAATCGGACAGCAGCAACGACTCGGCATCCGGCGCCTTCTCGTACACCGTGATGCCCATGTCGTTGATCATGTTGACGATATCCTCGATCTGCTCGGGATCGACGATATCGCTGGGCAGGTGGTCGTTTACCTCACCGTAGGTGAGGTAGCCCTGCTCCTTTCCCTTGGCGATCAACAGCTTGAGCTGCGATTGGCGTTCGTCTTCCTGGGGCTGGGTGGACGCATCCATCGGGTGTGATTTTCCTCGCGCGGAGCTGCGCTCAAACGAGCCAATATATCCAAACGCAAAAAGCCAAACTAGCCGTGGCGCACACTTTGAGTGTGGACGGGCCTACAAGTTTCGGCGCCATGGAGGTCAATGGGTTCCCCCGGAAGGCGGGACGCCGTGCTCGCGCAGGGCGGCCAGGGCGCGCCGCTCCCGGTCCTTTCTCACGATGCGGTGCACTGCCTCCTCCAGCACCGTAGGAGCCGCCGCCTCGTCGTCAAGGGGCGTCTCCGCCAGGAGCTGCCCGAGATGCCGTCCCAGCGGGTCGTCGCGGAATCGCTCCACCACAGCCGCAGGCGTCAAATGCGGGTTCTCCTGGGCAATTTCAAGCAGTTGCTTGAGCAGCGCGGCCCCGGGCTGATCCACTTCCTCGAGGCCGGCCGGATCCACCCGCGCGGCCGCGCGCGGGTAGTGCAGGGCGAGCCGGATCGCCTTGCGCATGAGCGTGGACTTCTGGGGTGGCCCCTTATGTCCGGCGGGCCGCGCGGCCGGCTTCGCCGCCGTGGGCTTGGTGGCGGCGCCGACCAGCGCCGCGAAGCGCTCCGCCGGCATGCCCACCACCGCCGCGAGCTCGCCTGTCAGGAGCTCGCGGTACACGCCGTCCGGCAGCCGCTCGAGCAGCGGCCGGGCGAGCGCCGCGAGCCGCGCGCGGCCGTCGGCGCTGTCGGGTTGGGCGCGGGCCTCGAGCTCCCGGACCAGGAACGTGGACAGGGGCAGGGCCTCCGCCGCGCGCGCGCGGAACGCGTCCGCGCCTTCCTTCCGCACCAGCGAGTCCGGGTCCTCTCCCTCGGGCAGCAGCAGGAACTTGAGCTCGACCGTGCCGCCCGCGAAGGGCAGCGCCGTCTCCATCGCCCGCCATGCGGCCGCGCGTCCGGCGCGGTCGCCGTCGAAGCAGAACACGATCCGCTCCGCGAGGCGCGTGAGGCGGCGGATGTGCTCGGGCGTGGTGGCGGTGCCGAGCGTGGCCACCACGGGCTCCACGCCGTGCTGGGCGAGGCTCGCCACGTCCAGGTAGCCCTCCACCACGTAGATCTCCTTCGGGCGCGCCTGCCGGCGCGCCTCGTAGAGGCCGTAGAGCGCCTCGCGCTTGTGGAAGATCGGCGTCTCCGGCGAGTTCAGATACTTCGGCTCGCTGGCGTCGAGCACGCGGCCGCCGAAGCCGATCACGCGGCCGCGGTTGTCCCGGATCGGGAACATGATGCGGTTGCGGAACCGGTCGTAGCGCCGGCCCTGCTCGTTCTCGGTGAGGAGCCCCGCCTGGAGCAGCAGCTTCATGCGCGCCTCGGTTCCGCCGAGCGCCTTGAGCACGGTGTCCCACGCGTCCGGCGCGTACCCCATGGCGAACCGCCCGGCCGTCGCGCCGTCGATGCCGCGGCGCTTCAGGTACTCGATCGCCTCCGGGTGCTCGCGAAGCGCCGCCCGGTAGATCTGATCCGCCTCCCGCAGGAGGTCATAGAGCTGGTCGTTCTCCGTGCGCCGCTCCGCCGCCTCTGCCTCCCGCGGCACCTCGAGGCCCAGCGACTCCGCCAGCGCTTCCACCGCTTCCGGATAGCTCAGGTTGTCGAACTGCATCAGAAAGTCGATGGCGTTCCCGTGCACGCCGCAGCCGAAGCAGTGGTAGGTGCCCCGGCTCGGGCTCACGATGAACGAGGGCGTCTTCTCTCCGTGGAAGGGGCAGAGCGCCTTGTAGTTGGCGCCGGCCCGCTTGAGCGTGACCCTTGCGCCGACCACCTCCACGATGTCGGCGCGGGCGAGCAGCTCGTCCTTGAACGCTCGCGGTATGCGGCTCCCCATTCGGGCTCCGCTCCCTCGAGGCGCTCAGTCGGCGCCGAGGGCGGCGCGTACGCGGGCGTTCACGTCCTTCATGTCCACGCGCCCGCTGGCGCGCGCCTTGATCTCGGCCATGACCTTGCCGATGTCCTTGAGGCTCGTGGCACCCGTGGCATCGATGGCATCCCGGATCAAGGCCTCCAAGGCGTCCTCGTCGAGCGGTTGAGGCAGATACGCCTCGAGCACCGCGATCTCCGCCTCCTCCTTCGCCACCAGATCGGGGCGGTTACCGGCCTTGTATTGGGCGAGGGACTCGCGGCCCTGCTTGATGAGCCGCTCGAGCACGCTCTGAACGGCGGCGTCGTCGGACGGCCGCCGCGTGTCCACCTCGCGCTGCTTGACGGCCGCGAGGGCCAGGCGCAGCGTGCTGAGCCGCGCCTTGTCTCCGGCCCGGAGCGCGTCCTGCATGTCTTGTTCGAGGCGGGCCTTGAGCGACATCACTCGGCCGGGGACGGACGGCTAGAACAGGCGTTGTTTCTTCAGCGCCGTGCGTGCGTTGCGTTTAAGATGCCGTTTGATGGCCGCGGCCTTCTTGCGCTTGCGTTCCTGAGTGGGTTTCTCGTAGAACTCGCGGCGGCGCAATTCCGTCAAGACGCCCGCCTTCTCACAGGCTCGCTTGAAGCGACGCAAGGCTGCGTCGAAATGTTCGCTCTCTTTGATTCGGACGCCCGGCATCAGGTGCTCGTGTTGCTACTACTTCTGGCAGAAAAATACGCCGGCCCAGGACCGGCAAAGCACGCTATGGTAGCCACGCCGGCCGGCGTCTGTAAAGGCTCCCCTGGGTGCGGTCCGGGCGCGTGAAGGTTCTCGGCATCGAGACGAGCTGCGACGAGACCGGCGTCGCGCTCTACGAGGGGGGCCGGGGCATCCTGGCGGAGCGGCTCGCGAGCCAGGTGGCCCTGCACGCCCGGTTCGGCGGCGTGGTGCCGGAGCTCGCGTCCCGCGACCACATCGCCAAGCTCCTGCCCATGATCCGCGAGGTGCTCGACGAGGCAGACACGAGCCTCGAGGAGCTCGGCGCCGTGGCCTACACGGCCGGCCCGGGGCTGATCGGCGCCCTCATGGTGGGCGGCTCGGTGGCCGCGTCCCTGGCCTACGCCCTCGGCATCCCGGCGCTGCCGATCCACCACATGGAGGGTCACGTGCTCGCGCCCATGCTCGAGGACGACCCGCCGGCGTTCCCGTTCCTGGCGCTGCTGGTGTCCGGCGGGCACACGCAGCTCGTTGAGGCCGCGGGCGTCGGCCGCTATCGCATCCTCGGCGAGACGCTCGACGACGCGGCCGGCGAGGCGTTCGACAAGGTCGCGCGGCTGCTCGGGCTGCCCTATCCCGGCGGCCCGGCGCTCGCGGCCCTGGCCGAGCGCGGCGATCCGGCCGCGCATGCGTTCCCCCGCCCGCTCAAAGGCGCCGGGCTCGACTTCAGCTTCAGCGGGCTCAAGACGGCCGCGCGCCTCGCCGTGGAGGCTGCCCGGGCGGCGGGCGGCGGCGAGCTCACCGAGCGCGCCGCGGCGGACCTGGCCGCGTCGTTCCAGGCGGCCGTGGTGGACACGCTCGTCGCGAAGTGCGCCCGAGCGCTCGGCCAGACCGGCCTCGAGCGGCTCGTGGTGGCGGGCGGCGTGGGCGCGAACCGGCGGCTGCGCGCGGAGCTCGAGGCGCTCGGCCGGCGCCTCGGCGTGCGCGTGCACTACCCGCGGCCCGCCTTCTGCACCGACAACGGCGCCATGATCGCGTACGCCGGCTGGTGCCGGCGCGCCGACCGCTCGCACGAGCCTTTGCGGATCGTCGCGCGCCCGCGCTGGCCGCTTGACGAGCTCGAGCCGGTGCGCGCAGCGTGAACCCGAGAAGGAGTGCCGCGTGGACAAGATTTTCCTGAAGGAGCTCAAGGTCCAGACGGTCATCGGCATCTGGGAGTGGGAGCGGCGCATCACCCAGCTCGTGAGCCTGGACCTCGAGATGGCCGCCGACGTGAAACGCGCGGCCGCCACGGATCGGGTGGACGACGCGTTGAACTACAAGGACGTGGCGAAGCGCGTGATCGACCTCGTCGCCGGGTCGCGCTTCGAGCTCCTCGAGTCGCTGGCGGAGGCCGTGGCGCGTCTCATCGTCACGGAATTCGGCGTCCCGTGGGTGAAGGTCTCGGCGGCGAAGCCCGGCGCCATCGAGGGCTCGCGCGAGGTCGGGGTGGTCATCGAGCGTGGCCGCGACGACTACCCCTGATCCCGTTCAGGTCTTCATCGGGCTCGGCAGCAACGTCGACCCGGAGCGGCACCTCCGCTTCGCGCTGCGCGCGTTGGGCGAAGCGGGCCTGCCGCCGGCGCGCTGCTCGAGCGTCTACCGCAGCGCGGCGGTCGGCTTCGCCGGCGACGATTTTCTGAACATGGTGGTGGAGTGCCGCACCGAGCGCTCGCCGGCGGACGTCGAGGCGCGCCTCGCCGCCGTCGAGGACGCGGCCGGGCGCGACCGCAGCGGGCCGAAGTTCGGGCCGCGCACGCTCGATCTCGATCTCCTCTCCTACGGCCGCCGCGTCGACGCGGAGCACGGGCTGCCGCGCGCCGATCTGCTCTGCTACCTCTTCGTGCTCGGGCCCCTGGCCGAGCTCGCGCCCGACTGGACGCACCCGCTCACGGGAGAGACGGCCGCCGGGCGCTTCGCGCGCCTCGCCGCCCAAGGCCCCGCGCTGAGCCGCCTCGGTCCGCTCGAGTGATTCGGCGTCACCAGCCGACGCTGCGGCCGCCGTCGACGGCGAGAATTTGCCCGGTGACGTAGGGCGCGTCGCGGACGAGGAACAGCACCGCCTTCGCCACGTCGCTCGGCTCGCCTGCGCGCTTCAACGCCGTTTGCCGGATGATGGCCTGCTCGATGCGGTCTTCCACGCCGCCCTCGGGCCACAGGATGGCGCCGGGCGCGACGCCGTTGACGCGGATGTCGGGCCCCAGGTCCTTGGCGAGCGAGCGCGTCAGCATCGCGAGCCCCGCCTTCGCCGCGCCGTACACCGGGTGATTGGACAGCGGCCGGGTGGCGTGGATGTCCACGATGTTGACGATGACGCCGCGGGCCTCCTTGAGCAGCGGCAGCAGCGCCTGCGACAGGAACAGCGGGGCCTTCAGGTTGCTGTCGATGAGGTCGTGCCACTGCTCCTCGGTGATGCTGCCGAGCGGCGTGGGGTAGAACGTGGACGCGTTGTTCACGAGCACGTCCAGACGTCCCGGGCCCGCGCGCACCTGCTCGGCGAGGCGGTGCAGGGCGGCGAGGTCGCGGAGGTTGGCGCCGAGCGCGAGCGCCGAGCCCGGCCGCTTCGCGTTGAGCTTCGCCACGAGCGCGTCGGCGGGGCCCGCGGACGTGAAGTAATGGACGATGACGTTGGCGCCCGCCTCGTGCAGCGTGCCGGCGATGACCGCGCCGATGCGCTTCCCCGCGCCGGTCACGAGCGCCCACCGGCCGTCGAGGCCCCCTCCCTGAATCGAATCGCTCACGCCCGCTCCGAGCCGTCGTGTGATCGCGTAAGGTTACACTAACGCCCGCGGCCGAACGGCCGCAGCGAACGGGAGGAGCGCGAGCGGCGCTCTTCCGCCCCCGATGGATGCCAGCACCCGCGACCTGCCGCCGCCGACTCCCGAGGCGCTCGAGACGAGCGAGCGGCTCGCGGCGCTGATCGAGGAGCGCATCGCGCTCGCCGGCGGCTGGATCGATTTCTCCGAGTACATGCGGCTCGCGCTCTACGAGCCGGGCCTCGGCTACTACAGCGGCGGCAGCGAGAAGCTCGGGCCCGCGGGGGATTTCGTCACCGCGCCGGAGCTCTCCCCCGCGCTCGCCATGGCGCTCGCCGAGCTGCTCGCGGAGCAATTTCCGCCGGGCGGCCCGCGCGCAGTGCTCGAGCTCGGCGCCGGCAGCGGGCGGCTCGCGGAGCAGCTCCTCGTCGCGTTCGACGCGCGCGGCGCCCCGCTCGACCGCTACCTCGTGCTCGAGACGAGCGCGGAGCTCAGGACCCGGCAGGCGGAGCGGCTGCGCCCGTTCGGCGCGCGCGTCGCCTGGCTCGACCGTCTGCCGGACGAGCCGCTCGATGGCGCCATCGTCGCCAACGAGGTGGCGGACGCGCTCCCCGTCTCGTGCTTCGTGAAGCGCGACGGGCGGGCGGTGCCGCTCGGCGTGACCGTGCGGGCGGGGCGGTTCGCGTGGGCCGAGGGCGGCCCGTCCGAGCCGCTCGCGGAGGCGGTGGAGGACATCGAGCACGCGCTCGGCGCGCCGTTGCCGGACGGCTTTCGCTCCGAGGTGTGCCTGCTATTGCCGCCCTGGATCGCGAGCCTCGCCGCGCTGCTGCGGCGCGGCAGCATCACGCTCATCGACTACGGCCTCGTGCGTCGCGAGTACTACCACCCGTCGCGGCGCGAGGGCACCCTGATCTGCCATTACCGCCACCGCGCGCACGACGACCCGTTCCTCTATCCGGGCCTGCAGGACATCAGCGCGTGGGTGGACTTCAGCGCTTGCGCCGCCGCGGCGGTGGGCAGCGGCCTCGACGTGGCGGGCTTCACGACGCAGGCGCATTTCCTGCTCGCACGGCTCGCCGACGCGTTCGCGGACGGCGTGCCTCCGTTCGCCGCCGGTCCCCGCGAGCTCGCCGCGCTCAAGACGCTGCTCCTGCCGGGCGAGATGGGCGAGCGGTTCAAGGTGATGCTGCTCACCAAGGAGCTGCCCGGCCTCGAGCTCGGCGGTCGCGACCTGCGCGACCGCCTATGACTCCGTGGCCCGCTCCTCTGCGAGCAGCCGCGCGACGGCCCGGATGCGCTCCGCGTGCAGCGCCCGGCCGAGCGCCTCGCCGTCGAGCCCGCGCTCCGCCTTGAGCCGCGCCGCGTCCACGCCGCGCGCCGCCGCGGCCGCGCGGCGCAGCAGGTCCGCCTGCGGATAGGGCTCGCGCTCGAGGCCCTTGCGGCCGCGCGCGTCCGCCTCGCAGGCGAGCAGCAGCCGCTCGAACCGCTCCGGCTGCCTGAAGCCGTCCACCTCGCGGATCAGGTTGACGATCGTGCGCGCGCGCAGCTCCTGCGCCCGGTGCACCACGCCGTGGCGGCGCGCGACGTGCTCCGCGAGCTCCTTGAAGCGGCGCGGCACCGGGAGGCGGCTGCAGAGCTGCGCGATCCGCTCCACCGAGCGCTCCTCGTGACCGTGGTGGCTCGGCAGCACGTGCTTCGGCGTGGTCGCCTTGCCCAGGTCGTGAACCAGCACGGCGAAGCGCACCTCGGGCTCCGGCGAGAGCGCCGCCGCCTGCTCGAGCGCCATCATCGTGTGCACGCCGGTGTCGATCTCGGGGTGCCAGCGCTCGGGCTGCGGCACGCCGAAGAGGGCGTCGATCTCGGGGAAGGCGCGCGCCAGCGCACCGCACTCCCTGAGTACCTCGAAGTACAGCCGCGGAGCCGCTTCGCCGAGCGCCTTCTCCGTCTCCTGCCACACGCGCTCGGGCCGGAGCGCCTCGATCTCGTCGGCCGCGACGATCTCGCGCATGAGCTGCATCGTCTCCGGCGCGATGGTGAAGCCCAGGGGCGCGAAACGTGCGGCGAACCGCGCCACGCGCAGCACGCGCAGCGGGTCTTCGCGGAACGCTGGCGATACGTGACGGAGCACGCGTTTTTCGATATCGTCCCGCCCGTTCCACGGGTCGATGATGTTACCGTCCTCGTCGCGGGCGATGGCGTTGATCGTCAGATCGCGCCGGCCGAGGTCCTGCTCCAGCGTGACCTCCGGCGATGCGTCCACGGCGAAGCCGGTATAGCCTGGCCCGATTTTCCTTTCGGTGCGGGCGAGCGCGTACTGCTCGCCGGTGCGGGGATGTAGAAAGACGGGAAAGTCCTTGCCGACCTGACGGAATCCGCGAGCGAGGAGATCCTCTGCCGAGGCGCCGACGACGACCCAGTCGCGCTCCTTGACTGGCAGGCCGAGCAGCGAATCGCGCACGGCGCCGCCGACCTCGTACGTCTTCATCGGCTCATCATAGCCGAAGGGCCAGCAATGCTAAGGTTCGAGCGCATGTTCACTCCGTATCGTCTGGCCGGGCTCCTCGCCGCGTGCGCCGCGATGGCCACGGCCGTGAGCGGCTGCGCCTTGCCGTTCTACTGGCAGGCGGTGGGAGGGCAGCTGGAGCTGCTGCGCAAGCGCACGCCCATCGACCGGCTGCTCGCGGATCCGAACCTCGACCCCGAGCTGCGCGCCCAGCTCGAGAGCGTGGCGGAGATCCGCACGTTCGCCGTGGAAGCGCTCGGCCTGCCGGACAACGACAGCTACACGACGTACGCGGACCTCGGGCGCCCCTACGTCGTGTGGAACGTGGTGGCGACCGAGGAGTTCTCGGTGCAGCCCGTGCGCTGGTGCTTTCCGATCGCGGGCTGCGTGGCGTACCGCGGGTTCTTCGAGCGCGAGAAGGCGGAGCGCTTCCGCGCGCGGCTCGAGCGGCGCGGTTACGACACGTACGCGGGCGGCGCGAGCGCCTACTCCACGCTCGGTTACTTCGACGACCCCGTGCTGAACACGATGATCGGCGGCGGGCCGGTCAACGTCGCGAGCCTGCTCTTCCACGAGCTGGCCCACCAGCGTCTGTACGTGAAGAGCGACAGCGCGTTCAGCGAGGCGTTCGCCACCGTCGTCGAGGAGTACGGCACGGAGCTCTGGCTGCGCGAGCGCGGCGACCTCGACGGGCTCGAGCAGTACAAGCGGCGCCTGCGGCACCGGGCCGACTTCGCCGATCTCGTCACCCGACAGCAGGCGCGGCTCCAGGAGATCTACGCGTCGGATCTCACCGACGAGCAGAAGCGCGAAGCGAAGCGGCTCGCGTTCGAGAAGATGCGCGAGGAGTACGCGGCGCTCAAGCAGGAGTGGGGCGGCGCCACCGACTACGACGCCTGGTTCGCGCAGCCGCTCAACAACGCCACGCTCGCGTCGGTGGCCACCTATCGGCGCTGGCTGCCGGGGCTGCGCTGGCAGCTCGAGGAGCAGGGCCTCATGGCCTTCTACGCGAGCGCCGAGCAGCTCGCGGAGCTCTCGCCCGAGGAGCGGGGCCAGCGCCTCGAGAGCTGGCTCGCGCAGGCCTCAGCGCCCGGCGTCCTGTCGCAGGCGCGCTAGACGCGCTTGCTTGCCGCCCCCGCGGATGTAGCGGGGCAGGATCGTCTCGAGCGACTGCGGCGTGATGCCCAGCTCGGAGAGCCCGTTCTCGCTGCACACGCTCGCCACGGTGAGCGAGCGGAAGTTGTCGAGCGAGAAGGGCTTGCCCGGCAACAGATATTCGCCCACCCATGCCTGGATCTGGCCGAGCGGCCGCGGCACGCTCACGATGGCGCGTTTGATGCCGAGCTCGCGGCGAATGAGCCGCACCACCTCGAGCAGCGAGTAGATCTCCGGGCCGCAGAGCTCGTATGTCTTGCCGTGCGTCTTGCTGCTCTCGAGGGCCGTGACGAACGCCTGGGCCACGTCTTCCACGTACACCGGCGCGAACCGCGCGTCGGCGCCGGGCAGCGGCAGCACCGGCGAGAAGCGCAGCAGTCGGGCGAAGCGGTTGGTGAAGGAGTCTTCCTCGCCGAAGATCACCGACGGCCGGAAGATCGTGTAGCGCAGCTCCTCGCCCGCGATCTCCTTGATGGCCTGCTCGGCCTGCCCCTTGCTGCGCAGATACAGGCTCGCGCCGCGCTCGGCGTTCGCCTTGAGCGCACTCATCTGCAGCAGCCGGGACACGCCCGTCTCGTGGCAGGCGCGGGCGAGCTTCGCGGCGAGGTCGGTGTGCACGAGCTTGAAGCCCGAGCCGTCGTGGCCCGGCTCGTTCAATATGCCTACGAGGTTGATCGCCGACTCGCAGCCGTCGAGCAGCCGGGCGAGCACGCGCTCGTCGTGAACGTTCGCCTCCACGAGCTCCACGCCCGGCAGCACGAGCAGATCGCGGTTGCGGGCGCGGCTGCGCGTGGGGATGCGCACGGCGTACCCCTTCTGCACGAGCTGCGAGGCCAACGAGCGGCCCACGAAGCCCGTGCCGCCGAGCAGACAGATCAAGGTCGATCGATTTTTCGCTGCCATTCAGTCCTTCGAAGGTAGCGCGGATTGGATCGCCCGCCCGGCGCTGCTGCGCGGGCTCGAAGCCCCTCGGGCGATTCTCCGCTGTTATAGCGAGCGCACGGAAGTCAACGCATCAGAATCAGCTGATCCCGATTGCCCCTGCGCACTTTCAGGATCACCGCGCGGGCGTTTTGCATCGTGCGGCTGGCCTCCTCGAGCGTCCGCACGCGCTGGCGGTTCACTTCGACGATGACGTCGCCCGCGCGCAGCCCGCGCTCGGCGGCGGGGGAGCCCGGGCGCACGCTCGTGACCAGCACGCCCGGCACGCCGTTGAAGTCCTGGCGCGACTCGTCGTTGGTGACGAGCGTGGCGCCGTCGAACGCCGGGTCGAGGCCGGGCCGCGGCGTGGGCGCGGGCTCGGGCTCCGCGGCCGTGGTGGTGGCCGCCGTGAGCGCGCCGAGCACGGCGCTGACCGTCTGCTCGCGCCCGTCGCGAATCAGGCCCACCGTGACCCGGTCACCGGGGCGCAGCAGGCCGATCGCGTTGCGCAGCGCGCCGGCGTCGCGCACGCGCTGGCCGTTCACGCTCACGATCACGTCGTCCACCTGGATGCCCGCCTGCTCGGCGGCGGAGCCCGGCGTCACCGCCATGACGATGGCACCGGAAGTGTCCCGCAGGCCGTAGGTCTCGGCGATCTCGGGCGTCAGGTTGTTGATGCTGACGCCCAGCAGGCCGCGGGAGACCTCGCCGTACGTGATGAGCTGCTCCATGATCGCGCGGGCCATGTTCACGGGGATGGCGAACCCGATGCCGATGTTGCCGCCGAAGCGCGAGAAGATGGCGGTGTTGATCCCGACGAGCTCGCCTCGGAGGTTGATGAGCGCGCCGCCGGAGTTGCCCGGGTTGATGGACGCGTCGGTCTGGATGAAGTCCTCGTAGCCCTGCGGGTTGATGTTGGTGCGCCCGAGCCCGCTCACGATGCCGGAGGTGACCGTGTGCGAGAGCCCGAACGGGTTGCCGATGGCCACCACGTAGTCGCCCACGCGAAGCTCGTCGGAATTGCCGAGCGGCATCTCCTCGAGGCCCGTGGCTTCAACCTGCAGGACGGCCAGGTCCGAGCCCTCGTCGGAGCCCACGATGCGGGCCTCCATGCTGCGGTTGTCGTAGAGCGTCACGCGAATCTCTTCCGCGTTCTCGAGGACGTGATGGTTGGTGAGGATGTAGCCCTGCTCCGCGTCCACGATGACGCCGGAGCCCGCGCTCTGGATCTGGCGCCTGCCTTCGGGCGGGAGCTGGAAGAACCGCCGAAACAGCTCGTCCTCGCCGAAGGGGCTCGAGACGGTGACGCTGCCGTTCACCGAGATGTTCACCACCGAGGGCAGGGCGCGCTCGACGATGGGCGCGAGGCTCGGCATCTCCTGCGCCGCGGCCGTGACGGCCGCGAACGCGAGCAGCAATGACCCTGTCGCGCTCACGCGCAACGACCTTCGACCCGCTTGGCTCATTTTCGATGCTACCTCGGCACGCCAGCGCACCCGCCGGCTCGCGCATTGTAAGTCGCTTTGAGCGGATGCGGCGTGTCGAGCGCCGCCGCGCGGGTTGAACGACGCGGTTTCGATGTGCTGCGCGCCGCCGGCGTCGAGCCTGTGAACAACCCTGTGCATGTCGTGTGGCGGGCCGGGGGATAGGCGGTGGACCGATCGACACAATATATAGTGCGGCGCGGCTGGCTCGGACGACGCCCAGCACGGGCCTTCGGGGTTTGCCGCATACGCGCGTAAGTCACTGAAAATGCAAATGAAAATTCGGCTGGCGAATTTTGCCGGAAAGCTTGACAGGGTCCGCCACGGGGCATAATCTTCCTTGTCACTCGACACTACATCTTGTGTCGAGCAGCAAGAGCGACAAGCGCCGCAGCAGGCTGCCGTGTGCAAGCCGGGGGGAGGTTTTTGCGTTCGGCCGGCGCTTCGATAGCTCGCTTCGCGGCCCGGGGGTGGGCCACTACTGAGCTGCGCTCGGGGGTTCATGCACGCTATGAATATGGCTCTTGACGTCAAGGCGGCCTCATTGGCGGACATTCCGCTGCAGGAAGCCTCGCTCGACATCTGGGACACGAAATACCGCCTGAAGTCCAAGACCGGCGAGCCGATCGACGCGGACATCCAGGGCACCTACGAGCGGGTGGCTCGCGCCCTGGCGGCCGTGGAGGCGCCGGCCAAGCGCGAGTATTGGTTCGAGCGGTTCCTGTGGGCGCTGCAGCGCGGCGCCATCCCGGCCGGCCGCATCACGTCGAACGCCGGGGCCGAGGCGCACAAGCCGGCCACCTCCACGATCAACTGCACGGTGTCGGGCACCATCCACGATTCGATGGACGACATCCTGCAGAAGGTGCACGAGGCCGGCCTCACGCTGAAGGCCGGCTGCGGCATCGGCTACGAGCACTCCACGCTGCGGCCGCGCGGCGCCTACGTCTCCGGCGCGGGCGCCTACACGTCGGGTCCGCTGTCCTTCATGGACATCTACGACAAGATGTGCTTCACGGTCTCGTCGGCCGGCGGCCGCCGCGGCGCGCAGATGAGCACGTTCGACGTGGGCCACCCCGACGTCATGGACTTCATCCGCGCCAAGCGCGAGGACGGCCGGCTGCGGCAGTTCAACCTGTCGCTGCTCATCACCGACGAGTTCATGCAGGCGGTGAAGGAGAACCGCCCGTGGAAGCTCGCCTTCCCGCTGACGCCGCAGGAGGCGCAGCAGGACGGCATCGACGTCAACGACCCCGAGAAGGTCATCTGGCGCGAGTGGCCGATCACGGACGGCTACATCACCGACGAGCGCGGCCTCGTGGCGTGCCGCGTGTACCGGACGCTCCCGGCGCGGCGCATGTGGGACGTGATCATGTCCTCCACGTACGACTTCGCCGAGCCGGGCTTCGTGCTCATCGATCGCGTCAACGAGATGAACAACAACTGGTGGTGCGAGAACATCCGCGCCACCAACCCGTGCGGCGAGCAGCCTCTGCCCCCGTACGGCGCCTGCCTGCTCGGCTCGATCAACCTCACGAAGTTCGTCGTGGCGCCATTCACCGAGCGCGCCTACTTCGACTGGGACGAGTTCCGCGAGGTGGTGAAGGTCTTCACGCGGATGCTCGACAACGTGGTGGAGATCAACGGCCTGCCGCTGCCGAAGCAGCGCGAGGAGATCTTGCGCAAGCGCCGCCACGGCATGGGGTTCCTCGGGCTGGGCTCCGCCATGACGCTGCTGCGCATGCGTTACGGCTCGGAGCAGTCCGTGCGCTTCACCGAGGACGTGGCCCGCGAGCTCGCCATCGCGGGCTGGCAGACCGGTCTCGAGCTCGCGCGCGAGAAAGGGCCGGCGCCGATCATGACCGAGGAGTTCGAGGTCACCGAGGCGATGCTGCGCAAGCGCCCGGAGATGCGCGAGGACGGCTGGAAGGTGGGCGACCGCATTCCGGGCCGCGTGCTCCACGCGCGCTACAGCCGCTATATGCAGCGGCTGCGCCAGGTGGCGCCGAAGCTCGTGGAGGAACTCGAGCGCGAAGGCTCGCGGTTCACGCACCACAGCTCCATCGCGCCCACGGGCACGATCTCGCTGTCGCTCGCGAACAACGCGAGCAACGGCATCGAGCCGTCGTTCGCGCATCACTACTTCCGCAACGTCATTCGCCAGGGCAAGAAAACCAAGGAGCGGGTGGACGTCTTCTCCTTCGAGCTGCTGGCGTACCGCGCGCTCGTGAATCCGAACGCCATGCCGGGCTCCGACAAGCCCGGCGAGAAGCTGCCGGACTACTTCGTGAGCTCCGAGGACATCACGCCGCGCGAGCACGTGGACATCCAGGCGGCCGCCCAGAAGTGGATCGACTCCTCCATCTCGAAGACGGCGAACGTGCCCACGGACTATCCGTACGAGCAGTTCAAGGACATCTACCTCTACGCGTACGAGAAGGGTCTCAAGGGCTGCACCACGTTCCGCTTCAACCCCGAGGCGTTCCAGGGGGTGCTCGTGAAGGAGAAGGACCTCAAGAGCACCACCTACCGCTTCACGCTCGAGGACGGCAGCGTCATCGAGGCGCGCGGCGACGAGGAGATCGAGTACGACGGCGAAGTGCACACCGCCGCCAACCTGTTCGATGCCCTCAAAGAGGGCTACTACGGCAAGCTCTGAGGAGCGCCCCGGGCGGAGGAGACGCATGGCTCGGATCAAGATCGACAAGAAGATCGTGAAGTACGCCGTCGTCAAGGACGACGAGGAGCAGCGCAAGGACAAGGAGTCCTTGCCGCGCGAGGAGGGTCCGAAAGTCATCCGGATGCACGAGAAGCTCGAGCGTCCGGAGGTGCTGGTGGGCTCCACGTACAAGGTGAAGACGCCCGTCTCCGATCACGCCATGTACGTCACCATCAACGACATCGTGCTCAACGAGGGCACGGAGCACGAGCAGCGCCGCCCGTTCGAGATCTTCATCAACTCCAAGAACCTCGACCACTACCAGTGGATCGTGGCGCTCACGCGCATCATGTCGGCCGTGTTCCGCAAGGGCGGCGACGTCACTTTCCTCGTGGACGAGCTCAAGGCCGTGTTCGATCCCCGCGGCGGCTACTGGCAGCCGGGGGGCAAGTTCATGCCGTCGATCATCGCGGAGCTCGGCCACATCGTGGAGCGGCATCTGCTCCAAATCGGCTTGCTGCGCAAGCCGGAGCTCTCCGAGGAGCAGAAGAAGCTCATCGCCGAGAAGCGCGCGGAGTTCGAGGCGCGCAAGGGCCAGAAAGACGCGTTCGCGGAGGAAGCGTTCCCCGAGGGCGCGCAGCTCTGTACTAAGTGCAACGTCGCCGCGGCCGTGATGCTCGACGGCTGCATGACGTGCCTCAACTGCGGTTATTCCAAGTGCGGCTAGGTGGGTGGTCGACGGCGCCCCCCCGATCGGAGCGCCGCCTGTAGCAGCAGGGTCCGCCGTTTGGTCCGCTCCCCGGCTCGAATAGGGGGCGGACCTTTTTTTGGCCGGCTGGCGCTCCATCGAGACGATCTGCGGATCGTGCACGCGTGCTGGGACGACGACGCGCTGTCGCGGATCGTCCAGCTCGGGGCCGAGCGGCTCCGTGCGGCTTTCGACCATTTCGAGTCGGCGGTAGCTCGCGAGCTGCTCGAGCTTGGCCTGCTGGAGCGCTCCGAAGCCGAGCAACGCGAGTACGACCTGAAGAGCCGCGAGCCGACCCGGGAGCGGGAGCTGAATTTGCCCGAGGGAGGCTGCGTGCGGCTCGGCGCGTTGCGCTGGCCGGAAAGAGAGCCGGTATTCGATACCGGCGATCGGCTAGCGACCGAATAGCCCGATCCCAGCGAACGCGGCCCGGGCCCCGCGGCAGCCAGCTCCCCGGCCGACTCTTTCGTACGGCTATGCAGATGAGGTGATCCGAAGGATCGGATCCCTGGCCCACGAACGACCTCGTTCAGCCTCTCGACGACGTCGCTTCCGTCCCGCCAGTAGAGGATTTTCACCAGCGAATTGTCTTGGCATCCGAAGAAGGAGGCGGCGGGCCTCGCGCCCACGGAACGCCTCCCGCTCCGATTCTTCGAGGGGGATGACCATGAAGTGGATGAGCATGGGCACGCCGCGACCGTCGCGTCGTCCGGTGTCGATCGCCGTTTCGCTGGCCTGCGCCTCTCTGGGCGCAACACTCGTCGGCGACGAGGCGTCCGGTCAGCCCGCGCCGGGGCAGATCGAGGAAGTGATGGTGACCGGCACGCGCATCGAGCGCGCCACCGGGTTCACCTCGCCCGTGCCGGTCACGGCAGTGACGGCTGACGAGCTCATCGAGATGCAGCCCGGCGGCACGGTCACGGACGCGCTCGACGCGTTGCCGCAGTTCTTTTCCACCCAGACCGCGCAGCGCGGCGGCGGCGCGCTGTTCGGCACGGCGGGCATCAGCACCGTGAACCTGAGGGGCATGGGCCCGCAGCGCACGCTGGTGCTCATCGACGGCGCGAGGACCGTTCCGGCCGACCGCAACAGCCGGGTGAACACGGACAACATACCGAGCGCGTTGATCGAGCGCGTGGACGTCGTGACCGGCGGCGCGTCGGCCGCGTACGGCGCGGACGCGCTCGCGGGCGTGACCAACTTCGTCCTCAACCGCGAGTTCGAGGGGCTCGACGTGCAGGTGCGGACCGGGCAGACCTCGGAGGGCGACGGCGAGAACTGGGACGTCTCCGTGGCGGGAGGCATGCCGCTCGGCGAGCAGGACCGCTGGCACCTGACCTGGGGCCTCGAGTCGCAAAAGATCGCGCAGATCTTCCGCAACGCCGCCGACGGAGAAGCCGGGGACTTCTTCCGCCGCTACGGCTTCGTGCAGAACCCAGACTGGTACCCGGGCGCGCCGCCGGGCGTCCCGCAGCGGCTCGTCATGCCCTACGTGCACTCCACGCTGCACACGCCGGGCGGGCTCATCAACCAGCCCGGCTTCTCGTTCGACCGGCACACGTTCCTCGCGGACGGCACCGCCACGCGCCCCTACATGTTCGGCGACGTCGGCTGCTATGGCACGCCGGGCTCACTCTGCACGATCAACTCCACGTCGGGCGGGCCGGAGTACGGGAACGCGAACGCGGCGTTCGACGGCGGCCCATACGGCGCCGAGGTCGTCCGAAACAATCTCTTCGTCGGCTGGCAATTCGATCTGAACGACAGGACCCGCGTCTTCGGCCACGTCCTCACCGGCGAGACGCAGTCGAATCAGCACGATCAGCGCGGTAACCCGCACCTGATGGGCGTCTGGCACGCCACGCTCTTCAAGGAGAACGCGTTCCTGCCGGCGGCGATTCGCAACGCGATGTTGGCCGAGGGTCTCGATTCGATCCGCGTCGACAAGCTCGGACAGCTCCGCGGGCCGGGTATCCGCAACTTCAACGACCACGAGGAGGAGCGCAACTCCTTCGAAACGTGGTCCTTCGCCGCCGGCTTCGATCGCGATCTCTTCGACGGCGGGAACTGGCATCTTCGCGCGCAGATCCAGCGCGGTGAGACCGACAAGTACACGGCCGTGCTCAACGAGCTGCGCGTGGACCGGATGTTCCTGGCCATCGACGCCGTGGAGGTGTATCCGGACCGCAGGGACGCGGACGGCGACGGCGTGATCGACCTCGTGGCGGAAGCCGACCGGGGCACCGGCTCGATCATCTGCAACGTGCAGCGCTACAACCCGACGGCGGAGCAGCTCCGCGCGTCCGTGGCCGACGTCCGGGTGCCGGCGCCGATCGGCGACGACTCGCTCGGCGGGCCGAACGACCTCGTCCCGATCCCGGGGCCGGTGTCCACGATCGACAACACGATTCGCGACTGCGTGCCGCTCAACATCTTGGGCATAGGGAACGTGAGCCCCGAGGCGCAGCGCTACCTCGTCGACGGCAAGGAGGGCGTGGGCGCGGTCGTGCAGGAGTTCGCGGAAATGCTGATCACCGGCGAGATCGCGGAAGGCATCGGCGCCGGCCCGTTCTCGATGGCGACGGGCGCCACTTACCGCGCCGAGTCGTTCTGGCAGCGCAGCCTGCCGCGCGAGCTCATGGCCTTCGGCCCGCCCATCAACGTTCCGGAGCTCGGCATCCGGGGCATCTCCCCGGGCTGGGCGGGCAACAGGAACGTCCATCAGTTCTCGGACGTGCCCGCGATCCACGGCGAGTTCGACGTCCGCGAAGTCTTCGCCGAGCTCGACTTTCCGCTGCTCGACACCGCGCGCGGCCGCACGCTGGCCGCGAACGTCGCCTGGCGGCACTCCGACTACTCCTTGAGCGGCGGGATCAACTCCGCGAAGGTCGGCATCGACTTCGGCATGACGGAGTTCCTCCGGTTCCGCACCACCCTCTCGCGCGACGTCCGCGAGCCGACGTTCTCCGAGCGTTTCGACTTCCAGGGCGGCGGCGGGAGCATCTTCGATCCGGTGTTCAACGACCAGCAGTTCCAGACGACGAGCATCAACAGCGGCAATCCGAACCTGCGTCCGGAAGAGGCGGACACGTTCACGGCGGGCTTCGTCTTCCAGCCGACCGCCGCGCCGGGCCTGCAGGTGTCCGTCGACTACTACGAGATCGACCTCACCGACGCGGTGGACCAGCTCGGGCTCCAGGCCATCGTCGATGAATGCTACGAGACGGGCAACCTCTGCGATCAGGTGCTGCGCGATCCTGTCACGAACGTCGTCACCCTCGTTCGGAACACCTATCTCAACGTCGCGGACGCTTACGTGAGCGGCGTCGATCTCGACGTCCTGTGGAGCGGAGACGTGGACTTGTTCCCGGGGCGCGACGAGTCGCTCACCCTTCGTATCCTCGCCGGCGCGCAATCGGAGAACAGCGAGACGCCGGCCGGCGGCAGGAAGATCGAGCGAGCCGGCGGGCTCGGCTTCCCGGACCTTCAGGCCGTAGCGACGCTCAACTACAGGGTCGGGGACTATTTCCTCCGGCTTCAGCAGCGCTACATCCCGGAGACGATTCTGAACATCGACTGGGTCGAGGGAGTGGATGTCAACGACAATACCGTCGAGTCGCAGACGTGGACGAACCTGAGCTTCGGTTACCGTCGTGCGCTCGACGCCGGCCGTGAGTGGGAGGCGTCGCTGATGATCAACAACCTGTTCGACGTCGATCCTCCGGTCGTCGCGTCGTACGGCGACCGGGGCGGGGCCCAGACGGTGAACAACGACTACGACGTGTTCGGGCGCCGCTATTCGTTGAGCTTCAGGTACCGCTTCTGACGACGATGTGCGATCGCGCGACGCGGCCCGGTGCTCGTGTTGTGCGGCAAGGGGAATGACAGAGACGTGCGTGGATCGAGACTGTTCCGAGTTGTAGAGGTTCGTCCGAGCCGAAGAAGCGCTCCATGGGCGGCGACGGCGTTCGTCGCGCTGGCCGGCGCCCTGGCCGCACTGGGCTGGTCCGCCGGCGCCTCGGCGCAATGGCCCGCGTTCCCGGATCCCACGGCGCCGCGCGACGCCGACGGCAACGTGATCATGGATGCGCCCACCCCGC
>DATCLY010000036.1:0-220545 GCA_036563665.1 Gammaproteobacteria bacterium
GCGCCGCGCTGACCGTGAGCAGGGCCGCGATGGAAGCGGCGAGCGGCAAACGGACAACCTTCTTCATCATTCGGCTCCTTCAATTCGTCGGCAGCGTCGTGTTGTAGATGGGATCGCGCGTCTGGCCCGGCAGGTCCGGGAACATCGTGGTGCCGCGCGGATCCCTGAAGCCTTCCTCGCCCGGCAGCCGTGCGTCGGTCTTGCCGTCTTCTCCCAAGACGGCGTTGGTGGTCTGCTCGCACTCCCAGTGCTGGACGCGATGGCCGGCCGCCTCGAGCTCGTGGGCGCGGCGGAAGGCGTACACGGCATGGACCGGTTTCACGAACGCGTAGGAATCGTAGAACGTGACCTGCACCTCGAGCCGCTCGGTGCCGTCCGGATAGGACTTGAGCTCCCAGATCTCGACCGACTCGAACTGATTGCTCGTCATCGGCGACCAGCGCGTGAAGTCGGCCGGGTACAAGTCCACCGTGTTCGTCACGAGCTTGTCGCCGTCCCAGAAGCCGATGGTGTCGCCGTACCAGGAGTGCGTGCCGTAGACGTTCGAGTGCTCCTTGCCGATGTAGATCCGGCGGATCGAGGGACCGAAGTCGTTGATCTGATACACCTGGTGCGGCAGGTTGATGAACTCGTGGGTGTACGGCTCCAAGAGGAAGCGCGGGTAGCCCGGCGGCTCGCAGTGCGCGAGGCGGTCGTAGTGCACCTGCCCGTCCTCCACCTGCTGGCGCCAGCGCTCCTTGTAGGCTTCCTCGTACGCCGGCGTCAGGACGCCTTCGCGCACCTTGCCGTTGAAGCCCTCGCCGTCGATGAAGATCTGCATGTGGGTGTTGCCGGCCGTCACCCACAGGCCGTCCCAGCGGGGCACCGACTCGATCGTGTGCTTCGTGCCCCCGTTCGCTTGCTCGTAGAGATAGCGATAGTGCTCCTCGGACGTCGCGAATTCCTTCGGCGGCGGTATCACCTGGAGCGGCGGGCCGTAGCCCGCGCCGAAACCCTGCGCCAGAACCCCCGCTGGCGCCAGCCCGAGGACGAGCGCACCGATGCCGCCCGCCTGCCACCGGCTACTGCTCTGCTTCATGAGACCCCCTGGGCGCCTGTGGACGGCGCCTTCGCTTCATGCCAAAGGAATACTAGGGGGGCGTTCGGACGACGGTCAACGAGCGGCTTCGGGGGTACACCCAATGGGGGTAACCCAAGTCCTCGGCATCGACGTGGTTGTCGCGAATATGCGACTCCGGCGGGCGGCGCGCCCGTCGCCGACCGTCTGCTAAGCTTCGGGCAATGCCTCTCGACGGGACTGCTTGCGGATGAGCGGCTGGGCCTATCGTGGCGAGTCGCCGGGGCGGGCGGAGGGTGCGCCCGCCACGATGCCGCTCGACGCGCGCAAGGAGCGGCCGGCCGGCAACCCGGGCGATGACGGCGAGCGGCCGATCGGGGCGCTCGGCAGCGTCATCGCCAATCGCTACGTCCTCACGAGCTACCTGGGCCACGGTCGGTACGGCGAGGTCTACAAGGCGCTCGACCGCGCGCTTTCGGATCCTCAGTACAACCAGGAGCACTTCGTCGCCCTGCACCTGTTGCACGACGGCATCGTCCAGCAGCCGCGCGTGCTGCAGAAGCTCGAGAGCGCGTATCAGCAGCCCCATTCGTGGGCGCACCCGAACGTCGTCAAGGTGCGCGGCTTCGGCTCCGATCGCGGCCGCTACTTCCTGGCGATGGAGCTGCTCGACGGCGCGACGCTGCGCTCCATCATCGATGCCACGCCCGGCGAGCTGCTCGCCGAGGACGAGACGCTCGCCGTGCTGCGCGCCGTGGGCGACGCGCTGCAGTTCGCGCACGCGAAAGGCGTGGTGCATGGCGACGTGCGGCCCGAGAAGATCTTCATCACTCACGAGTACGCCATCAAGGTGCTGGATTTGCTGCCGGCGAGCGTGCCTCGGACCGTGCCGTTCTTCGTGGAGGACGCAGACGGCCTCGCCCCGCCCGATCCGCGCGACGACGTCTACGGCCTCGCCTGCGTGGCGTACGAGCTGCTCGCTGGCCGCCATCCGTTCAACGCCAACTCGCCGCTGGAAGCCCTGAACGCCGGGCTCGGGCTCGCGCCGATTCAGGGATCGGCGCCCGAGCGATGGCACGCGTTGGCAAGGGGGCTCGCGCTGCGCCGCGAGGAGCGCACGCCGAGCGTCGCGACGTTCCTGTGGGATCTCGGCGTGAAGGGTCACGAGACGCTGCGCCCGCCCAGCGACGCGCCGGCGGAGGCACGGCAGGGCCCGGCCGACGCCCCAGGGACCGCGACGGCACGTGGCGGCCCGGCGGGGGCGTTCGGGCCCGAGGCGGAGCCGGCGCCGCGGCGCGAGCGTGACGACGACGTGCCGGTGCTGCTCGACGCCGCCGCCGTCGCCGCACCTGTCACGGCGCGTCCTGTCGAGCCGCCGCCACCGTCGCCACCACCACCCCCGCCACCGCCTCCTCGGGCGCGAGCGGCGTACGTGCCCGTCGAGCCGGCTCACTTCCGTTACCCGCCGGACTTCGAGGTCTACGCGGACGTCGACCGCCGGTTCGAGCGGCGCGCGCCGAAGCGGGCGCCGTGGCGTGGTCTGGCGCTCGCGCTCGTGGCCGCGGTCGCCGGCGTTGCCGTCTACGCATACTACGAGCCCCTTCGCGGGCTCGCCGTCGAGTGGTACGGCATGGCGCACGTCTTCGCCGAGGATCTGCTCGGGACGCTCCGGGCGCGGTCCCAGCCTGCGAGCGGCGATCGCCCGCGGCCCGCCGTGGGCGGGGAGGCGACCGTCGAGGCGCCCGTCATCGCGACGGCACCCGCCGAGCAGGGGACGGCGCCGCCGATCGCGGGGGCGGAGCCGGCGGCGGTGCCCACGGAGCAGGCGGCGGCGCCCACGACCGCGCGCGAGGTGCACCCGGGCCAGCCGCCGCCCGCGGCGCAGGAGCAGGCACCGCGCGACGAGCGGGCAGAGCCGGCTGTCGCGCCCGCGGCCGAGGCGCCGGCAGGCGGCCCGCGCGGGACGGCGCCCGAGGCTGCGGGCTCCTCCGCCGCCACGCAGGCGGCTGCCCCCGCCGCGACGCAGGCGGCCGCCTCGCAGTCCGCGGCGCTCGAGCTGCCGAGCGCGCCGATCACGGTAGCGGAGGACGACGCCGTGGCGGCGGTGGTCGTTCGCCGCAGCGGCGGCGCGCTCGAGGCGGCGGACATCGTCTGGTGGACCAGCGACGGCAGCGCCGTGGCCGACGAGGACTACGCGAATCTCGGAGCCCGCACGGAGAGGTTCGCCGCGGGCCAGGAGTCGCTCGTGCTGCACGTGCCGATCGTCGTCGACGCACGACCCGAGGGCGCGGAGAGCTTCTACGTGAACGTCCGGACGGCGGACGCCGAGCGCGCCCGTTCCTTGCCCGCCGAGCGGGTCGAGGTCCGTATCGTGGACGACGACTAGGCGCGCCCGCGATGGACGCGATCCTCGACGAGCTCGCCGGCTCCCTTCCCGATCCCGCCGAGGCCGTCGGCGTCGTGATCCGTTTACTCGCCGCGGCGCTCGCGGGCGCCGTCATCGGCGTCCAGCGCGAGCTCTCGGGCAAGCCCGCAGGCCTGCGCACGCACATGCTCGTGTGCCTCGGCACCGCGCTGTTCGTCGTGGCGAGCGCGCAGTCGGGCATGCAGCAGGACGCGATGTCGCGCGTGATCCAAGGCCTCATCACGGGCATCGGCTTCCTCGGGGCGGGCGCCATCATCAAGCTCGAGCACACGCGCGAGATCAAGGGCCTCACCACGGCGGCCGGTATCTGGATGACGGCCGCCGTCGGCGTGGCCGTGGGGCTCGGGCATTTGGGCACCGCGGCGCTCGGCGTGCTGTTCGCCTGGGTGGTGCTGTCGCTGCTCGTGGGCGTGGAAGCGCGGCTCGACGGCTCCGGCGATCGCGTCTAGCGGGTTGACGGTGGCGCGACGGCCGACCGACGATTCGGCCATGCGCCTTCGAGCCCTGACGTTCGCCGCGACGTTGTCGCTGCTCTTTGCGGGCGTCGCCTGCGCGCAAGTGCAGGTGGTGTTCGTGCCGTTCTCGCCGGCCGACGCGCGCGACGCCGCGGCCTATCGGGCGATCTGGGACGCGTACGGCGAGCGCATCGTCGCGTCGCTCGAGGCGCGCACGTGCCTCGAGTTCCAGGAATCGGCCGTCGCGGCCCTGGTGGCCGAGGACGTCAGCCACTCGGGCGGGCCCGAGCACCCCATGCAGTTGCGCTCGAGCTACCCCTGGGACATGAAGAAGTCCACGCTCGTCCACGAGCTCGGCCATCGGCATCTGTGGCAGTTGTCGCAGCGGCTCGACGACGTCGACGGGCATCGGATGCTCTTTCTCGTTCTAGATCGCGTCTGGGCGGACGTCTGGGGCGAGGCCTTCGCCGAGCAGCGCGTGCGCGGCGAGTCGGAGTGGGAGGCGAGCTACGACTACGGGTCGGCCTGGGCGTGGGCGCGCTCGCTCGGCGCCGACGGGCGCGCGCAGCTCTGGAACCGGCTGCTCGCCATGAACGGCTTCCCCGCGGGCTGCGACGTCATGCAGGAGCGGCTCCTCGAGGCCTCTCGCTGAGCCCACGCGTCGAGGACGCGCAGCGCATCACAGCAGCGCGGGCTGCTTTTCCGTATCGTTGCGCGATGCTGCCCACCATGCGGCCGGCCGCGTCCGCCCCGCACGCCTCGCCTTATGCCGCCGAGCTGCGCCGGGGCGTCGCGCACCACCGCTTCCGCCCCGAGCTCGAAGCCGAGTACTGCCGTGCGCGCCTCCTCGCGAGACGCATGCTGATCCGCGCCGCCTGCACCTTTGCGGTGCTGCTGGCGGCGGCGCGCGGCGCGGAGCTCGTGCTCGGCGATGCTTCGCCGGCGCAGCTCGCCGCGATTACTACCGTGCTCGCCGCGTCGTTGCTGCTGCTCGCGCTCGCCTGGAGCTCCCTGTTCGAGCGCTGGTACCTGCCGGTGGCGAACGTCGTCGTGCCCGTCCGCAACGTCGTCATCGCGGTGTTCGTGGCGCGCGCGGCGATGCACGGTCAGAGCGAGCTGCTCATGCTCGTGCCGCTCATGATCGTGGGGCCGTTCTTCTTCCTCGGGCTCGCGCCGCGCATGGCGCTGATCGCCGCGTCGGTCACGCTCGTGGCGTTCGCGTGGGCGGCGGCGGCGTTCGGGATGGCGTGGCCCACCGCGGCTCGCACGGTGACGTTTCTGCTCATGATCACCGCGGTATGCGTGATCGCCGTGCGGTACCTCGAGAGCTGGGCGCGAAAGGGGTTCCTCGAGGGCCGGCTCGCGGCCGAGCGCGCACAGCACGACGCGCTCACGGGCGTCAAGAATCGGGCCGCGTTCGACGAGCACCTGCAGGCGCTGTGGCAGCGCGCGATCGAGGAGGGGCGCACCATCGCGGTGCTGCTGATCGACGTCGACTACTTCAAGCCGTACAACGACGCCTACGGGCATCAGGCGGGGGACCGCACGCTGCACCGGGTGGCGCAGACGCTGCAGTCGCTGGTGACGGGTCCCGCCGACGTGCTCGCGCGCTACGGCGGCGAGGAGTTCGCCGTGATCCTCTACGGCGCCGACGACGACCACGCGAGCGCCATGGCCGAGCGGATGCGCGCGGCCGTGGGCGGCCTCGCGATCGAGCACCGTGCCTCGCGCGTCGTCCCTACCGTCTCGATCAGCGTGGGCGTCGCCGTGGTGGAGCCGAGCCGCCAGCGTCAGCCGCGCGGCGCCCTGCAGCTCGCCGATCAGGCCCTGTACGAAGCGAAAGTGCGCGGTCGCAACCGCGTCGAGGTCTTGGGCCGGGCGGCCCACCGGCTGCTCGTGACCGGCGTGTTCGCGAAGAGCACGCTCGCCGCTTCGTAGCGCTCGGGCGCGAGAGGCGCGGACGGGCACGGCTGCCCATCCGCGCCCGCCCGGCTCATCGCGCCGCGACGCTCGGCACCCGCGTGGTGCCGCGCTCGCGCTCGTGCAGCGCAGCCAACGCCGCGTTGCCCGTGGCCTGAACCGCGCCCGTCAGCGCATCGTCCTGGCAGGCTTGCGAGAAGCGGCGCGCGCTCGCGCGCACGAGAGCGTACGGGCCGCAGACGCGGGCGGCGGCCGCTTCGAGACGCTCGTAGAGCGCGCGTACGCCCGCCTGCGTGCCGAGATCGAGATCGTCGTAACGCACGACGGCCGAACGCACCGCGACGTCCGCCGTCCCGTGCTCCGGCGCCGCCTGCGCCGGACCGAGGAGCCCGCCCGCCGCCAGCGCGAGCACGCCCGCCATTCCCCTGTGCCGTATAGCGCTAATCATCGTCCTCTCCTGTGCCTTGCCGCCCTTCGGAAGATTCGCCACGGCGCACAGGATGCGCGGCGGCCGCCGCGGGCGCTTGACCGCACGATGATCAGGCGCGGACTTTTCCGTGATTTCCTCGTGACAGCGCGGCCGCGGCTCGCGGATGACGGTCGCCCCGTGCCGCGAAGCGCTGCGTCCTGCTCGCGAGCAGCGCCTGGAACCGCGGGTGACCGCGCAACGGCGCGAGATCCTCGTCGTGCGCGAGCCACGACGGGCGGCAGAAGCGGCCGCCGTCGGGACCGCCTTCGAGCAGATCGAGCGCCTCCTCGAGCTCGCCGAGCTGCGCGAGCAGGCACGCGGCGTTGTAGTGCGGATAAGACTCGTCGGGCTCGAGCTCGCAGGCGCGGCGCGCCCATTCCCGCGCCTCGGCCACGCGGCCCACCACCGCCAGGGAGCCGGCGCCGAGGGAGAGCGCGCGGGCGTCGGTGGGATCGGCGGCGAGCGCCCGTTCCGCCGCCGCGAGCTGACGCAGCGCTGCGCCGCGCTCCTGCTCGCGCAGGCCCAGCGCGCGATAGGCCGTCACCGCGAAGACGAGCGCCTGGTAGTCGTTCGGTTGCAGCTCGGCGGCGCGCTCGTAGAGCTCCGCCGCCTGCGCGTGCCGGCCGTCCTCGGTGCAGGCGTGCCCGTAGTAGTAATGCGCCTCGAACAGCGTCGGGTCGAGCTCGATGGCCCGCGAGAAGGCCTGCGAGGCCGCCGCGAAATCGCCGTCGAGGGTGGCCACGGCCCCTCGCGCGGTCCACGCCTCGGCCGAGCGCGGATCGAGCCCGCAGGCGCGCTCGGCCGCATCCGCGGCCGCGTCGCGATGCGGGTCCGGGCCGCCGCGATGGGACACCATGTGGCTCAACGACAGGCCGGCCCACGCGCGCGCCGATTGCGGGTCGAGGGCGAGCGCCTGGCGAAAGAGGTCCATCGCGAAGCGCTGGCTGCGTTGGCCGTGACGGTGCAGGTAGACGAAGCCGCGCTCGCAGTAATCGTCCACGGCCGAGACCGTGAGCGGCGGCGCGGCGCGCTCGGCGCGCGGCCGGCGCAGCCCCGCGGCGATGAGCTGTGCGATCTCGCTCTGGATCGCGAGCATGTCCTCGAGGCGGCGGTCCCAGCGCTCGGACCAGAGGTGAAAGCCCGTCTCGGCGTCGATGAGCTGCGCGGTCACGCGGAGCCGATCGCCCGCCTTGCGCACGCTGCCTTCGAGCACCGTCCGCACGCCGAGCCGGCGGCCGATCTCGCGGACGTCGTCCGCGCGCTGCTTGAAGGCGAACGTGGAGGTGCGTGCCGCCACGCGCAGCCCGGGGACCTTGGCGAGCTCGTTGATCACCTCCTCGGCCATGCCGTCGCAGAAGTATTCCTGGTCCCGCTCGGGGCTCATGTCGACGAACGGCAGCACGGCGACGGAAGGCTCGGGGTTGGCGGTCGGTGCGCGCCGCTCCGGCGCGGCCGGCGTCGCGGGAGCTTCTCGCGGCGACGTCTCGAGCGGCGCGATGAAGCGGAACCCGCGGCGCTGCACGGTGCGGATGACCGCTTGCCGCGCGCCGTCGTCGCCGACCAGGGCCCGCGCCTTGCGCACGATCTGGTTCAGGGCCGATTCGGACACCACGAGGCCGGGCCAGAGCTTCTCGAAGAGCTCGTCCTTGTCGACGACCCGGTCGCGGTGCTCGATGAGGTAGAGCAGCAGGTCGAACACCTTCGGCTGCGCCTCGACCAGAGCGCCGGCGCAGCGCACCTGCCGGAGCCGGGGGCTCACCTCACAGGCGCCGAAGCGATATGTGACGTCCGTGTCCACCGGAGGGGTCGAGTATAGGCCCTCGACGCAGCGGTTGCTCGACCTGCGCGCCCGGCGCCCGTTCCGCGAATGACCGCGGCGCCTATACGCCGATCGATACGATCTTGAGCGCCGTGTACGCCTCGACGCCTTCGCGGCCGCCCTCGCGGCCGAGACCGGACTGCTTGTAGCCGCCGAGCGGCATGGGCTGCTCGCGCAGCCCGCCGTTGATCGAGATGTTGCCGGCCTTGATGCGCCGCGCGATGCCGATCGCGGTCGACACGTCCCGCGTCCAGATGTTCGCGGCCAGCCCGTAGCTCGTGTCGTTCGCGAGCCGGGCGATCGCGTCGAGCTCGCTCGGGTCGCGGAACGGCGTCGCGCACAGCACGGGTCCGAAGATCTCGTCCTGGAACACGCTCATGTCCGGCCGCACGTTCGTGAGCAGCGTCGGCTCCACGAACCAGCCGTCGCGCGCGATGCGTTTGCCGCCGAAGCGCACCTCGGCGCCGTCGCGCCGGCCGGCATCGATGTAACCGAGCACCCGCTCGAGCTGCTTCTCGGAGATGATCGGCCCCATGTCGGTGTCGGGCTCGATGCCGGGGCCGATCTTGAGCTTCGCGGCGAGCGCCTCGTAGCCGCTCGCGACGCGGTCGAACACGCTCTCGTGCACGAACAACCGTGTGCCGGCCATGCAGTACTGGCCGGTCTTGAAGAAAATCGTGCGCGCGGTCGCCTGCGTGGCGGCCTCGATGTCGGCGTCGGGGAAGACCACGACCGGCGACTTGCCGCCGAGCTCGAGCGTCACGCGCTTCATGTGCGCGGCCGAGGCGGTCACGATCGAGCGGCCGACGCGGGTCGAGCCGGTGAACGAGATCTTGTCGACGTCCGGATGATCGACGAGCGCCTGACCGGCCGTATCGCCGAAGCCGGTCACGACGTTGACGACGCCCGGCGGAAACCCGACCTCCTCGACGAGCTGCGCCAGCCGCAGCGCCGACAGCGGCGCGAGCTCCGCCGGCTTGTGCACCACGGTGCAGCCGGCCGCGAGCGCGGGCCCGATTTTGTTGATTGCCATGAGAAACGGTGCGTTCCACGGCGTGATCAGCCCCGCGACGCCGATCGGCTCGCGCAGTGTGAAAGTGAACGAGCGCGACTGCTCGAGCGACAGCGCGGTCTCGCCGGCCAGCTTCGTCGCCCAGCCTGCGTTGTAGCGCAGGCTGTCGATCGCCATCGCGACGTCGACGTGCCGCGTGCTCTTCAGCGGATTGCCGGCGTCGAGGGTTTCGATCAGCGCGAGCTCGTCGGCGTTGGCTTCGATCGCGTCGGCAAGCTTCAGGAGCAGTTTCGTGCGCTCGGCGTGCGACAGCCGGCCCCAGGGTCCGCTCAATGCGGCGCGGGCGGCTCTGACGGCGTCGTCGATGTCCGCAGCCGCGCCCGCCGCCGCGCGTGCGAGCGGCCGGCCGGTGGCGGGATCGAGCACATCGAACGTCTCGCCCGAGCGCGCGGGCGTCCAGCGTCCGTTGATGAAGAGCTGGTGATCGCGCCCGAGGAAACGGTCGCGCAGCGTATCGAGCAGGGTGGCCAGTGGAGTCGCGGCCTGAGGCGTGCTCATGGATAGCCCTTTGGATTTCGGCGGCGACGTGCCGCGCGTCGACTCGACGGGCGAATCATTATCCAAGGTCGGCGCCCGTAGCGGCAACCGGCCCGAGCGCGCCGGTCGCCGACGCCGGTGACGCGCTGCTCGCGGCGTTCCCGCGTGCCGCGCCGCGGCCGCCAGGTGTGAGGAGCTCGACTGCCCGTGAGCGTTTTTCACAGTACAATCGCGCGCCATGAGCTCGCCAGGGGAAGGGGCCGGCGACGCCGGCGCCGCAGTGGTGCTGCCCGATTGCGGGCAGCGCATCAGCGTCGAAACCCCTCGCCATACCGAGAAGCTCTGGACGCACATGATCGGCTTCAAGCCGGGCGCGTATCTCGTCCTCGAGAAGCCGCCCGGCGCCGATGCCACGGACGGCAAGCGCGCGCTCAAGGATGGCGATTCGCTCGTCATCCGCTTCATGAAGGACGGCACCATCTTCGGCTTCCGCACGCCGGTGCTGAGCTCGATTTCGCTGCCTTACAAGCTGCTGTTCGTGGCCTATCCCGTCGAGGTCGCGCAGCACTCGCTGCGCTCCAGTCCGCGTGTGCAGTGCTCCCTGCCGTGCGAAGGCCGCATCGGCGATCGGCCGTTCGCGCGCGCCTTCATCCGCGACTTGAGCGCCACGGGCTGCCAGCTGCGCATCCCGCTCGACGCGCTCCTCGACCCGGAGGAACCCGAGCCGGCGCCGGAGGGCGAGGCCGGTGTCGCCGAGGCCCACGCGGCCGAGGCCGACGCCGCCGCGAACGGTGCCGCCGCCAACGGCGGCGTCACGGGCGAGCAGGAAGCCGCACCACAAGGAACGGCCGGCGGCGATCCCGCGGCGCAACGCCTGCTGCTCAATATGGTTCTGCCTGGGGACGACACGCCATACAGCGCCGAAGGCGTGGTGCTCGAGTGGCAGCAGCTCCCGCGTTATCACCAACTGCGCGTCAAGTTCGATACGCCTCAGACGGAGCTCTTCGAGCTGTTGAGCGTGTATCTGACGTAGCGGCTTCGCTGCGCCGACATGGGGCTTCTATGCAGCTCGTGCTTTCAGAATCGAGCGATGCTGCTTTCGAAACCTTTGTGAAGTCGCGACTTCTCAGCGAGCGGCGGCACGTGAACAGAGGGCGCGCCGCAACTGCGCCCTTCCGTGTTTCGCAAGATGTCGTGCCGGCCGCCTAACGTGCAGTTTGCGCCAAGCCGTGACTCGCCGGCGCGAGCGCATGGCGAGCGCGCCACTCGTCATGCCCTTGTTGCGGCTTGGACAACGGGGCGGGCGGCCACTGATCTGCAGCAGTAGGCGACATGGACGTCGACGACTACGTCGCGGCGGTAGTTCGCGACGCCAGCCATGCTCCCTGTCAACATGCACGCGGGCGGCGCTCGCAGCGGACCCGTGAGGGAGCGGCCTCAAGGCCGCGCGCTCGCCTGCCGCGGCGCGGACGTTCGCGGCAGCACCGTCCGCAAAGCCTGCCCCGTGTAGGAGCTCGGGTTCGCCGCAATCTGCTCCGGCGTGCCGGCGGCGATCAGCCGGCCTCCGTCCGCACCGCCTTCGGGCCCGAGGTCGATGACCCAGTCCGCCGTCTTGATGACGTCGAGGTTGTGCTCGATGACGACGATCGTGTTGCCCTGATCCCGGAGCTTGTAGAGCACCTCGAGGAGCTGCGCGATGTCGTGGAAATGCAGCCCCGTGGTGGGCTCGTCCAGCACGTACAGTGTGGAGCCGGTCGAGCGCTTCGATAGCTCCTTCGCGAGCTTCACCCGCTGCGCTTCACCGCCCGAGAGCGTGGTGGCGTTCTGCCCGAGCTCGATGTAGCCCAGGCCCACCGCCATCAGCGTCTCGAGCTTGTGCGCCACCTGCGGCACGTTCCGGAAAAACGCGAGCGCGTCCTCCACGGTCATCTTCAGCACTTCGCTGATGTTCTTGCCCTTGTAGCGGATGTCCAGCGTCTCGCGGTTGTAGCGCTTGCCCTGGCAGGTGTCGCACGGCACGTAGACGTCCGGCAAGAAATGCATCTCCACCTTGATCACGCCGTCGCCCTGGCACGTCTCGCAGCGGCCGCCCCGCACGTTGAAGCTGAAGCGGCCCGGCTCGTAGCCGCGGGCGCGCGCTTCCGGCGTGGCTGCGAAGAGCTCGCGGATCGGCGTGAGCACGCCCGTGTAGGTGGCCGGATTCGAGCGCGGCGTGCGGCCGATCGGTGCCTGGCTGATGTCGATCACGTAGTCGAAGTGCTCGAGGCCGTGCACCTCGTCGAACGGCGCGGGCTCCTCGCTCGAGCCGTTGATGCGCTGCGCCGCCAGGCGGTAGAGCGTGTCGTTCACGAGCGTGCTCTTGCCCGAGCCCGAAACGCCAGTCACGCACGTGAACAGCCCCACGGGGAACTGCACGTTCACGCCCTTCAGGTTGTTGCCGCGCGCGCCGCGGATCTCGAGCACGAGCTGCGGGTCGAACGGCCGGCGCTCGCGCGGCAGCGGGATCTCCCTGCGCCCCGAGAGGTACTGCCCAGTGAGCGACTTCTCGTCCTTGCAGATGTCCTCGGGCGTGCCCTGCGCGACGATCTGGCCGCCGTGCACGCCGGCGCCGGGGCCGAGATCCACGACGTAATCGGCCGCCATGATGGCCTCGCGGTCGTGCTCCACCACGAGCACGGTGTTACCGAGGTCGCGCAGGTTGGTGAGCGTGTCCAGCAGGCGCTGGTTGTCGCGCTGGTGCAGGCCGATGGACGGCTCGTCGAGAATGTACATCACGCCCACGAGTCCGGAGCCGATCTGGCTCGCGAGCCGGATGCGCTGCGCCTCGCCGCCCGAGAGCGTGTCGGCGCTGCGGTCGAGCGAGAGGTAGCCGAGGCCCACGTCGGCCAGGAACTTGAGGCGGTTGCGGATCTCCGTGACGATCTTCTGCGCGATCTCGCCGCGCCAGCCCGAGAGGTTCAGCGTGCTGAAGAACTCGAGCGCCGCGAGCACGCTCATGGAGGCGATCTCGGGCAGCGCGCGGTCCTGCACGAACACGTTGCGCGCGGCCGCGTTGAGCCGCGTGCCGTTGCAGGTGGGGCACGTCTGCGTGCTCTGATACTTCGCGAGCTCCTCGCGCACGGCGCTCGACTCGGTCTCCGTGTAGCGCCGCTGCATGTTCGGGATGATGCCCTCGAACGGGTGCTGCCACTCCCACTGGTTGCCGCGCTTCTGGTTCTCGTAGCGGAAGTGGATCTTCTCGGTGCCGCTGCCGTAGAGAATGATCTTCTTGATGCGCTCGGGCAGCTCGTTCCACGCCACCGTCACGTCGAACTTGTAGTGCGCGGCGAGCGACTTGATCATCTGGAAGTAGATGCCGTGCTGCTGATTCCAGCCGCGGATCGCGCCGCCCGCGAGCGACAGGTTCGGGTGCGTCACCACGCGCTGCGGGTCGAAGAACATCCGCACGCCCAGCCCGTCGCAATCGGGGCACGCCCCGGACGGGTTGTTGAACGAGAAGAGCCGCGGCTCGAGCTCCGGAATGCTGTAGCCGCACACCGGGCACGCGAACTTGTTGGAGAAGGCCATGGGGGGCGCCTTGGGATCGTCCATGCGCGCGACGTACGCCACGCCGTCTGCGAGCGCGAGCGCCGTCTCGAACGACTCGGCGAGCCGCTGCTCGATCTCGGGCTTCACCGACAGGCGGTCCACCACCACCTCCACCTCGTGCTTCTTGCGCCGGTCGAGCTTCGGCGGGTCGTCGAGCTCGATGACCTCGCCGTCCACGCGCGCGCGCAGGAATCCTTGCTTGCGCAGCTCCTCGAGCAGCGCCGCGTGCTCGCCCTTGCGGGCTTTGACCACGGGCGCGAGCAGCATGATGCGCGTGCCGGCGGGAAGCGCCATCACGGCGTCCACCATCTGCGACACGTTCTGCGCCTCGAGCACGGTCCCGTGCTCGGGGCAGCGCGGGATGCCGGCGCGGGCGAAGAGCAGCCGCAGGTAGTCGTAGATCTCCGTGACCGTGCCCACCGTGGACCGCGGGTTGTGCGAGGTGGACTTCTGCTCGATCGAGATGGCCGGCGACAGGCCCTCGATGTGGTCCACGTCCGGCTTTTCCATCATCGAGAGGAATTGCCGGGCGTAGGCCGACAGCGACTCGACGTAGCGGCGCTGGCCCTCCGCGTACAGCGTGTCGAACGCGAGCGACGACTTGCCGGAGCCCGAGAGGCCGGTGAGCACGATCAGCCGGTCCCGGGGCAGGTCCAGGTCGATGTTCTTCAGATTGTGGGTCCGCGCGCCGCGGATCTCGATCTGCTGCTTCGACATTGGAGAGGGTGAAGAGAGAGGAAGACCGCGCCCAAAAAGGCGCTCCTACCCCGACCTTCGGGCAAACGGCAACTATACGATCCCGGTCGAGCCCGGCGCAAAACGCGGCCGCCCGCGGGCCGCGCTGACGCCGCGGCCCCGCGGCGGGGGATAATCACGCGGCACGAGTGCTCGGATTCGTCATTCTGCAAGGAGAGCCACACCATGCAGTACGCCCGTCTCGGCGACACCGGCCTGATCGTCTCCCGCCTCGCGTTCGGCACCATGACGTTCGGATCCGCGCCCAATAGCCCGTTCGCTGCCGTGTACAAGGTCGATCAGGCGGCCGCCAACGAGCTCGTGGCCCGTGCCATCGATGCAGGCGTCAACTTCTTCAACACGGCGGACGCCTACGCGGGCGGCGACTCGGAGCGCATGCTCGGCAAGGCGCTCGGCGCCCGGCGCAAGGAAGTCGTGATCGCCACGAAGGTGGGCAACCGCATGGGCCCCGGGCTCGTCGAGACGGGGCTCTCCCGCCGTCACATCCTGGCCGCCGCGGAGGGCAGCCTCGAGCGGCTCGGCACGGACTACATCGACGTCTACCTCGTCCACAAGGTGGACCAGCTCACGCCCATCGAGGAGACGCTCGAGGCGCTCGAGGACCTCGTCCGTCAGGGCAAGGTGCGCTACGTAGGGTTCTCGAACTGGCCGGCCTGGATGGCGGCGAAGGCCGTGGGCATCCAGCGCGCTCGCGGCTTCAGCCCGTTCCGCGCGGCCGAGATGTACTACTCGCTGGTGGGCCGCGACCTCGAGCACGAGGTGGTGCCGTTCTGCCTCGACGCAGGTATCGGCGTCATGGTCTGGAGCCCGCTGGCCGGCGGGTTCCTGAGCGGCAAGTACACCCGCGAGAAGCCGAAAGGCGAGAGCGGCGACCGGCTCGGCGGCTTCGACCTGCTGCCGATCGACCGCGAGCGCGGCTACGACCTCGTCGAGCGCCTGCGGGAGATCGGCGCGCGGCACGGCGCGTCGCCCGCGCAAGTGGCGCTCGCGTGGCTGCTCACGCGCCCCGCGGTGGCGTCCATCCTCGTGGGCGCGTCGAATGTCCGGCAGCTCGACGACAATCTCGGCGCGGCGAGCGTCACGCTCACGGACGAGGAGCTGAAGGAGCTCGACGCGGCCACGCGGCCCACGCCGCTCTACCCCTACTGGTTCACGGACCTCGTCGTCGACCGCAAGGCCTACGAGGCGCTCGGCATTCCGCTCAAGGTGCAGCCGGTGCGTTGACGCGGTCTGGGCCGGTGACGGGCACGGCCGTGCGGCCCGGCCGAATTGCGGCGGGCGGCGCCCTTGGCCGACAATCTGCCGGGCAGAACTCTGACGAGGTGGGTCGATGAAGCACGGAATCCTTCCCACGCTGGCGGCGGGCCTGATCCTCGCCTGCGCGGGCCGGCCCGCACAGGCGCATCACTCGTTCGCCGCCTTCTACGATCTCAACGCGCCGGTCACGGTCACGGGCAAGATCGTGCAGGTGCGGCTCAGCAACCCGCATTCCTGGTTCTTCCTGGACGTCGAGGGCGAGGACGGCACGGTCGAGCGCTGGGCCTTCGAGGCGGGCACGCCCAGCGGCATGATCCGCAACGGCTACTCGCCGAACGTCATCAAGGAGGGCGACGTCGTCACGATCAACGGCTTCCACGCCCGCGACGCGTCGAAGAAGGCCGGCATGCTGCGGGAGCTCGTGACGGCGGACGGAACGGTGTACGGGCTTTTCGGTCCTCGGGAAGGGCCGGACCGGTGAGCGTGCCTCGGAGCGCGACGATGACCGCTATCTCGGACGTTCGGAAGCTCTCGGTGGGCCGGTGGGCGGCCACGTGCCTCGCGCTGCTCGCCGCCGCCACGCTGCGGCCGGCCGCCGCCCAGGACGGCGGCGCCGATTCGGTGCCCCGCATGGCGGACGGCCACCCGGACCTGTCCGGCGTGTGGTGGGGCGGCGCGGACGTGGGCGGCCGCGGCTTCCGGCCGGGAGGGCCGCGACAGGGCGAGCAGGCGCCCAAGACGTTCACGGACCTGTACCAGCCGTGGGCCAAGGAGCGCGCCGCGCAGTTGAGCGACGCGGACGACCCCACGCTGAACTGCATCCCGACCGCGTTCGGCACGCTGAACGTGCGGCTCTGGGACGTGGGGGCCGTCGGCCAGATCATCGCCACGCCGAAGTTCGTGGTGCTGCTCAGCGAGACCTTCCACGGTTACCAGGTCGTGCCCACCGACGGCCGCCCCCACCGCGACAACGTGCCGCCCTCCTGGCGCGGCGACGCGGTCGGCCACTGGGAGGGGGACACGTTCGTCGTCGAGACGAAGAACTTCACGGACGACACGTGGATCTGGGCCGAGGGCCGGGTCTCGTTCCATTCCGACGCATTGCGAATCGTGGAGCGCTACCGGCGCGTGGACGCGAACACGCTCGTCATCGACGCCACCGTGTACGACGAGAAGGTGCTGGTCGAGCCGTGGGTGGTGCCCACGCAGACGCTCCAGCTCGCGCCGTTCGATCAGCTACTGCCGCTGAACTGCTCGGGGCTCGAGACGCGCGAGCTGCTGCCGGCGGGCACGGAGTAGGACCGGAGAATCGCGGCTGGAAAGCCGCTCCCACAGGCCGTGTTCACCGGGTGGGAGCGCCTTTCCAGGCGCGACTCCTCGTTCGGTGACATGAAGATCGCGGCTGGAAAGCCTCTCCCACGGGCGTCGCTCGGCGGCGGCGCTTCACGCGCGCACAAAATCGCTACAGACTGCGCGGCCGCTTCGGGGGATCGTTAGCCGCACGGGCCGCTCCGGATGGCGGCCAACGAGAAGGGGCAAGCCACCGCATGCGCGGACAGCGAACGCTAGCCGTCGCGGCTCTCGCTTTGGGGGCCGCGCCGGGCCTTGCGCTCGGCGCCGACAACGGCGCCGAGGAAACGACGGAGTCGCCGTGGCGCATCGGCATCGCCTTCGGCTACGGCCAGCGCACCAATCCGCTCATCCAGTCGGACGACATCACCGTGCTCGTCGACATCGACATCGCCTGGTTCGGCGAGCGCTGGTTCTTCGACAACGGCGACGTGGGCCGCACGCTGCACGACGGCGAGCGCTTCACGCTGAACGTCATCGGGCGCTTCAACAGCGACCGGATCTTCTTCAGCAAGACCGACACCGAGTACGTCTCGCTGTTCTCGAGCGCCGGGTTCGTCTCCACGGACGAAGCCTTGCTTTCCGCGCCGCAGCCGATCGAGGTGCCCGATCGCGACTATGCCTTCGAGGTGGGCCTCGAGCTCCTGAGCGACGGCGACTGGGGATTTCTGCAGGCGGCCGTGCATCACGACGCGAGCGACAAGCACGGCGGCTCCGAGCTTTATGTCAACTACGGGCGCAGCTTCCGCAGGCAGCGCTGGTTCGTCGAGCCTTCCGTGGGCGTGAGCTGGAAGAGCGCGGACCTGAACGACTACTACTGGGGCGTGCGCCCGCACGAGGCGAGCATCTGGCTGCCCGAGTACCGGGCCGGCGCGGGCGCCAACGTCGAGGCGCGCATCGCCGCGAGCTATCAGATCGACCGTCACTGGGCCTTTCACGCGGCGGCGCAATACGAGCGTCTGAGCAGCGAGGCCGCGGCGAGCCCGCTGGTGGAGGAACGCTCCGTGAAGAGCGGCTTCGCGGGCTTCAGCTTCCGCTTCTAGCGTCTTCGCCCCGCGGCCACGACACGACGATGCGCGCGCCGCCCAGGGGCGAGGCCTCCGCGCGCGCCACGCCGCCGTGCAAGGCCGCGATGCGCGCCACGATGGCGAGGCCCAGCCCGAAGCCCCCCGTGCCGCGGCTGCGGCTGTCGTCGAGGCGGGTGAACGCCTTGAACACGGCCTCGCGGCGGCCCTCGGGGATGCCGGGGCCATCGTCGTCGACGGCGAGCTCGTAGCGGCCCTCGTGCTCGCGCAGCGCCACCGCCACCTGCGTCTTCGCGTAGCGGCAAGCGTTCACGAGCAGGTTGCTCACCGCGAGGTCCATCAACGCCGGGTCCATGCGCACGAGGTCCGCCGCGGCGTCGTGGCGGATGCGCTGGCCCTCGCGCAGCAGGCACTTGGCGGCCGCCTGCTCGAGCCAGGCGTCGGCCGGAATGAGCTGCCAGTTCATCTCGGTGTCGGGGTGGTCGAGCCGCGCCACCTCGAGCATCGTGGCGATGAGGCGATCGATCTCGCGCACGTCCTCCTCGATTGCGCCGATCTCCTCCGCGAACGCGGGCTTGGTCGCGAGCATGGCCAGCGCGAACTTGATGCGGGCGAGGGGCGTGCGGATCTCGTGCGACAGCGCGCTCGTCAGGTCCTTCTGGCCCTGGATCAGGCTGCGAATGCGGGCGGCCATCTCGTCGAAGCTGCCCGCGAGGTCCCGCAGGGTGGTGGTCTTGTCCCGCGTGCTCATTCCCTGCCGGTAGTCGGCCGCGAAGTCGTGGGCGGCGCCGGTGAGGAGATCCACGTCGCGGATCAGCGGCCAGAGCCACACGCCGACGAGCACGAAGATCGCGAGGAAGAAGAGATGCGGCACGAAGTCGAGCCAGGTGCTCGGCGGCTGCTCGTCGCCCGCCGGGCCCACCTGCACGGCCGCCCCGAGGGCGGCCGAGCGCCGGATGAACGTGGAGCGCCCCGCCTCGTCGAAGACCTCCTCGGTCTCGGCCGCGGCGGCGCCGTTCGCGTGCACCACGGCATCCTCGGGCAGCAGCCGCACCGGTAGCCCGAGCTCGCGCTCGAGCTCGAGCGCCACGGCGGGCCGCGCATGCGGCGGCGCTTCCGCGAGCCGCCGCTCGACGAGCGCGAGCGCGGCCCTGGCCCAGGCGCTCGAGGGCGGCGGCGCGAGCGCCTCCTGGAGGCGGCCGAAGCCGTAGTCGAACAGCGCGGCCGTGAGCACCAGGCCCCCGACGATGACCACGTAGGTGCGGAAGAGCAGCCGGCCGTGGCGGCCACGCCGGAGGAGCTTCACGTCAGGTCACCACGCGTCCGGGACCAGCAGATAGCCCTTGCCCCACACCGTGCGAATGCGTTTCGGCTGCAGCGCGTCGTCGCCGAGCTTCTTGCGCAGCTTCGAGATGCGGCCGTCGATCGAGCGGTCGAGCCCGTCGTACTCGATGCCGCGCACGCGCCTGAAGAGCTCGTCGCGGCTCAGGATGGTGCCCGCCGAGCGTGCGAGCACGGTGAGCAGCTCGAACTCCTGCGTCGTGAGCGCGATCTCCCGGCCGTCGAGCCACACCCGGTGCGACGCCTCGCTGATGCGCAGGCCCCCGAGCACGATGTCGGTGGGGGGCGCGTCGGCCGTCCGGCCGTTCTCGACGCGGCGCAGTAACGCGCGAATGCGCGCGAGCAGCACCATCGGCTCGGCGGGTTTCGCCACGTAATCGTCGGCCCCGGCCTCGAGGCCGATGACCTGATCGATGTCGGCGTCTTTCGCCGTGAGCATCAGGATGGGGCCCCTGAACGTCTGCCGCAGCTCGCGGCAGATCGTGAGGCCGTCCTTGCCCGGCAGCATCCAGTCGAGCACGACCATGCGCGGCCGCGTCTCGTGGAAGCGGGCGATGGCCGCGGCGCCGTCCGATTCCACGGCCACGGTCAAGCCGTTCTGCTGGAGATAGCGGCTCGTGAGCTCCGCGAGCCGCGTGTCGTCCTCGACGAGCAGCAAGTCGACGGGGGGCGTGCTCATAGGATGTCCCATACGTGCCTGCGGCGCCGGTTGCGGCGGCGGTCGTCCGACTCCACGCTCATCACGTCGAGCGTGGCCTCGGCGAGCCGCGTGCCCGAGGCGCCGGCCGTGAGCCAGTACTTGAAGGTTTCGCGCACCACGCGCTCTTCCACCACCGTGCCGGACTCGGCGATCTGCCAGCACTGGATCGGGCCGTCCGCGAGATCGCTGTGCAGGCAGTAGCTCCCCGCCCGATCGCTGCGCCAGGAGACCAGGATCGAAAGGTTGCAGCTCTCCTCCCGCCGGTCCGTGATGCACAGCATCGGTTTCACGGTGAGCGTCACGTGCCGCTCCGGGGTTTGCGCCGCGGCGCTCCAGGCCGCGGATGCGATGAGCGCGAGCGCCGCCGCCTGCGTCCGCATCGCGCCGCCTGATGCTCAGCCCGCGGGGCGGCCGGCCGCCGCGGTCGGGCCGCCCAACGGGGGGAGGATCATCGCAAAAGGGCCGGCGCCGCTTTCGCGCGAATCCGTATCGACTTTGTGAGCAACTGTGAAAGGTCGGCGCACGATGGTCGGTCTGGGCGCGAGCGGCTGACGCTCGAGCGTTGAAGTGCGCCGAATTGTTGCGCAGCGGCTCGGCGCCTGGCAACGGCGGGCGGAGCGACCGGGCCGCCCGCACCGACCGCTCGGGCGGACCCGGTCGCCACAATCCGGACAAACATTCCACACAAATCGGCCGCCGGCTCGAACATAAGCTGTGCGCCGCTCCCCGATCACCCCTCGACCGTGCGCGCGGCGGCAGCGGCCGCCGATGTCGACGCGGCGAGGTGCCGGTCGACTACGGGGGGAGCACAGGGGTCGAAGGAGCGTGCGCATGGACACGAACGACAAGAGCCGAACGGCGTTGAAGGCGCTCGCCGGCATCGCAGCCGCGCTGGCGGTGGTGGGCGTGATCGCCGCCATCAAGTGGTCGCAGATCGCCACCATCGGCGAAGCCTTCGCCGCGCAGGCGGCGCCGGCCGAGCGAGTGAACGCCTTCGCCGTGGAGCAGCAGCATTGGGCGCCGCACGTGTCGTCCGTGGGCTCCGTCGTGGCCGTGCAGGGCACGGAGGTCGCCGCCGAGGCCGACGGCGTGGTCAGGGCGATCCTGTTCGAGCCGGGCTCGATTGTCGGGGCGGGCGCGCCGCTCGTGCTGCTCGACGACGAAGTGGAGCAGAGCCAGCTGCGATCGGCACGGGCGGCCGCGGAGGTGGCGCTGCTGCAGTACGAGCGCGCCAAGCGCCTGATCGGCGAGCGCGCCATCTCCCAGGCGGACTTCGACACGGCCGAGGCCAACTGGAAGCAGGCCGAGGCGCACGTCGACAACCTGCGCGCGCTCATCGCGAAAAAGGCCGTGCGGGCGCCGTTCGCCGGCCGGATCGGCATCCGCCGCGTGAGCGTGGGCCAGTTCCTCGCCAAGGGGACGCCGGTCGCGTCGCTGCAGTCGCTCGACCCCGTCTACGCCGAGTTCTCGCTGCCGCAGCAGCGGCTCGGCGAGCTGCGGGAAGGGCTCGCGGTCGACGTGCGCGCCGACGCGTTTCCCGGGCGCACGTTCCGCGGCGAGGTCACGGCCGTCGAGCCGCACGTGGACCCGGCGACGCGCAACGTGCGCGTGCAGGCCACGCTCGCGAACGCCGACGGGGCGCTGCGCCCCGGCATGTTCGTGTCGGTGGACGTGATCCTCGGCGCCGCGCGGCCGGTGAACGTGATTCCGGCCACGGCGGTGGCGCATTCGCCGCACGGCGACTCGGTGTACGTGATCGAGGCCGGCGCCGAGCAGCCGGGCGGCCATGCGCTCGTCGTGCGGCGGCAGCCCGTGAAGCTCGGCCCGCGGCGCGGCGATTTCGTGGCGGTGACGGAGGGTCTCACGGCCGGCGACCGCGTGGTGGCCACCGGCGTCTTCAAGCTCAGGCCCGGAACGCCGGTGATCGTCGACAACGCCCTGCGGCCCGACTTCGCGGTGGCCCCGGCGCCGGGCAACGGCTGACGGCGGGGCGGGGGAGCGCGCATGCGAAGGTTCACGGATCTCTTCGTCCGCCGACCCGTGCTCGCCGTCGTGGTGAGCGCGGTGATCGTCATCGCCGGCCTCAACGCCTGGCGCACGCTGTCGGTGCGTCAGTACCCGCGCAGCGACAACGCCGTCGTGAACATCTCCACGGTGTACGTCGGCGCGAGCGCCGAGGTGGTGCGCGGCTTCGTCACGAGCGCCATCGAGCGCGCGATCGCGTCCGTGGACGGCATCGAGTACGTGGAGTCGAAGAGCCTGCTCGGGCTCTCGCTCGTGAGCGCGCGGCTCAAGATCAACTACGACACGACCAAGGCGCTGGTCGACATCACGGCGAAGGTCAACCAGGTGCGCAACGAGCTGCCCGAGGAGGCCGAGATCCCCTCCATCACGGTGGCCACCGCGGACTCCGATTTCGCCGCGGCTTACCTGAGCTTCTCGTCGAAGACGCGTCCGCAGAGCGAGATCACCGACTACATCGTGCGCAGCGTCCAGCCGCGCCTGGCCGCGCTCCCGGGCGTGCAGGACATCCAGGTCTTCGGCGCGCGCACCTACGCGATGCGCGTGTGGCTCGATCCCGTGCGCATGGCGGCGCACGGCGTGAGCCCGGCCGACGTGCGGGCGGCGCTCGCGGCGAACAACTACCTCGCGGCGGTGGGCAACACCAAGGGCTCGCTCGTGCAAGTGAACCTCACCGCGAACACGGATCTGCATACCGAGGAGGAGTTCCGGCAGCTCGTGATCCGCCGCGAGAACGACACCATCGTGCGGCTGCGCGACGTGGCCGAGGTGGAGCTCGGCGCCGAGGATTACGACACCACCGTCACGATGAACGGCGAGACCACGGTGTTCCTCGGCGTGCAGCCGCTGCCCAGCGCGAACACGATCGAGGTCGTGGAGCGCGTGCGCGCCGAGCTCGAGGCGATGCGCGGCGATCTGCCGGACGGCATCGAGGCGGCCGTCGCGTACGACGCCTCCGAGTACATCCGCGACGCCATCGCCGAGGTTCAGAAGACGCTCCTCGACACGCTGTTCATCGTCGTGCTGGTGATCTTCCTGTTCCTGGGTTCGGTGCGGTCGATGCTCGTGCCGCTGGTCGCGATTCCCGTGTCGCTGATCGGCGGCATCTTTCTCATGCAGCTCTTCGGCTTCACGCTGAACCTGCTCACGCTGCTCGCCATCGTGCTCGCCGTGGGCCTGGTGGTGGACGACGCCATCGTGATGGTCGAGAACGTGGAGCGCCACATGCGGGCCGGGCGCTCGCCGTTCGAGGCGGCGCTGGTGGGCGCGCGCGAGCTCGTCGGCCCCATCATCGCCATGACCATCACGCTGGCCGCGGTGTACACGCCGATCGGACTGCAGGGCGGCCTGACCGGTGCGCTGTTCCGCGAGTTCGCGCTCACGCTCGCGGGCGCGGTCGCCATCTCGGGGCTCGTGGCGCTCACGCTGTCGCCCATGATGTCCGCGAAGCTGCTCAGGCCCGAGCGTCGGCCGCACGGCCTCGCGGCGACCGTGAACCGCTCGTTCGACAGCCTGCGGCGCGCGTACGGCGCGGCGCTCGACCGCACGCTCGCGGCGCGGCCGGCCGTGTATGCGCTCTGGGCGACGCTCGGTCTGCTCGCGGTGCCGATGTACATCCTCTCGCCCAAGGAGCTCGCGCCGCTCGAGGATCAGAGCTTCATCTTCGCCATCGTGCAGAACCAGGCGAACGCGTCGGCGGATCAGAAGGTGCACTTCGGCCGCGCGGTGGACCGCATCCTCATGGACGTGCCCGAGCGGGAGCTCACGTTCCAGCTCCTGCTCTCGCCCGCGGACCCGATGAGCGTGGCGCAGGGCGTCGGCGGCTTCGCCGGCATGGTGACCAAGCCGTGGGAGGCGCGGGACCGCTCCGTGGGGGAGATCATCCCCGAGCTGCAGGCGAAGCTCGCCGCCGTGCCGGGGCTGCAGGTGTACGCCGGCCGCCCGCCGGCGCTGCCGGGCGGCAGCAACTACCCCGTGGAGTTCGTGATCACGTCCACCGACGAGCCCGAGCAGATGCTCGAGTACGCCGAGCGCCTACAGCAGCGGGCGGCCGAGAGCGGTCTCTTCTACTTCCCGCCCGAGATCGACCTCAAGTACGACCAGCCGCAGACCGAGATCGTGCTCGACCACGACAAGATGGCGGCGCTCGGCCTGAGCAGCGCGCAGGTGGGCGCGGATCTCGCGGCGGCGCTCGGCGGCAACTACGTCAACCGCTTCAACATCGACGGCCGGGCGTACAAGGTGATCCCGCAGCTCGAGCGCGGCGAGCGCCTGAACCCCGAGCAGCTGCAGAACATCTTCGTGACCGGCCCCGAGGGCGCGCTCGTGCCGCTGAGCACGATCGCCACGCTGCGCGACACCACCGTGCCGCGCACGTTGAACCGCTTCCAGCAGCTCAACTCGATCAAGCTCTCGGGCATGACGGCGCAGCTCGACGAGGGTCTCAAGGTGCTCGAGGCGGCCGCGCGCGAGATCCTGCCGCCCGGCTACACGGTCGACTACACGGGAGAGTCGCGCCAGCTCCGCACCGAGGGCGGCAAGTTCCTGCCGGCGCTCGGGCTCGCGATCGTGGCGATCTTTCTGGTGCTCGCCGTGCAGTTCAACTCGTTCCGCGATCCGCTGGTGATCCTCCTGGGCTCCGTCCCGCTAGCGATGTTCGGCGCGCTGATCTTCACGGTGCTCAAGATGCCGGACGTGGGTCTGCCGTACTTCACCGACGGCTGGACCACCACGATGAACATCTACGCGCAGGTGGGCCTCGTCACGCTGGTGGGCCTCGTGGCCAAGAACGGGATTCTCATCGTGGAGTTCGCGAACAAGCTGCAGGAGCGGGGGTTGCCGAAGCTCGCCGCCGTGAAGGAGGCGGCGCTCACGCGTCTGCGTCCGGTGCTCATGACGTCGGTGGCGACGGTGATGGGGCACTTCCCGCTCACGCTGGTGGACGGCCCCGGTGCCGCGGCGCGCAACTCCATCGGGCTCGTGCTCGTGGGCGGCATGACCATCGGCACGCTCTTCACGCTGTTCGTGGTGCCGGCGCTGTACGTGCTGCTCGCGAAGGAACGCCGCGCGTCGGCGACGACGGTGGCGAAGGCGCGCGTGCGCGTGCTCGCCGCCCCGGAGGAGGGCGCCGCCGCCGTCCCTTGACCCCCGAGTGCGCAGGAGCCGGCCGCCGCCGCTCACCCTCATTCCCCGTGGCCCGCAACGGGCTCGGCGGCGGCCGGCTCCACTTTCCGGCCCGTGCGTGTCGTCGTCGCCATTCCTGCGCCGCGCGGCGGTCGGTGCATTCCGCCGAACGCCACGGGAAGCTTCGGTAGTAAGCTCGCCCGGTCTTTCGGAGATTATCGTGCCCCTGTCGCCGCTGCTGCTCGCCTGCCTCGCCGCTACCTGGTTCATCTGGGGCTCGACCTATCTCGCGATCAAGTTCGCGCTCGTGAGCTTTCCGCCCTTCTTCCAGATGGGGTCGCGGTTCCTCGTTGCGGGATTGCTGCTCATGACGTGGCTGAAGCTGCGCGGACGGGCGCTGCCGACGCTCGTCGAGTGGCGCAACGCGGCGGTCATCGGCACGCTGCTGCTGGTGGGCGGGATGGGCTTCACGGCCTACGCGGAGCAGACCGTGGCGTCGGGGCTCGTCGTGGCTTACATCGCGATCATCCCGATCCTCGTGACGGCCATGAGCCTGCCGTTCGGCGTCAAGCCGAGCCGGCTCGAGCTGTTGGGGATGATCGTGGGCGTGTCCGGCGTCCTGATGCTGGTGCAGGGCGAGGCGTTCACGGCCTCGCGGACGGGGCTCGCGGCGATCACGACGGCCTGCATGAGCTGGTCGCTCGGCAGCGTGCTCGCGCAGCGCCGTTTTCCGGTGGCCCCCGGCGCGATGGGCTTCGCGAGCGAGATGCTCTGCGGCAGCGCGGTGCTGCTCGTGCTCTCGGCGCTCGTCGGCGAGCGGCCCGATTGGCCGCCGCAGCCGCTGGCCGCGGTGTCGTGGATCTATCTGATCGTGTTCGGCTCGCTGCTCGCGTTCAACGCCTACATGGTGCTGCTGTCACGCGTGAGCGCGGCGCTCGCCTCGAGCTACACGTTCGTGAATCCCGTGATCGCGCTCGCGCTCGGCGTGCAGCTCGGCGGCGAAACGGTGACGCCGTTCGAGTGGGTGGCCGCGGCGGTCATCACGACCGGCGTCGTGCTGCTCGTGCTCGGCCGGCAGCCCGCCCGACCGGCGGGCGCCCCTCACACCCGCAGCAGGCCGCGGAATCCCCGGGCGGCGTAATAGGACTGCGCGCCGTTGTGATAGACGAACACCCTGCCGTAGCGGCGATCGCAGAACAGGGCTCCGCCGAGCTCGCGGACGTCCGCCGGAGTCTGCACCCAGCTCGAGGTTCTCGTGTCGAACTCGCCGAGCGCCTGCAGCGCCCGATAGCCTGCTTCGGTCAGGAGCTCCACGCCCATGGCGGCCGCCATCCCGACGGCGCTGCCGGCGGGCTTGTTCGCTTTGCGTGACTCCAGCGCTTGCTGGTCGTAGCAGAGGCTTCTGCGGCCTTGGGGGCTTTCGGCCGAGCAATCGCAGAAGACATATTCGCCCGTTCGCTCGGCGCGGCCGATCACGTCCGGCTCGCCGCCGGTCTTCTCCATCTCGTTCAGCGACCAGAACTTCTGCGGATCAACTGTCAGCCTGGCGAGCACATCGGCCCATTCGAGGCCGGCATGCCTGCGCATGTTCTGCTCGAAACGCGCCTGCAACGTTCGTAGCAGGGCTTCGCGTTGCTGTGCTCTCAGCTCTTTCATCGCCTGATTGTACAAAGCCCTTGCGATAGCGTCGGGTAACGCTGCGGCCGCGCCGGCCGTGAGCGGCATCGAGCATGGAGGCGGACCGCGACTCGATTCGCGGCCGCGCAACACGCGAGGGCTTGACAAACGCCGGCCTGTATTGCAGCCGCATTTTCACGGTGTTAGTCTCAGCCCGGGGTTGTTCTTTGTCGCAAGACAATGCCGGCAAGCTGGTCATTGCCAGGTTGCCGGTCTGGGGGGGAGAAATGACTGCGATCCGACTCGCGGGCGGACGCCCTCGTCCTGGCGTTTTGTCCGCCGCCATCACGCGAATCCTCGACGATGTTTCCCACGCTAGCCGACGGCGATTGATCGCCGCGTCGGGCGGCGCGGTCCTCGCATCCGCGCTCTCGGCCGTGCCCGGCGCGCCGGCGTCCGCGCAAGACGCCGTGCCGCAACAGCTCGAAGAGATCACCGTCACCGGATCGCGCATCCGTCGACAGGATTTCGAAGCCAACGCGCCGATCGTCACGGTGGACGAGAGCCTGTTCCAGAACACGAGCACGGTCGGCGTCGAAACCATCATGAACCAGCTGCCGCAGTTCGTCCCGGCGGTGACTCAGTTCACCACCACGGACGTGCAGCAGACGGCGAACAATACGATCGGCGGCTCGTTCATCAGCCTGCGCGGCCTGGGACCGAACCGTAACCTCGTGCTGATCGACGGCAAGCGCGGGCAGCCGACCAACCCGCAGATGTTCGTCGACACGAACATGATTCCTGCGGCGGCCATTCAGCGCGTCGAGGTGATCTCCGGCGGCGCGTCGGCCGTGTACGGCGCGGACGCCGTGGGCGGCGTGGTCAACTTCATCTTGAAGGACAACTTCGAGGGAGCCTCCGTCCAGGTACGCTTCGGCGACACTCAGCACGGCGGCAACCAGGAAGTCCTGCTGTCGGGATTGATCGGTGCCAATGCCGGCGACCGGGGCAACGTCATGATCGGCGTGGAGCGTTCCACCCGCACGAAGCAGCTGCAGGCGGATCGCGACTGGCGCATCGAGGACGCGCGCAACCCGGCGACCAACGGCACCGCCTTCGGCTGGGGCAGCGACACCTGGATCAGCAACGTTCAAGGCGCGATCGGCAATCTGCCGAGCCAGCAGGTCATCAACGACTTGTTCGCCGCGGGCGGCAACGCCCAGCCCTGCGCGTTCGGGATGCTCGACCCGGACGGGCCGGGTCCGCAGCCTGCGGCACCGAGCCCCAACGCGCCGGCGATTTGCCCCCAGAACGCGCAAGGCGTCAATCTGGGCGTCCCCAATGGGACCACGTTCGGCGGCACCACGCGCTTCCTGCTCAATCGGCCGTCCGGCACGGTGTACACCGGCTTGATGGACCGGCCGGGCGCGGCGGGCTCGTGGCGGTACGAAGGCCCGTGGGACGAGGACAACTTCGGGCGGTTCAAGGGTCTGCCGTTCCGGGTGCGTCAGCCGGACGGCACCATCAAGGAAAACAACTTCTGGCAGTGGGCGTCCTATCCGCTGGAGCGCACGTCGGCGTTCGCCAAAGGTCACTTCGAGATCGCGGACAACGTGCGTCTGAACGGCTCGGCGCTGTTCACCCGCACCGAGTCGGAGACGAACCTCGGCCTCACGGCGGACAACATCACGTTCTGGGGCGCGGCCATCCCGTTCGGTAACAACATCTACGCGGGCGATGCGGAGTTCGGCATACCCGACTCGTGCATCCGCGACACATCAGGGAACTGCATCGGCACGGACCTGAATTACTTGCCGGTCTCCAAGGGCGGCACCGGCCGCTTCGGCCTCGACTGCGAGCTCGACGGTCAGTTCGGATGCACGGAGCGCGAGGCGTGGCCTCTGCCTCCCGAGATCGTGCAGATCTTCGACTCGCGTCCGCTCCCCGAAGAGGACCTGTGGCTCAACCGGCCGCCCGACTATCTGCGCGAGTACTACTACCCGCGTTCGGGCTTGAACACGACGACGACGTCTCAGCTGTCGCTGGGTCTCGAAGGCGAGCTCCCGAGCGGGGAACACCATTGGGACGTGTCGATCTCGACCGGATACACCGATCAGATCACGGTGCAGCGGGGCTCCACGCGGCTCAGCACGTATCGCGCGATCATGCGGTTCCCGAATTTCGGCCGCGGCGCGATCTTCGATCCCAACCCGTACACGGTGGGTTTCGCGGAAAGTATTCCCACCTGCACATCGGGCCTGCCCGTCATCGAGGATTTCCGGATCTCGGAGGACTGCGTCGAGATGCTGACGCCGGATCTGAAGAACCGGGAAGAGCTCAGGCAGACCGTGCTCGAGGCGAACATCACCGGCGATCTCGCGCAGATGCCGGCCGGCCCCCTGTCGTACGCGCTCGGCGCCACTTATCGCGAGAACGAGTACGAGTTCGCGCCCGATAACCTGAGCTTGAACGGCAACTACATCGATCCGATCGCGGGCCTGTTCCCGAACGCGCCGAGCAGCGGCAAGTTCGACGTTTCGGAGCTCTACGGCGAGCTGCTCATCCCGGTCGTGTCGGACGGCCCCACGGGCGTCGAGCATTTCAGCTTCGAGCTCGGTGCCCGTCTGTCGGATTGGAGCATGGAGGCGGTCGACACCCTGGGATCGTACAAGGCTCTGATCGATTGGGGATTCACCCCGCGCTATCGGCTGCGAGGCGGCATCAACCGCGCCCACCGCGCGCCGAACCTGGGCGAGCTGTTCATCGAGCGCACGCAGATCTTCGGCGGCGTGGCCGCGATCTACCAGGATCCGTGCTCGCAGAACAATCAGACGGCGCCGTTCAGCGCCAACCCCACGGTGGCGGGTGCACAGCAGGCCGCGCAAACGCTGGCCATGTGCCGCGCGCAGATGGGGCCGGTCGGCGCCGCGGCTTACTACGACGCGCGGCCCGTCTCGGCGCAGCCCACCGGCGTGGGACCGTTCGGCGGCGGCAACGGCATCCAGAACAGCTTCGGCAACCCGAACCTGCACGAAGAGCAGGCCGATACGCTCACGCTGGGCGTCGTGATGAGCCTGTTCGACGACTGGACGCTGGCCATCGACTACTACTCGATCGAAATCGAGGACATGATCGCCGTCGAGAGCCCGGACAGCACGCACGAATCCTGCTACAGCATCGCGCGCAATCCCACGGGCGACCTCAACAATCCTGCCTGCCTGCGCATCTTCCGGAATCCGACCAACGGCACGCCCGGAAACATCGACCTCACGTACACGAACGCGGGCAGAGCCGAGGTCTCCGGCGTCGACTTGCAGATCAACTGGTCGAGGATGCTCGCCGGCGGTTTGTTCAATCTGAACTCCGTCATGAACTACGCGATCAAGCAGGAGACTCAGGATCGCGAGGACCTGCCGGTCAGGGACTGGGTCGGCACGCTGGGCCCGTGCGCGTTGCAGCTCCAGTGCCAGGGATACGAGTACCGCATCTTCACGACGGCGAGCTTCTCCCGTAACGCCTGGAGCATCCAGCTGCGTCATCAGTTCTGGCCGGACACCTTGCCCGGCGGTTGCGCAAAGCCGGTGGCCGCGCCGCAGCCCGGGCAGATCCATGACGCCTGCGAGGTCGCGCTGCTGACCGGCGGCGGGGTGCGGGAGAACTATCAGCTCTTCTCGCTGTCGGCGAGCTACCGGTTCGGCGATCGGTACACGTTGGCGGTCGGCATCGACAACCTGCTCGACGAGAAGCCGCCTCGCACCGGCGCGAACCCCTACATCGCCCGGGACGGCAGCAACGGCGTCGATCTCACGACGGGCCTACCGGCCAGTCTGAACAACCTGCCGTATCCGCTGCCGGCCACCTACACCGCAGGCGGCCTCGGGACCGGTATGGGTGCCACCTACGATACGCTCGGGCGGCGGGGCTTCATCAGCGTGACGATGGACTTCTGATCGACGCCCGGTCGATTGGTCATCGTTCATTCCTTCGATAGCGGCGGGCGCAAGCCCGCCGCGTTTTTTGTGCCGGCGTCTCGGTGCGGATGGGGGATGACGGCGACGGCGTTCGGACGGGAACGCCGTCGCGCCGGTCAGTGGACCCTGTCGACGAGGATGAAGCCGTTCTGGTTCTCGACGGTGAGGCGCATCGAGTTGCCCCAGCGGCGCTTGGGCGCGTAGATCCTCACGCGCTGACCTTCCCGCAGCAGGTAGTTCTCGGGGGTCCTCTGGCGCCAGACCTGGCCGTTATCGAGCGTGATCAGATAGGCGTGGGGCACGGTCTCCCGCAAGGCGGTGATCGTGCCGATGACTTCTTCCGTTTGCGCTTCGGCGTCGGTCGAGCCGGCGCGCGCGACGTTGCTGCGGCCGGCTTCGGGACCCGCGCGTCCGGCAGGCACGCTGCGCACCGGGGCGGCGGCAGGCGAGGTCGACTCCACGCTGCGCGCCGGGGCGGCCGCAGGCGAAGCCGCCTGTGCGCTGCGCGCCGCAGCTGCGGCGGGCCGGGCCGACTCTCGTCGGGCAGCGTCGACCCGGCGCTCGTAACAGGCCAGTCGCTCCTCTCGGGACGGCAGGTTCACGCATTCGCCGACGTCGACCGTCAGGCTCTGCGACTCCTGCGCGCCTGCCGCCGCTGCCAGAGCGACGGCGAGCGCGACGCCCACCGGCAAGCTACGCTCGTAGGGAACGCGGTGCCGCGCCATAAGACCTCCCCCCGCGATCAGAATGCTCTCCCGCGTGAGAACAAAGAATAGCCACCGGTGGGATAGCGAACAATCCGGAGGGGCAGCGTCGGCGGGCACGGCTAGCTACGCGCGGCGCCTGGACGGCGGGCATGGCGTGGAGTAGGTTGGCTCCGGTAGCAGATGAGGAGCACCGCCATGAACCTCCAGGCTACTCCGGCGTTACTCGTGGCGATCTTTGTGGCGGCGTGCACCAGCACCGAACGGCAACCAGCCGTCGAAGGCGCGAGCGTCGTCGCGGATCGAGAAGCGCCACAGGCCGTCACCACCACGACCGAATACGCCGCGGCAGGAGAGATCAAGACGGTCGACATGAAGGAGCTCGCGAACGCGGGCTCGCCGGTCATCTGCCGGGACGTGCTGAAAATGGGCTCCAACGTGCTCGTCACGTACTGCATGACGCCGGAGGGCTGGAAGGCGTACGAGCGCAGACAGGCACAGGAAGCCCAAGAGATCCTGCGGATGCTGCAAGGCAGCCCGTACCGATAGCGCGTGCGGCCGCGAAGCACCGCGGCCGCCGCCTGTAAGCCCGTAGCCCGCTCGCGGCCGAGCCGACGCGGCCTCAGCCGGGCGTAAGCTCGGCGCGCGGTCCGGCGGCTGGCGCGCGAGCAGCGCGTTCAAGAGGCCGGCGGCGGTGGCGGCGTCGTCCACCGTGATGAAGAGCCGCCGGCCGATCGTGACGCGAACGAGCGAGAAGCACTCGAGCACGACGGCCGAAATCGCGAGCACGCCCGAGATCACGGAAAGCAAGGGAAGCTGCGGCTGCGCCGCTTGCAGCACGGCGGCCGCACTATGGCAGCGCACGCCGTCGGTGCGGATTCGAGGGCGGCACGGCCGCATCCCATGGCACGAGCGTGCGCAAACGAGACGCCGTTTCGCTGCGTGAGACCGTCGCCGTGCGGCGACACGCACGCCTGCGGCCGCGGTGCGACGCGCGTTTCGCGCGCGGGGGCTTGTCGCAGCGGCGGAAGCGGCGAGAATCCGGGCCAGGCCACACAGGGGAGATCAGCGGAAGATGGAGAACCGGCTCATCTACGACATTGGAATGCACATGGGCGAAGACGCGGCCTTCTACCTCGCGAAGGGATTCGAGGTGGTCGGCATCGAAGCGAATCCGGATCTATGCGCCGCGGCCGAGCAGCGTCTCGCGTCGTTCCGCGAGCGGCTGCACGTCGTCAATGCCGCCGTCCACGACGAGCCGGGAATGGTCACCTTCTACGTGAACGAAAAGGTGTCGGTGTGGGGCACCACGCAGAAGCAATGGGCCGAGCGCAACGCTCGTCTCGGCACGCGCAGCCGCGAGATCGTGGTGCCGGCCATGAAGCTCCAGGACATCATCGCCAAGCACGGCATGCCGTACTACATGAAGATCGACATCGAGGGATCGGACACGATCTGCCTGGACGCGCTACGCGATTTCGACGAGCGGCCGCCGTATGTGTCGATCGAGAGCGCCACCACGTTCGAAGGCGTCTTCTCCGAGCTGTCGAAGCTCTACGAGCTCGGCTATCGCCGTTTCAATCTGGTTCCCCAGCACACGGTTCCCAAGCAGGTGTGCCCGAATCCGCCGAAGGAAGGAAACTATGTGCCGCACCGCTTCGCGTTGGGCAGCAGCGGGCTGTTCGGACGCGAGCTGCCCGGTCAATGGCTCACGCTCGAGCAGACCTTCGAGCGGTTTCGCTGGATCCTGCGCCGCTACAAACTGCTCGGCGAGAGCAGCCCGCTACGGCAGCTCGGCCCGGTTCGAGCCGCGGCCAATCTGAACCGCACCTCGCCGCACGAGACCATCCGCAAGGCGTACCGTGCGACGCGTGCCGCGCTCGGGGCGGTCGGCCTGCGGCCGAGCCACTACGACACCCACGCCATGCTGGCCTAGCCGCGGCGGGAGCGTCGCGCCGCACGGCCGGCTAGAACCGGATCTCCACGGCGATGACCGCGTCCCAGTCGCTCCGGAGAGGCTCGAGGTCGGCGCACTCGGCGAAGCCGCGCAGGTGCAGGCGGCCGATGCGGTACGACGCGCCCACGCCGAGCGCGAGAGCCGCGCCGTCCTCCGACACCTTGGTCGCCGTGCCGGAACGGAGCTCCGCCACGTCGAGATCGAGGTCGGAGCGGCGGTAGCCCGCCGTTGCGAAGACCTCGATCTCCCGCCGCCAGCCGAGCAGCTCCGCCAGCGAGACGCCGAGCCGCCCACGCACGGTGATCGCTTCGAGATCGCCCGAGATGGAGAGCCGGTCGAGCCCGCTGCCGGCAATCTCGCCCGACTCGATGCCCGGGAAGCGCTGGTAGGCCGCCTCCACCGCGAGGCGGTCGCTCAGGCGATAGCCGGCGTACGCCTGCCAGCCGAGCGGCCGGGACGCGTCGTAGACGATGCCTCCATAGCGATGCTCGTAGGGCGTCGTCGCAACGCCGAGCCCGGCGTACGGCCCCGTCGTGCCCCGCTCGGCGAGCGCGCCGAGCGGCGCGAGCAGCCCGAGCAACGCGAGCGTCGCGCTGCGCGCCGCTGCCGGCGCACGACGTCGGTCTCGCGTCATGGTGCGAAATCGTCCAGGAGCACGACGTCGGTGGCGGTGGACTCGCCCGTGTCGATCGCGACGATCGTGTAGATGCCGCCCGCGGCGAGCTCCACCGTCCGCGGCCCATAGCGCACGGTCGACGAGCCGGCCCGCGTCAGCACGATGTCGTAGGCCCCGGGGTCGAACGTCGTGAGGCCCGAGCTCGAGCGGAAGGCGAGGCTGGTCGTGGGCGACAACGTGGCGATGTTGCTGCCTTGCTTCACCACGTAGAAGTCGAGCGTGTTGCTCGCGCCGTTGACCATCCGCAGCCGCGCGTGCGTGGCGAACCGCCGGAACTCGTCCGTGGACTTCAGGCCGTCGAGGTTGTTCGAGCCGAGCAGGAAGAACGTCGCGCGCTCGTCGCGCGCGAGCGTGATCTCCTCGCGCGCGAGGAATACACCGGGATTGCCGGCCGGCGTGACGTCGACGGCGAGGTCGAGCAGCGCGCTGGTATCCACCTCGCCGTATGCCGACGTCTGCTCGAAGGCGAGATCGGTGACGCGCGGCTGCGTGAAGTCGCCGCCCACGTAGACGTCCAGGTTGCCCGCCCGCGGTGCCACGTGGGCGAACCGCAGCTGCGTGCCGACACGGCGGTCGAGGAGCGTGCCGCCCTGATCGCGGAACCGCGCCACCTTGAGCGTGGACACGCCGCTCCCCGCGCCGTCGAGGATCGCGAAGCCCACGCGCGTGCGGCGGCTCACGGAGAACGTGTCGGACAGAAAGAAAACCGTGCTCGGGTCCGCCACGGCCGTCAGCGTGATGACGTACTCGCCCTCGTCCAGGAGCGCATCGAAGTGCTCGTATCGCGACAGCGTGGCGCGAACCTGCGCGGGCGAGAGATTGGTGCCGGGCGGCTCGATGTACACGTCGACGTCGCCGAGCGTCTCCGCGAGGTGGAAGAACTGCACCTCCATGTTGCGATCCTCGGGGTCGCCGTCGGCGTCCGTGCCCTGGAAGTCGAACTCGTGAATGGCCTTGTCGAACACGAGCACGGTCGGGCTCGCGTAGCGGCCGGCCAGCACGATGGTGTACTCGCGACCCGCCACCGCGTTGATGGATACCGATGCGACGCGCGTGCACTCGTCCGAGTCCTTCACGTCGTCGCCGTCGTCGTCGCCGGTGCACGCGCTCGTGTCGTCGCCGGGCAGCAGCGCATCGAAGTTGAGGTCGTACTGATCGGCGTCCACGGCCCTGAAGTCGGTGGCCGTGCCGAACGTGATCGTCGTCCACTCTTCCTCCTCGCGCAGGAACGTGACGTCTTTCATGTCCTGCACGGCGTTGAGCGCGCCGAGCAGCGGCGCCTGCGTGGTGGCGCCGCCGTCATCGTCGTCGTCGCGGTCGCAAGCGGCGAGCACGAGCGCCGCGCCCAGGATGAGCAGCTTCCAGATGCCAACGTTCATGCGTTCACTCCTTGCATAGCACTCCGTTCCGGGCGCCCGGCGTGTGAGTCATCGTTGCTCGTCGGTGACGAGTGGGAGACGCGCGGAGGACCGCGCGCGAAGCGTTCGGAGGTTATTCGTTCCGAGCGGGCGAAAAGTTCCAAACTCTCGAGCGAAGCGTCGGCACGTACGGGCGATCGCGCGGACGTTCCGCATTGCCGCGGCGGCGGAGCCAGAGCGCGCCGAGCAACGCCGCGAGCAGCGAGCCGAGATCCGTAGCGCCGCCCCCGCCGCCGCTGTCGGCCGGCGGCGCAGGCGGCGCGGTGACGGTGACCTCCGCGGTGCCGAAGCGGGTCGCGTCCTCGGTCCAGACGGCGGTGACCGTGACGGTCGCCGGCACGGGCACCGACGCCGGCGCCGTGTAGAAGCCGTCGGCGGAGATCGTGCCGACCTCGGCGTTGCCGCCGGCCACGCCGTCGACGTGCCACACCACGCCGCCCGTGGACGCGGGTGCGAGCGTGGCCGTGAACTTGAGCGAGCCGCCCACCTGCACGCTCGCGGTGCCCGGCGACACGGAGACGACGACGGGCGGCGGCGGCGCATCGATCTCGGTGAGGCACGCCTGCGTGCCCGCCTGCTCGGGGGCGGTGGTGAACGCGCCGGTGGCCGTGAGCACCACGTCGGCGACGTCCGAGCGGCCGGCGTCGTCCGTCACGGTGAGACGCACGGTATAGCTGCCCGTGGCCGGCGCCACGACCACCGCCACCGCGGGGTCGGTGCCGCCGATGCCGAAGCCGGTGCCGCCCTCGACGATCTCCCAGGCGTAGCTCGCGATCGTGCGGCCGCACGCGGCCGCGCTGCCCGCGGCCGAAAGCTCCACGTTCTGTCCCGGGGCGGTCGGACTCATCACGCGCACGGCCGCGATCGGCCGCAGCGCCTCCTCCACGGCCCGGCGAGCGTTCGCCATCCCGGCGCCGCAAGTGTCCGTCGTGCAGTTGCATTCCGAGCCCTGGATGTCGCCGGGTCCGAGCGGCACGCGGCAGTACGGCACCCCCGGATCGGTGCTCGTCGGAAAGGGCAGGGCGCTTTCCGCGAGCCGCGCGATCAGCTGCGCCGGCCGCAGATTGCCGTTCGCGGCGAGCATGAGCCCGGCGATGCCGGCCACGATCGGCGCGGAGAAGCTCGTGCCGACGTTGGCGTTGAGCTGGTCCGTGTAGCCGTGCGTCCCGGGCGTCGTCGTGCCGAGGTTGGACGTGGTGTCGAGCGCGTAGAGGCAAGCGCCGAAGAGGTTCACGCAATTGCCCGCCGGGGCTGCGATGGTCACCTCGCGTCCGAGGCTGCTGTAGCCGACCTTGGTGCCCGCGTGCCGCAGGCCGGCGACCGCCAGGACGCCGGGGCAGTTGGCCGGCGCGGCCACGGCTCCGCCTTCGTTGCCGGCCGAGGCCACGACCAGCACGCCGCGGGCGGCGAGCTGGGCCACCACGTCCGCATAGGTCCGCGGGCAAGGCCCGGTGGCGCCCAGGCTCACGTTGATGATGCGTGCGGGGTACGGATTGGCGGGCACGCCGTCGACGGGAATGCCGCCCGCCCAGAGCAAGCCCGCGATGATGTCGGAATCGAACCCGCCGCACTTGCCGATGACTCGCACGGGCAGTATCCAGGAGCGCCAGGTGGCACCCGCGATGCCTTCACCGTTGTTGGCTACCGCGCCGATCAGCCCCGCCACGCGCGTGCCGTGCCAGGAGCTGTTCGCGACGTCGCAGCCGGCGAACCCGGGCGTGCTCAGGTCCGCCCCGCTGACCCAGTCGCCGGGGTCTGACGGGTCGGGGTCGCGGCCGTCGCCGTCGTTCGCGGTGGCGGCGTTCGTGACGAAGTCGTAGCCGGGCAGCAGGCGCCCGCCGAGGCCGGCGTGCAGGAGATCCGGATGATCGAACCGCACCCCCGTGTCGAGCACCGCGATCACGCCGCCCGCGCTGCCCGGCGTGATCTCCCAGGCGCCTTCCGCGTCGATCGCGCTCGGCGCATCGGCGCGGCTCTGCAGGTACCACTGGCTCGGGTACAACGGATCGTTGGGCAGGGCGTGCAAATAGCGGCGCTGGTCGAGCTCGGCGAGCTCGACGTCGGGATCCGCGCGCAGGCGCTCGAGCAGCGCCTGCGCGTCGGGCGCATCGTCGGGATCGAAGCTCATCACCTCGAAGCCGCCGCCGATGCGCCGCGTCTGCTGCGGCAGCAGGCCCGCGCGCGCGGCGAGCGTCGCCGCCGACACCGCTTGTCGCCGCGTCGCGCCCGCGTTCGCCCGCAGCTTCACGATCAGGCGCCGCTCGCCGACGGCCGCGCCCCGGGGCTCGCGGCGTGCCGGATCGAGCTCGTCCGCCGCGCTCGCCGCCGCAACGACGAGACATGCGAGGAGAACGCACGACCGCAGCCGCATGATGTCTGCTCCTTTCCTTGGTTACGACGAGTGAGCCGCCTGCGGGCACCGGGCCGCGCCGCGTCGGCGGCCGCGAGCTCCGCCGTCGCCAGCACGCTCGCGGCCAGCAAGGGTGCCATCTTTCGACGGTTCATGGATAGGCAATGGTTCCTGTTCGGGACGACTGCCGCCCGTCGCCCGCGAGCAGTCGGCACACCGACGTGCCTCTCGCCGGGCGAACAGCCTCAACAACGCGGGTCGCGCTAGGCGGTTGACGCGAGCAGCAACGCGACGCCCGCCACGACGAGCGTCATGCCGAGCGCTTCACGCCGGCAAGCGCGCTCGCCGAACAGCCGCCTCGCGACCGCATGCGCGAACAGCACCTCCACCAGCGCGAGCGTGCGCACGTTCGCCGCCGCGGTGAGCGAGAAGCCGAGGAACCAGAACTGCGACGCGAGGGCGCCCATGAAGCCCGCGGTGAGGGATTGGCGCCAGCGCAGCAGGCTCTCCACGAGGGCGGCGCGCCGGAACACGGCCATCCACGCGCCGAGCGAGGCCGCCTGCAGGCCGAGCGCCCATGCGAGCGTCGTCGTCGCCCGCAGATAGGCCGAGCCCTCCCCGAGCGCCAGGATGCCGCCGCGGAAACCGACGGCCGCGAGCGCGAAGAACGCGCCCGACGCGACGCCGAACGCGGCCGCCGCCACGCTTCTACGGGCGGAAGGGCCTCGCGCGCGCCACGCGGCGAGCACGACGCCCGCGGTGGCGATCACGATCGCGCCGATCGCGAGGGGCGTCAGGCGCTCGCCGAGCACCGCGAAGGCGAAGATGGCGACCTGGACCGGTTCGGTCTTGGTGAACGCGGTAGCGACGGAGAACGACCCGGCGTGCATCGCCGCGAGCAGCAGCACGGTGCCCGCGATCTGCGCGAGCGCGCCGGCGCCCGTGTAGGCGACGAAAGAGGCCGTGGGGGCCGGCACCGGCGCGTCGGCGAGCGCCGCCGCCAAAACGAGGAACAGCAGCGCGAACGGCAGCCCGTACAGGAAGCGGACCTGCGCCGCTCCGAGCGTGCCGAGCGACGCCGTGAGGCTGCTCTGCATCGCGTTGCGAGCGGTCTGGGCCGCAGCGGCGATCAGTGTCGCGGCGATCCAGAGCAAGGGGTGCTCTCGTGGTTGCGTCTGCTCGGACGCCAAAGTATGGTGGGTGGAGGCGATCGTCAATATTGACGAAGTAATCAATATGAAGCAGCCGGAGCACGCCTGGCTCGACACGGACGAGGCCGCACGGCTGCTCGGCGTCAGCCGGGCGACGCTCTACGCCTACGTGAGCCGGGGGCGGGTGCGCTCGGAGCCCGTCCCGGGCAGTCGCCGCCGCCGCTACGCGCGCGAGGACCTGGAACGGCTGAAGGCGCGGGCGGCCGAGCGGCGCAACCCCGAGAAGGCGGCCGAGCAGGCGCTGCATTGGGGCCTGCCGATCCTCGAGTCCGCGATCACGCTGATCGCCGACGGCCGCATCTATTACCGCGGCCACGACGCGGAGCGGCTCGCGCGCGAGCGCGCGCTGGCCGACGTGGCGGCGCTGCTCTGGATGGGCGATGCGAACGGGGCGCTGCTCGAATCACCGCCGAAGGCCGGGCTCGGGAGCGGCGCACGATCCGCGATGCCGTTCGTGCCGCGGGCGCAGGCCGCGCTCGCCCTCGCCGCGACGCGGGACCCGGCGGCCTACGACTTCCGGCCGCGCGCCGTCGCGCAGACGGGCTGGCGGATCCTGCATCTGCTCGCGGGCGTCGCGACCGGCGGGAGCGCCGCGGGACGGCCGATCGACGCGAGCCTCGCGCGCGGCTGGGAGGTGCCGGCGCGCGCGGACCTGCTGCGCGCCGCGCTGATCCTGTGCGCCGATCACGAGCTCAACGTCTCGACGTTCACGGCGCGCTGCGTCGCGTCCGCCCGCGCCTCGCCCTACGGCGTGGTGATCGCGGGGCTCGCGGCGCTCGAGGGCACGAAGCACGGCGGCACCACGGCGCGGATCGAGTCGCTGTGGGATTCCCTCGCGCGCGCCCGGGATCTGGAGCAGGCTCTCGCGGAGCGGCTGCGCCGCGGCGAGCCGATCGACGGCTTCGGCCACCCCCTCTATCCGGCCGGCGACCCCCGCGCGCGCCTGCTGCTCGAGATGTTGCCGCGAACGAAAGGGGCCGCGTTCGCCGCCGATCTCGCCGCCGCGGGCCGCGCCGTCCTCGGCGAAGCGCCGACGCTCGATTTCGCGCTGGTGGCGCTCGCGCGGGCGCTCGGGCTCCCGGACGGCACGGCGCTCACGCTCTTCGCGATCGGCCGCACGATCGGCTGGATCGCGCATGCGATCGAGCAGTACGCCCAGGACGCGGTCATCCGTCCGCGCGCACGCTACGTCGGCGAGACGCCGCGCTGAGGGACCGCGGCGCCGGCGCTAGCGCTCCTGGGCGCCGAAGAGGCGCTGCCCGCTCGGCAGCGTGACGGTGTCGACCGCCGCCTTGAGGCTGCCGTCGCGGGCACGGGATCCCGCGATGGTCACCGTCTGGCCGGCCGGCAGCGAGCTCTGATGCCAGCCGTAGCGCATCAGCCGGTTCGGGCTCCCCATCTCGAATGCCCACTCCTCCACCGCGCCGTCGTCCTTCTCGACGTTCAAGTAGATCCAGACGTGGGGATTCATCCACTCGACGCGCGTGACCGTGCCGGTGATCTCGACCGGCTGCGCCGCGTCGAAGACGGCCGAGAAGGAGTGGTGCGCCCATGCGGGTCCGATGGGCAGAAGCGCGGCAAGGCCGAGGACGGAAAGCGCTCGCAGTCGCATGACCGATGCTCCCGATAACCGTCGTGCGAATTCTAGCGCGCGTTGACTCGCCTGCAGAACTCACATAGGTTTCTCCATGATGCGGGGAACGCCAGATCGCGCGCTGCACCGGCTCCTGCCGGCCGCCGCGCTTCTCTGTCTGTGCACCGCACCCGCCGCCGGCCAATGGCTCGACGCGCCCGAGCCCGACGGTCCGCGCACCGCGGACGGCCGCATCGACCTCGACGCCCCGCCGCCGCGGTTGCCGAGCGGCCGCGTCGACCTGCAGGGCGTCTGGATGCCCGACGACAACCGCTACATCGCCGATCTGGCCGTGGACCTGGGTGACGACAACGTCCCCTACCAGCCGTGGGCGCGGCGGCTGTTCGACGAGCGCAAGGACGGCTCGCACTCGCGGGAGGACCCGGACGCCCATTGCCTGCCGCAGGGCGTCCCGAAGCTCGGCTTCGTGTCTTATCCGTGGAAGCTCATCGAGACGCCGAGCTCGATCGTGATCCTCTACGAGACGTTCACGTTCTGGCGGCAGATCTTCACCGACGGCCGCAAGGTCGATCCGAACGCGAAGCCCGCGTGGATGGGCTACTCGACGGGCCGCTGGGAAGGGGACACGCTCGTCGTCGAGACCACGGGCTTCAACGGCAAGGCCTGGCTCGATCAGCTCGGCCGGCCGACCACCGACAAGCTGCGGGTGATCGAGCGCTTCACGCGCACGCACTTCGGCCACATGCGGATCGACGTGACGATCGACGATCCCGGCGCCTACACGGCGCCCTGGTCGGCGTCGCAGGTGGTGCATCTGCGACCCGGATGGGAGCCGCTCGAGTTCATCTGTCTCGAGAACAATCTGGACGTCGAGAGCTTGCCGGGCGAGGACTACGTGCTGCCGAACATCGAGGCGGCGCGGTTGAAGGGGTACCTCGAGTAGCCCGGCAATCGGCTCGACGCCTCGCAAGCCGCCGTCGTAGAGCCGTGAAGACGTTGCCGAACCCCGGCGGTCCGTATCTCGTGGGCTCCGCCGCCTGCGAGATGGTGGACCCCGGCAGACCCGCCCATGCCCTGAGCCAGGACCGGGGACGGCGCCTCTTCGTCAAGCTGTGGTATCCCGCGGACCGGGTCGCCGCCGACGCCTCTCGGCGGGAGCGGCTCTGGGAGCAGGTCCGCAGCGACCCCGGCACCCCGGGCCTCGTGAAGCTCGTGCTGCGGCGCGCGATGGGCGTGACGACGAACACTCACGAGGCTGCACCGTATGCAGCGCAGGCCGGCCCGCCGCGCGTCGTGATCTACAGCCACGGCTTGATTTCCTTCGCCTCCGAGAACACGACGCTGATGGAGCACCTCGCGAGCCGCGGCTACGTGGTGATCTCGCTGCAGCACGAGGATCAGCTTGCCGAGCTCAGGGCGCTGCAGAGGGCGCAGCCGAAGAGCGAGCGATCGGAGCACGCCTCGCTGCAGCGGAAGATTCTCTCCGCGCCGAAGGAAGAGCGGGCGGCGCTCTGGAAGGAATACTTCCGCGTCGCTTCGAACACCAATCAGATCGTGGCCGCCCGCAGCGGCGATGTCGAATACGCCGTCGCCGGGCTCGAGAGCCTGCTCGCGGCGATTCCCGGGATCGGCGCCGTTTCGGCGCCCGGCGGAGTAGCGGCCATCGGGCTTTCCGTCGGCGGCGCCGTCGCCACCCAGTACGCGAAACGGAATCGCCACCGCGCGACCGGCGTCGTCAACATCGACGGCGGGATCTACGGCACGCAGCCGGACGAGCCGGTGGCCGTGCCGTACCTGATGCTGTACAGCGAGGAGAACGGCGGCTCGAACGATCTGTCCCTGGCGACGGCCGGCGGCGCGACGATCACGACGGCGACGATTCCGGGCACGAAGCACCTGAACTTCCACGACATTGCCGCGGTATACCCATGGCTCAAGTGGCTGGGTCCCATCGGCTCGGCAGACCCCGTGGCCGTGGTGAAGGAGCGAAACGAAGCGATAGCGGATTTCCTGTCGAAGATCGGCCAGGCTCGCGCCGACACCTGCGTTGCCCGAGCCCGATGATGCGCATTCGCGCCGCGTCTCCGGACCGCTGACGGGTGCGTCGAGAATCGCCGTGAACGACGACGTCGAGATGCGACCCAATGGGCACGGTCGCGCGGGCTGAGCTCGGTGATCGTGCGGTCGAACACCGCGCGCGAGCTCTCGCCCCCGTTCTACGAGGCCCTCGGCTACTCGCGCGTGAAGACGCAGCACGTGTACACGAAAATCCTCGAGTGCGGCGTCCGGTGCTACCCGTAGATGCGCATCGAGTGTTACCTTGCGGCTGGCACGCCGGGAGGTCGAACATCGTGGGCGTCAACGTCGTCTCGGTCCCTTCTCCGCGCGCGGCGGTGCAGAGCGCCGCCCGTTCCATCTACGTGTTCATGGCCGTGCTGTTCATCGTGGTGGCCGCGGTGGGCTTCGCGCCGCGCTCGATCGCGATCCTGACGGGCGCGCGCCCGGTGCCGCCGCTGCTGATCCACGTGCACGCCGCGCTGATGGCGGCCTGGCTGCTGCTCCTGCTCGCGCAAACGTGCCTGATGGCCGTCGGCCGAGCGCGCCTGCACCGAACGCTCGGCGTCGCGTCGTTCGCGCTCGCGCCCGCCATGTTCCTCGCCATGATCGCGCTGATCGCGGTCAACTACCTCGGGCTCGCGGCGGCGGCCTCCGCGCCCGGCGCCCAGATGCCGATGCTCATGGCCAGCCGGGCGGTGGCCTTTTTCTTCTTCGTGATGGGCCGGGCCGCGCTGCTGTTCGGCGTCTTCTACCTCTGGGCGGTGCTCAGCCGGCGCTCGGCGCCGGAGACGCACAAGCGGATGATGGTGCTCGCCACGTTCGTGGTCATCGATGCCGCGCTCGGACGCATGACCTGGCTGCCGGGCTCCGCGCAGGGGAACTGGATGGCGGCGGACTACGGCTACGACGGCGTTCACCTGTACCACCTGCTGCTGCTCGCGCCGGCGCTGATTCACGACCTCGTCCGCTTCGGGCGCGTGCACTCCGCGTATCTGATCGGCCTCAGCCTGTTCCTGCCGTTCGTGCTCGCCACGCACTTCGCGTGGAACTCGGCAGGCTGGCAGCGCATCGTAAGCGCGATGCTCGGAGCGGGCTGAAAGCCGCTCTCGGCCGCCCTCACTCGTGCCGCAGCACCTCGGCCGGACGCGTGCGCGCCGCGCTCACCGTCTGGCCGACCACGGCCGCGCAGGCCACCGCCACGGTGGCCGCGAGCGCGAGCAGGAACGGCAGCGGCGTCAGGGGAATCGGCTCGATGAAGAAGTCCAGGTAGCGCCGCGCGGCGAAATACGCGGCCGGCCACGCGATCACGTTCGCGATCGCCACCGGCTTCGCGAAGCTCACGAGCATCATCCGCACCATTTGCAGCGTGCCGGCGCCGAGCGACTTGCGCACGCCGATCTCGCGCCGGCGGCGGCCGGCGAGCAAGGTCGCCATGCCGAACAAGCCGGCCACCGCGATGATCACCGCCATCAGCGCGAGGGCGCTCATCACCTGGCTGACTCTCAAGTAGCTCGTGTAGAGCTCGTCGAACATCGCGTCGTAGAACTCGCGCCGCACGGGCGCGTTCGGCGCGAGCCGCTGCCAGACCTCGTCGAGCCGGGCGGCGGCGGGGCGCTCGGCGGCACGGCCGGCATGTCGTCGTGGTCGCGGCTGAACAGCCGTCCGGCGAGCAGCGGCACGTCGAACATCGCGAAGAAGTCGTGGCCGACGGTGTGGCTGAACACGGTCCGCGAGATGACGGTCTGCTCCGGGCCGTTACGGACGACGGTCAGCGAGAAGCCGAGGAACGGCGGCGCCGCCATCTCGGTCACGCCGCGCACCTGCGGCAGCCGCTCGAGCTCCGCGCGCAGGGTCTCGGCCGACACGTTCGCCGCGGGGCTCGAGCGCGTGATCACGAGCAGCGGGTCCTCGGCGATGCCGAGCCCGGTGCGCTTCAGATGCGCGTTCTCGAGCGCGGTGACCGCCACGACCATCAAGAGGAACGAGGCCACCGTGAACTGCACGGCGACCAGCGCCGCCGGCAGCCGCCCGGCGGCCCGCCCGGCTGCGGCGCCGCGCAGCGTGGCCACCGGGCGAACGCGCGACAGCACGAGCGCGGGATACGCGCCCGCCGCGAGCGTCACGCCGGCCACGAGCGCGATGAGGAACAGCCAGAAGCCCGCGCCGTCGAACAGCGTCCGGGTCGGATCCGTGCCGATCAGCGCCGTGAACGCCCGCGCGGCGAGGCGGTAGCCCGCGAGCGCGAGCACGATCGCGACCACGGCCGCGAGCGCCGCCTCGAGCAGCGCTTGCACCACGATCTGCCCGGGCCGCGCGCCGAGCGATTTCCGCAGGCCGATCTCGCGGGCCCGCGCTCGAATCGCCTCGAGCACGTCCTCCGACACGAGCGCGTCGAAGCGGAACGTGGCCGACGTCGAGCGTCCCATGTGCGACGGCTCGGGAATCGGTGCGAGCAGGCCGGTGACCGTGGTCTCGACCGCGTTGCCGATCAGCACCGGCTGGCCGAGCGGATCGGCGTCGCCGAAGAGCTGCGTGGCGAATTCCCGGGTCAGCACGACGCTCCTCGGCTGCGACAGCGCGCGCCGCGGGTCGCCGGCCGCGAACGGCAGGTCGAAGAGCTCGAAGAACTCGGGCCCGGTCGCGGCGGCGCTCATGGTGAGCGCCCGGCCGAGCGCCGACGCCACCGCGTCCCGGCCGAGATTGACGGCACGCACGACCCGTTCGATTTGCGGGAAGTCCGCGCGCAGGAGCTCGGCGAGAGGCTCCGGCGCGCCGAAGGCGCCCATCGCGAAGCTGCCGACGCGCGCCTCGAACTCCATCGTGACGGCGTAGATGCGGTCCGCGTTCGCGAAGTGACGGTCGGCGCTGCGCCAGAAGTCGACGAAGCCGTAGACCGTGACGAAGCAGGCGAGACCCACCGCGAGCGTGAGCACGTTCATGACGAACGCGAACGGCCCGCGCCGGGCATTGCGCAGCGCGACGTAGAGATAGTGCATCAGCATCGACGGCGCCTCCGATCGCGGCCGCGCGCCTCCCCTCGCGGGACGCCTCGCCGACGCGCGCCGCTGCTACTCATGACGCAGCACGTCACCCGGCCTCTGCCGCGCCGCGCGCCACGATTGCCCGCCCACCGCGACGCACGCCACCGCGAGCGTCGCCGCGAGCGCGGCCGCGAACGGCACGGCGGTCAGCGGCACGGGACGGAGGAACACGTTCAGATACGCTTGCGCCGCCGCGTACGCGAGCGGCCACGCGATCACGTTGCCGAGCAGCACCGGCCGCGCGAAGCCGCCGAGCAGCAGCCGCACGATGCGGCCCTCGCTCGCGCCGCACGCCTTCCGCACGCCGATCTCCCGGCGCCGCCGGCCGGCGACCAGCGTGGCGAGGCCGAAGAGCCCCGCGGCCGAGATCGCTACCGCGGTCAGCGCGAGCGCGCCGAACAGGCCGTTGATCCGCAGGAACGTCCGATACGCCTGCTCGAACGTCTCGTCGAAGAACCGCCGGTCGATCGCGACGGCCGGCGAGAGCCGCTTCCAGGTCGAGTCGATGCCGTGCAGCGCGCCGGCCACGTCGCTCGCGGCGACGCGCGCCACCGTCACGTCGAGGTTCGTGCCGAGCGTGTACATCGTCGAGCGCGCGCCGCCGCCGCGGAACGTGAGCCGCCGGTTCTCGACGACGCCCACGATGCGCAGCGGCGGCGTGTCGACCGGCCCCGAGCTCGCGCGGTAGACCAGCCGATCGATCGCCTCCGCCGGCGACCCGAAGCCGAGCTCCTCGACGAACGCGCGATCGACGACGATCGGTTCCGGTGCGGCCTGCGCGCCCGGCGCCGCCGCTTCGACCGCCGCGCGATCCTCGCCACGCGCGCGGCTGAACGTCCGCCCCGCGAGCAGCTCCATGCCCATCACCTCGAAGAAGTCGAAGCCGACGTCCCGGGTCAGCACGCGCCGCGGCGGCGCCTGCGGCGAGTCGCTCACGAACGCCACCGCCACCAGCCGCTGCCACGGCAAGCCGGCCATCTCGGTGACGCCGGTGACCTGCGGCAGGCGCGCGAGCTCGGTGTGCAGCGTGGCCGAGTCGAGCTTCGTGGGCGCTCTGCGGTTCTCGATGAGCACGAGCGGATCCGTGACGGCGCCGAGCGCGGTGCGGACGAGCGCGGCGTTCTGCTCCGCCGTGACCGTCAGGAGAGCGAGCAGGAACGCGGCCGCGCCGAACTGCGCGCCTACCAGGAGCGTCCAGAGCCGCCTGGGGCCGATCCGCTGCACGGACGTGCGGAGCGCTTCGACCGGCGCGGTCCGCGCGAGCGCGAAGGCGGGATAGGCGCCGGCCGCGAGCGTCACCGCGGCGGCGACGGCCGCGACGGCGAGCCAGACCGCGGGATCCGCGAGCAGCACCGCGCCGACGTCCGCGCCGAGCAGCTCATCGAGCGCCGGCAGCGCCAGCGCGAGCGCGGCGGCGGCGACGACGAGGGCGGCGCCGGTGGCGAGCGCCGCTTCGAGCAGGTGCTGCGCGATCACCTGCGTCGGTCGCGCGCCGAGCGCCCGGCGGAGGCCCGTTTCGCGCATGCGCCTCGCCGCCCGCGCCGTCGCGAGGTTCGCGTAGTTCAGGCACGCGACCGCGAGCACGAGCGCGCCGAGCCACCAGAGCACGGTCGTGACCGATACGCCCACGTCGCGCGAGAAGAGCTCCTCGTCCACGCCGTGGCGGAGCACCGAGCGGACCGGCACCGCGCCGAACGCGATCGTGCTCTGGGCGAGCACCTCGTCGGGCACGTGCCGGGCCGCGAAGCTTTCGAGGTGCGCCACGAGATCGTCCCCGGTCATGCTGCTGTCGCGCGGCAGCAGCACGTATGTGAGCACGCTCCAGTCGGTCCAGTTGCGGTTCATGAACGCGATGAGCTCGGGGGACGACGTCACGGCGCGCACCGCGTCGCGCACGTCGAACGACGCGAGGATGTCGAATGTGAGCGGCGCGGCCGCCGCGCGCCCCAGGTGCGAGGGCTCGGGCGGAGGGTCGACGACGCCGGTCACCGTGGCCTCGACCGCGTCGTCGATGAGCACCGAGCGGCCGAGCGGCGAGGCGTCGCCGAAGAGCCGCGCGGCCGCGTCCCGCGTCAGCACGACGGAGCGCGGCGCCGCGAGGGCCGTGTCCGGGTCGCCGGCCACGAACGGCAGGTCGAAGATCGCGAGGAACTCCGGGTCCACCGCGAGGCTGCGGAGCCGGACCGCGCGGTCGCCCGCGGCGAAGGCGGTCTGCGGGTTCATGAGCGCCGCGCGCGCGATCCGCTCGAGCCGCGGCAGGTCCGCCCGCAGGTATTCGTGCACATGCGCCGGCCCGCCCACGGTCGTCGGGCGCGCGAAGCTGCCGTTCGTGAACGCGAACTCGATCGTCAGCACGTAGGTGCGATCGGCGTTCGCGAAGCCGCGCTCCGCGCGGTCCCAGAACGCGACCGCGGCGTACGCGCTCAGGAAGCAGGCGAGCCCGAGCGCGAGCGTCAGCACGTTCACGGCCGACGCGAGCGGCGTGCGGCGCGCGTTCCTGAGCGCGAGCGTAAGGTAATGCGTCAGCATGCGCGGCGCGCCTTCGGCATGTGCCGACGTGGCGGGAGGCCGGTCGCGCCGTCCCGCTCGTCGGTGCGCCGTCTCGCCGGTTCGCTTCTATTCATGGCGCAACACGCCGGCCGGCGCCGCGCGGGCGGCCGCGATCGCTTGCGCGGCCACCGAGACGAGCGCGACGAGCAGCGTCGCCCCGAGCGCGGCCGCGAACGGCGCCGGCGTCAGCTGGATCGGATCGATGAACACATTCAGATAGGCCCGCACTGCGACGTACGCGAGCGGCCAGGCGATCACGTTCGCGATGAGGACCGGCTTCGCGAACTCGGCCACGAGCATCAGCGCCATCTGGCCGGGGTCGAACGCCCGGCCCGCGAGGATCGGGCTGTCGAACGTCGAGAAGAAATCGACGTCGTTCTCGATGACCAGCAACGGCGCTTCGGTCAGAGCCATGCCGGTGCGCGCGAGCCGCTCGTTCTGCGCGTAGACGACGCCGACCGCGATCAGCAGGAACGCCGCGACGGCGAACTGCGCGCCGGCGAGCACGGCCGAAAGCCAGCCTGGACCGCCCCGCGACCGGCCGGTGCGCAGCGCCGCGGCGGCCGGGACGCGTGCGAGCAGGAACGCGGGGTAGGCGCTCGCGCCGAGCGTCTTGCGTAAGCCGACCTCGCGGGCGCGCCGCGCCGCGCGGGCCGCGGCGAGGTTCGCGCAGTCCACGCACGCGACGGCCAGCACCAGGCCGCCGAGGAGCAGCAGGACCGTGCGGGTGATGTCGAAGCCGTCCGCGGCGCTCACCCGCTCGAAGAGGTCCCACGATGCGATGAGGTCGAAGCGCAACGGCGCGCCGGCCGACGCGCCGAAATGCGACGGCTTGGGGATCGGATGGAGCACGCCCGTGACGGTCGCCTCCCATCGGTTGCCGAGCACGACCGTGCGCCCGAGCGCGGGCTCGTGCCCGAAGAGCCGCTCCGCCGCGTTGCGCGTGAGCACGACGCTGCCCGGCGCGTCGAGCGCGCGTCGTCCGTCGCCCGCGGCGAAGGGCAGATCGAATATCCGGAACAGCTCGGCGTCCGCGGCCAACGCGCGCAGCCGCACGGCGGGCCCGGCGGCGGGGCCGTCGGCGCGCACCGTGCCGGCGGGGCCGAGCCCGACGACTCTGGCGACGGCCTCGAGCGCCGGAAAATCGGCGCGGAGATACGGCGCGAGCCACGGATTGGTGGCGGGCACGACGCCGGTCCGGAATTGCGCCCCGTCGCGGACCTCGCGGAATTCCCACTCCGACGTCACCGCGAAGATGCGCTCCGCGTTCGCGAAGTGCCGGTCCGCGCGATCCCAGAACGCCGCGACCCCGTACGCGGCGAGGAAGCATGCGAGCCCCGCGGCGAGCGTCACGACGCCGAGCAGCGTCGGCAACGGCCGGCGCCGATGCGCGGCGAGGGCGACCGTGAGGTAGTGAATCAGCACGCCGACGCAGCGGACGGATGCTTCAGATCGTCACCTCGCCCGGAGGCACGATCCGGCCGTCGAGCAGGTTCACGATCCGGTGCGCGCGCTGCGCGTGGCTCGGCGAGTGCGTGACCATCAGGATCGTCGTGCCTTGCTCGTTCAGCGTGTTCAGCATGTCCATCACTTCCTCGCCGTTCTTCGTGTCGAGGTTGCCGGTGGGCTCGTCGGCGAGGATGAGCCTCGGATCCCCCACCACGGCGCGCGCGACCGCGACGCGTTGCTGCTGGCCGCCGGAGAGCTGCTCGGGCTTGTGCTTCGCGCGCGCGGAGAGCCCGACGAGCTCGAGCGCCTCGCGCACGAGATTCCGGCGCTGCGCCTTCGGCACGTTCTGGTAGAGCAGCGGCAGCTCCACGTTCTCGTACACGTCGAGCTCGTCGATCAGGTTGAAGCTCTGGAAGATGAAGCCGACGTTCCCCTTGCGCAGGTCCGCGAGCCTGCTTTCCGAGTACTTCGAGACCTCGTGGTTGCCGAAGTAGTACTCGCCGCTCGACGGCGAGTCGATCAGGCCGACGATGTTCAGCAGCGTGGATTTGCCGCAGCCGGACGGACCCATGACGGCGACGAACTCGCCCTCCTTGATCTCGAGGTCGATGCCGTCGAGCGCCGTGGTCTCGAGCTCGGCGGTGCGGTAGCGCTTGGTGATGCGGTGCATGCGGATCAGCGTCCGCGCCCCACGCTCATCGGTCGGTGTCAACGCGGCAGCGGTGCTCATGTCGTTGTCTCTCCTTGGTCGGCAGCGCTCAGGTGCCGCTGCGGAAGTCGATGCGATCGAAATTCATGAAGCTCTCGTAGCTCGACGTGATCGCGCGATCCCCGGCCTCCAGGCCGTCGAGCACCTCGATGCCTTCCGGGTTGCGCCGGCCGAAGCGGACGCTGCGCCGTTCGGCGAAGTCGCCGGACTCGTCCAGGACGAACACCCACTGGCCGCCGGTATCGTCGTAGAACGCACCGTTCGCGAGCACGAGGGTGTCCGCGGGCTGGCCTATTTCCAGCCGCATCCTGAGCGTCTGCCCCCGGCGGATCAGCTCCGGCATGGGTCCCACGAACTCGAGGTCGATCTCGAACTGGCGGTCGCGCACGTCGGGGTAGATCTTCACGATCTCGAGCGTGTAGGTTTCCCGCCCGATGTCGACGGTGGCGGTCTGACCGATCGCCACCCTCGTGAGGTAGAACTCGTCGACGAACGCCGACACTTTGAACGCGTTCAGCTCGTCGATCTGCCCCAGACGCTGGCCGCGCGACGTGGACTGGCCCACGTTCGCGTCGAGCAGCGTGAGCTGGCCCGAGATCGGCGCGGTGATCACCAGGTTGTCGAGGCTCGCGCGGGCGATCTCGAGGCTGCGGTTCAACGCCGCGAGGGCCGACTCCATGCGCGGGATCTGATTCGCGCGGAACTCCTCGTCGAGGCGCCGCACCTCGAGCAGCGTCTCGCGGAGGTTGCGGCGGTACGTGAGCTCCGCCTCGAGGTCGTCGATCTGCTTCTGCGTGGCGCCGCCGGTCGCGAGCAGCGGACGCAGCCGCGCGAGCTCGCGCTCGGCGAGATCGATCCGATAATCGTTCTCGATGAGCTCCCGCTGATTGCGGAGCCGCGTCTGCTCCGCGAGCTGCGTCTGGTTCGTGAAGTAGTTGCTCTGCTCGAGCGCCTGCGCCTCGGCCGCGATCACCTGGATCTGCAGATCGGTGTTCTTGAGCTCGATGAGCGGCTGGCCCTTCTCGACGAGCTCGCCTTCCTCGACGAACACGGCGGTGACCTGCCCGCCCTCGATCGCGTCCAGGTACCAGGTCGTGCGCGGCACGACGTTGCCGGTGACCGGGATGTACTCGCGGAACGTGCCGTAGCTCACGGTGGAGACCGTGACCCGCTCGGCGCCGACTCTCAACGCGCGGCTGAGCCCGAAGCGCGCGTAGCCGTACGCGGCGAGCCCGAGCAGCGCGACGGCGCCGAGCGCCAGCCCCACGCGCTGCGGCGTGACGAGGCGGCGCTCGATGCGCCGGTCCATCGGCGACAGGACGATGTCGTCGCCGTCGGCACGGCTCCCGCCCTTGTCTTTCCGGAGCGCGGATAACGGCATTGCACTGTACTACATATGCAATACAGTGCTACGGTACTATAATTCGCCGGACGGCCACAAGGGAGACGGTTCCGGGCCGGGTAAGATTGCCGAGCTCGACGAGGACGAGATGACGACTGCGGGAAGAGTCTGGGCGCAGGATCGGCCGATCTACCGCCAGCTCATGGACGAGATCGTGCGGCGGATTCTCGATCAGACGTATCGGGAGGGCGAGATGCTGCCGTCGGTCCGGCAGCTCGCCGCCGACTTCCTCGTCAATCCGCTCACGGCCGCGCGCGCATACCGCGAGCTCGAGGAATTCACCGAGACGCGCCGCGGCATCGGGCTGGTCGTGAAGGAGGGCGTCCGGGAGCTCTTGCTGCGCCGCGAGCGGCAACGGTTCCTGCGCGAGGAGTGGCCCGCCGTGGTCGAGCGGCTGCGGGCGCTCGAGATCGACCCGAAGGAGCTCCTGAAGACGCTCGAGTAGCGGCGCGGCGCCGACCTTATTCATGTCGCAGCGCATCCGTGGGGCGCAGTGGCGCCGCCCGCACCGCGCGAGCGCCCACTCCGGTCCGCCGCGGGAGCGCGCGCTCGCGGTCGCCGGCCGCGCGGCCGCTGCGCGCTAATCGCGCAAATCTACGACGATCTCCGTGATCGCGACGCTTTCCGCCGCGGCGCCTTGCGTCGGCGGATGGATGCTGATGAAGCGCAGCGGCTGGCCCTGAGGCTTGAAGGCCTTCAGCCAGTACACCTCCTCGGGCACGACCGCAGTGCGATCGATCGGTTGTGAAAATGTGCCGGCTTCATTCACAGCACCAGCGAGCCGATCAGAATGATCCAGCTCTGTCCCGAGCGAACGCGATACCCCGTGCCGAGCTCGATCGGATGGAGGACGATATCGCTGTCACCATGCGCCTTGGAGTAGATCACGTAGCTGTAGCGATCCACGTCGAATGCGGGATTGTCGCCGTACATACCGACGATGATCTCGGCAATCCCGCCGGTGGCGACCGAATGATAGAAGCCGCGGTCCTGAGAGATTCGCCGCCATTCGACGGAACCGCCGTTCACACGCGCGAGGTTCACGTGGCCGAAAGGCCATTGGTCGGCGGAAACACCTGACAGCTCCAGGCCATGGTCCGCGAAAACGATGTCCTGAGCCTCGTTGAGGATGCTGAAATCGCGGGCGATACCCATCGCGACGCTCTCGTATGCGCCGGCGAAAGTCCAGCTTCCCGGGGACTGGCGAGTGAAGTGCATTACTGGAATCAGAGGTTCCGTGGACAGCAGCGTCGGCGGAAAAACGATGTGCTCCGCGCCGCCCTTCGCAATGAACGCCATGCCAGCGATCGCTCCACCTTTTATCGACGAAATGTTGTCAAGCAGACGTAGTTCCGCAGACGGCACCGCCCGCCCTGATCCTCGGCGGCTGGCTCGCACCGGCGCAGGCCGAGGCTCGAGCGACGCGCGGCGCACGCCGCGTGAGGCGCCGACGCCGCCGGACGAGCGTCATTCGGCCGATCGGCACCGCTTGCTGCGCGCATCCGCCGTGCCTTCGCCCACCCAGACCGTCTTCACGTTCACGAACTCGCGGATGCCGAACGCCCCGAGCTCGCGCCCGTAGCCCGAGTCCTTCACGCCGCCGAACGGCAAGCGCGGGTCGGAGCGAACGATCTCGTTGACGAAGCAGTTGCCGGCATCGAGGCGCCGCGCGGCGATGGCGTGGCCGCGCTCGACGTCCTTCGTGAAGACGGCCGCGCCGAGCCCGTACACGCTCCGGTTCGCGAGCTCGATCGCGTGCTCCTCGTCCGTCGCTTCGGCGATAGCGGCGACCGGGCCGAAGATTTCCTCGTCGAACGCAGGCATCCCGGGCACCACGCCGGTCAGCACGGTGGGCGGGTAGAAGTATCCGGGCGCGTCGGGGATCTCCCCGCCGAGGACGCACGCGGCTCCGGCCGCGACGCTGCGGCGCACCTGATCGTGGACCTTCTCGCGGCCCTTGGCCTGCGCGAGCGGTCCGAGATCCGCTTCGGGGTCGAACGGATCCGCGGCCCGCTTGCGGCGCATGGCTTGGACGAAGGCCGCGACGAAGTCGTCGAGCAGCGGCGCTTCGACGATGAAGCGCTTCGCGGCGATGCAGCTCTGGCCGGAGTTGATCAAGCGGCTCTCGACGCAGCGCTCGACCGCGAGCTCGAGGTCGGCATCGCGGAGGATCACGTACGGGTCGCTGCCGCCGAGCTCGAGCACGGTCTTCTTGACCGCGCCGCCGGCGGCCGCCGCCACCGCCCGGCCGGCCGCGACGCTGCCGGTCAGGGTCACGGCCGCGACGCGGCGGTCGGCGATGATCTTCCCGACCTGCTCCTTGTCGACCCACGCCACGCGCACCACGTCGTTCGGCACGCAGGCGGCGTCCACGAGCCGCTCGATCGCGAGCGCGGTGCCCGCGACGTTGCTCGCGTGCCGCAGGATCGCGACGTTGCCGGCCATGAGCGCGGGTGCCGCGAACCTGAAGAACTGCCAGAGCGGGAAGTTCCACGGCATGATCGCGAGCACCGGGCCGAGCGGCGGAAACACCACCTCGCTCCGCTCGGCGTCGGAGGTCACGGCCTCCGGCGCGAGCAGCGCTTCGCCGTGCTCGGCGTAATGCTCGCAGACCCAGGCGCACTTCTCGACCTCGGCCTGGCCTTGCGGCAAGGGCTTGCCCATCTCGGTGGCGATGAGCCGCGCGAGCTCGTGGGACCGCTCGCGAAGGCATTTGGCCAGCGAGGTCAGACAGGCCGCGCGCTCGGCGAAGGTCGTTTCGCTCCAGCGCCGAAAAGCCGCGCTCGACGCGGCGAGCAGCGCGTCGATCTCCTGGTCGGATTGCGTCTCGTAGCGGGCGATGACCCGGCCCGTCGCGGGATTGATGGTGGTGATCGTCATGACATACGAACCTGCGTCGATTCCGGCTCCACGAGGAGTGAAAGCGATGCAGGATTCGGGCCGGCCGCGGCGTTAGCCCGAGAGGCCGCAGACCGCGGCGGCCGTCAGGGAAACTCGAGCTCGAGCGTCGAATGGAACGGCGTGGCGCGCCATCGGCCGCGCACGCTCCGCAGGCGCTCGAGGATCCGTCCGATCAATTCCGCCGTGAGCCAGGGCGGACGCTCGCGGCCGAGCGCGTCGAAGCCCGCGACGATCCTCGAGAACAGCGCCTGCGGGTCGTGCCCGCCGTGATCGACGGCGTTGAAGACGCCCTGCAGCATGGCGACGACGAGCTCCGTCTGACCGGCCTCCGGACCTTCCGGCGGCTCGACGACGAGATCGGCGTAGCGCGTGCCGCTCGCGAGCGTGCCGTAAAAGGAGTGGCGCAAGACGCCTTCCACCTCCACCGCGTAGTGCGTGAGGTCGTGCGCGAGCGTGGAGCGCGTCTCGAGCTCGTGCGCCTCGCGGCTGCCGTCGTCGCGCACGATCTCGAAGCGATGACGATCGTTCGTGAGCCGAGTGAAGCGAATCAGCATGAGCGGGACCCTCGCCGCGGGCGTGGCGCGATGCTGGACGTGCGCGGCCCGGCGCGTCGCGCGGCCCGGCCGTACGCTCAGCGCTCGTCCGGCAGCGCGAACACGTACAGCGCGTGACCGCGGGTCGGCGGCTGGATCTCCGGCGCGAGCAGCGCGGGCACGAGCCGCGGGCTGCCACCCCCCAGCCCCGTCGTCACGGCCACGTACTGCTTGCCGTCCACCTCGTAGCTGATTGGGAAGCCCTGCACCGACGTCGCGAGGCGCGTCTTCCAGAGGATCCGGCCGTCGCGCACGTCCACAGCCTTGAACTCGCGGTCGAGGTCGCCGACGAAGGCGACGCCGCCGCCCGTGGACAGCACCGACGTGAGGAACGGCGCGCGCTGCTGGATCGCCCACTTCTCCTCGAGCGTGTCCACGTCGAAGGCGGCGAGGCGCCCGATGTTGCCGTCGGTGCCCGGCATCTCCCAGAAGCGCCGGTCCGCGCCGCCCGCGCTGCCGCCGCCGGGACGCTGCTCGATGGCCTGCGCGCGGATCGAGATGCAGCTCTGCGACAGCGGGATGATCATCTGCCGCGACGGCCGATGGAAGCTCATCGCCTGCCAGTTGTGGCCGCCCTCGGTGCTGGGGCAGCCGTCGACCCACTCGCCGACCTTGTGATCGATGATGTCCTGCCGGTAGCGGGGGCGGCCGGTCTCGCGGTCGAAGCTCTCCCACACGTTCTGGAACACCGTCTCCACGTGGCCGACGTACGCGCCGTTGCGCCGGTCGAGCTTCCACAGCACGCCGTCCTTGCCGGCCGTGAACACGAACTTGTCGTCGCCCGCATCCACCAGCACGCGCTCGAACACCACGTCGAGATCGAGCGCCTCGCCGGGCGCGTGCGAGTAGTACCAGACGAGCTTGCCGGTGCTCGCGTCGAGCGCCACGGTGGAGCTCGTGTAGAGCGCCACGTCGAGCGTGCCCATGCCGCGGCTCGCGGGCATCCACGGCTTCGCTTGCGCGGTGCCCCAGTAGGTGAGGTTGAGCTCGGGGTCGTAGCTGCCGGTGATCCAGGTCTCGCCGCCCGCGCGATACAGGTTCGGCAGATCGCCCCAGGTGTCGCCGCCGGGCTCGCCGTCGAGCGCGATCGTCACGAAACGCCACTTCTGCTCGCCGGTGCGGGCGTCGTAGGCGCTGATGAAGCACTTCTGCTCCTCGTACGTGGAGCAACCGCCCATGCCCTGGATCACGAGGCCGTTCGCCACGAGCGGCCCGCTGCTGCTCGTGCGGCCGTCCGGCATCTCCACGTTCCACTCGATCTCGCCGGTGCGGGCGTTCAGCGCCACCAGCCGCCCGGCGCTCTGCACGATGAGCTTGTCGTCGTAGAGCGCCATGCCGCGCATGGCCACGTTGTCCTCGAGGCGATGCTCCCAGATCAGGCTGCCGTCGCGGCCGTTCAGTGCCTGGACGACGCCATTGGTGTTGTTGAGATAGATCGTGCCGCGGTAGGCGAGGGGCGAAGGCTGATTGGTGCCGCCGTCGCGCATGGGCCAGATCCAGGCGAGCTGCAGCCGATGCACGTTGTCGGGCGTGATCTGCGTGAGCGGGCTGAAGCTCGTGGCGGCGTAGTCGCGCCGGTGCACGATCCAGTCGCCGGGCGCCGGGTCGCGCAGCATCGCGTCGGTGATCGGCTCGAAGTCCTGCACCGTGCCGCGAACGAGCAGGCCCACGGGCTCGGGCTGCCCCGGCGCGCCGCCGCCCGCGGTGCCCGCGAACGCCCGGCCGAGCGCCTCGCGGGTGTTGGCCGTGAGGCGCTCCGTGTCGGCGGCCGCGCCGTTCGCCTGCAGCAGGAAGGCGACGACGTCGAGATAGGTCTCCTCGGGCAACGCGCCGGGCCCTTCGGGCGGCATCGTCGCGCGCACCTGCGAGACGAGCTCGTTCGCGCCGCGGTTGGACCACTTGCCCACGAACTCCGGTCCCGCGAGCAGCGCGTTCGGTAGCGCGCGCAGGTCGGAGCCGTGGCAGACCTGGCAGTGCTGCTCGTAGCTCGCGCGTCCCGCGGCCGCCTGCTCGGCCGTGAACGACAAGGCGGGTGAGGCATGGAGAGCGACACAGCTCGCCGCGGCGAGCCGAAGAGCAGGCCAGGACGGGCGCATTGTTGTATTCCGAATCCCCCGACAGAACGCCAGTATCGTCGCGGGCCGGAGGCTGTCAAATGCGCGCGGCAGCGGCGCGGCGGGCGCTGCCAAGGCGTAGACCATGAGCGGGGAAGGGAGACCGCCGGCCTCCGGCCTGCCTGGGGAGGAAACGAGGACTTGGCCGGCAGCCTCCCGAAGCCGAGCGCGCGGCCTCGCCGGCTAGGGCGCCCGCCGCTCGAACGCCTTTCGCACCCATGCCGGCGGCTCCGGCTCGCCCTTCGGCGGCAAGCCGGCCGTCATCGACCAGCGCTGGATCCAGGAGAACCCGCCGCGGCCGACGTAGTCGTCGGGACGGCCGTACGCCTCGTCGGCGAGGGCCTCCGCGAGCGTCACGAACGCGTACCCGCGCCGCCGGAACATCGCCAGGAGCTCCGGCATGAGATCGGCGTTGAGCTGATTCGCGTGCAGCAATAGGACCTGCGGAATCTCCCGCCCCACGACCTCGATCGCACGCGCCTCGAAGAAGGCGACGACCGACTCCATGTACGGCACGTACTCCCGCTTCACGCGCTCGCGGTGCCCGGGAAGCATGTACAGCGCGGCGAACATGTAGTCGGCGTTGTCGAACGTCACTGGCGCCACGCGATAGCCTTCCGCGTCGAGAAACGCCTGCAGCCCCGCCTTGACGTCGCGCGTGGGCCCCGTATGCAGGAACGGATGGCGAAAATATTCGAGCGTGCGCCCGCGTGCGGCGAGCGCCGCGCGGGTCAACGGCTCGCCGCGGGTGATGTCCGCGGTGAAGGCCTCGAGCGGCACGCTGTTGATGTCGAGGTGCGAGTACGTGTGATTCCCGAGCTCCGCGCCCGCGTCGAGCCAGATCTCGAGCACCTCGCGCAGGCCATCCTGGCCGAAATCGACGGGGCGGCCCTCGTTGACGAAGCCCACGACCGCGATGCCCTGCTCGCGGAACGGGCGCAGCAGCCGCTCCGTCATGGCGCGCACGGCGGCGAGATCGCGCGCCCCGCCGTCGTTGCCGCGAGGCAGATCGTCGATCGTGATCGCCACTTCGCGGGCGGCGGAGGCGGCCGGCATGTGCGCGACGGCACAGAAGAGAAGCCACCATCCGATCCGCATCGCCGGCGAGCGACGCGGAGCTCGCGGCCCTTCGATCGCCGGAGAATGTTTTTCGGGAAGACCGCGGCGCGGGCGCCGCACGGGCTCACCGATGTGCAACATCGTCGCGATCATTCCCGCCGTCCTCTCCGTGCGACTAAAAACTTAGTTGAAGACTAACTAAAAGTTTAGTTAGTATCAACTTCGTCGATCGGAGACATTGAAGGATGAGGAAGGCCCGCTCCACCCGACGCGCGCGCAAGCCGCTCACGCCGGCCGAGCTCGAGATGATGAACGTCATCTGGCGCATCGGCCCTTGCACGGTCGCGCAGGTGCTCGAGGAGCTGCGGCCGCATCGCGAGCTCGCCTATACGAGCGTTTCCACGATCGTGCGGATTCTGGAGCAGAAGGGCTACGTCACGAGCGCCAAGGCGGGACGGGGGCACGTCTACCAGGCCGCGGTCTCCAAGGCGGCGTACCAGCAGATGAGCCTCGACAATCTGCTCGCGAACGTCTTCGACGGCGAGCCCTCGATGCTGGTGCAGCGCTTGCTGGACAGCAAGGCGCTCACTTCCGAGGAGCTGGCGCAGATCAAAGCGCTGCTTAGAAGGAAGGGCTGAGCCGATGAGCTCGGTGGCGTGGGCGAATGGGTACATCTGCACGAACGTCCTGCTCGCCCTCACCGCCCTGCTGCTGCGCGCGCTCGATACGGTCGGCGGACCCTTGCCGCGGCCGATCGCGTACGGCCACCGACTGGCGGTCGGCAATGCGCTGCTCGTCGCGGCCCTGGTGTTGCCGATCGCCGCGCAGCTGTGCGGCGACGAGCCCGCGCTGCCGAGGACTGCGCAGATCTGGTCCGCTCCGAGCATGAATGTCGGCGCCGCGGATGCGCCGCAGGACCAGCGCATCGCGTTCTCCGCAGCGTCCCCGGGCGCGTCGCTGTCGCTGACCGCCGCGAGCGAGGCCGCCGCCGGCCTGGTGGTCGCGGGGCTCGTCGTTGCGCTCTTCAGGCTCGGCCGCGACTTCCGCGGGATACGGCGGATCGTCTCGCAGGCCGCGACGGTCCGGCGGCATGGCCGCCTCAGCATTCGCGTGTCGGAACGGATCGACGTGCCGTTCTCGTTCTGGTGGCCGGGGCGTTATCTCATCGTCGTGCCGGCGACGCTGGTGATGCACGCCGGCGATCTCAGGATGGCCCTCCTTCATGAGGTGCAGCATCACCGCCAGCACGACACGAAGTGGCTTTATCTGTATCAGCTCCTCGAGGCGCTGTTCTTCTGGAATCCGGCGGTCCATCGACTCGAGCGACATCTGCGGGCGCTCCAGGAATTCGCCTGCGACGAAGCGGTGAGCGCTCGGCGGTCTGTCAGCCGGTCGGAGTACTGCCGGACGCTGCTGCGAGTGGCCGAAGCGGCCGCTTCGCGGCGCGTCGCGCCGCTCGAGGCCCACATGATCGACGGCGGCGCCGCGCGTCTCCTGCAGCGCAGGGTCGAGGCCGTGCTCCATCGGCCCGAGCGTCATCAACGCAAGCGGACCGTCCTCGGTGTCGTGGCGATCGCCGCGGCGCTGCTCGCCGTCGCCGCCGTGGGCTGCAGCTCCGCCATTCACGACCGGCGGATTTCGCCGCGGGATGCGGCCGCGATGGTCGCGGCGCGCCCGAACGACGCCATCCCGATCGTCGTCAACGACGCCGTGCTGCGCGAGCTGAACCGGTTGCTGGCCACGCCCGACGGGCGCGCCTACCTGCACGCGGCCATCGAGCGGATGCGGAGCTACGAGGCGCTGATCGCGTCGGAGCTCGCGCGGCACGCGTTGCCCGCCGAGCTCCTGGCCGTGCCGCTCGTCGAGTCCGGCTATCGCAATTTTCGCCCCGACGGCGACGGCTCACACGGCGCGGGGTTGTGGATGCTCATCGAGCCGACGGCGAAGCGCTTCGGTCTCACCGTCGACGCGACGCGCGACGACCGGCTCGACGCGGCGGCGGAAACCCGCGCCGCCATGCAGCTCTTCGCGCAGCTGCACGATCGTTTCGGCGACTGGGGCCTCGCGATCCTCGCGTACAACGCGGGCACTGCGAGAGTCGAGGAGGGAGTTCGCGCCACCGGCTCGCGCGACGTGTGGCGGATCATCGCGGCGGGCTACGAGAATGATGCGGGTTACGTGCCGCGCGTGATGGCGGCCATTCTCGTGCTGGAAAACCCGTCCCTTCTGAATTGAGCGAGGGCGAACTTTTGGCGAAATCCTCGATGGCGGACTTGCAGACGCGCCGCGGCTTCCTCTCGGCCGGTCTCGGCCTCGCGCTCGCGGCGAGCGCGCCCGCCCTCCGCTCGCAATCGGCGCCCGAGGCAAAGGCGCTGCCCCGCAGCCCCTTCGGTGCGGAGTCGACGGCCGGGGAGGTCACCGCCGGGCTCGACTTGAGCGGCAAGACCGCGGTCGTCACCGGCTGCAACTCGGGGATCGGCCACGAGACGATGCGCGTGCTCGCCCTGCGCGGGGCGCACGTGATCGGGACGGCGCGAACGCCGGAGAAGGGCGCGGCGGCCCGGGATTCGGTGCGCGGCAAGGTCACGCCGGTCGTGCTCGAGCTCGCGGATTTCGACTCCGTCGCGGAGTGCGCCGACGAGATCGACGCCATGGGCGCTCCGATCGACGTGCTGATCTGCAATGCCGGCATGCTGCTCGGCGAGCTCCGGCAGGTTCGCGGCATCGAGATGCATTTCGTCGTCAACCATCTCGGGCACTTCATCCTCGTGAACCGGCTGCTCCACCGCGTGTTGGCGGCGCCGCAGGGCCGAGTCGTCGTCGTGGGCAGCAACAATCACAAGCAGGCGCCGGAAGGCGGCATCCAGTTCGATCGCCTCTCGGGCGAAGGCTGGGGCAACTACTATCACCACTCGAAGCTCGCGAACGGCTTGTTCTCGCTGCACCTCGCGAAGCTGCTCGAGGGCACGCGAGCCACCTCCAACTGCGTGACCCCCGGGCCCGTCCGCGGCACGAGGATCCTGCGCCATATCGACGCGAGCTCCGATGGCTACCGCAAGTCGCCGGCGCAGGGAGCGGCCACGCAGTGCTACGTCGCGACGCATCCCGCGCTCGCGGGCGCATCGGGGCTCTACTTCGCCGACTGCAATCCCGCGGAGCCGAGCGAGTATCAGCAGGACCAAGCGATGGCCGCGCGCCTTTGGGCCGTCTCCGAGGAGCTGACTCGCGGTTACGTTTGACCGGCGGTCGGCTCCAGCCGAAGAGGATCTCCGCCGGGACCGCTCAGCGCCGCCCCGCGCGGCCCGAGGAAGCGTACTCGCCGGGATGCCGGCCTCCACACGCGGGCGAATGTCCAATTTAGCTCACATAAAGTCAAAAAACATTGACATATAGTAAAGTAGACTTTACTTTTCTCGCTGAGCATCGGGGGAGCCGCCATGTCGTTCCGCGAGAAGAGCGCCTGGGTCACGCTGATCGCGATCCTGATCGTCGCCACGATGTACTTCCTGCACGTGCCGTCGGTGCTCGATCCGGACCGGGCGAGTGGGCGATGCACATGGTGGCGCTCTCGTTCGCGGCGTTCATCGTGATCGAGATCGTGGCGCACCTGGTCCTGTACTTCCGCAACTGGAAGGAGGCGCGCACGCCGAAGGACGAGCGGGAGCGCCTGATCGAGCTCAGGGCCACGCGGCTCGCCGCCTACGTGTATGCCATCGGCTCGCTGATCGTGGTCGCGCTCGCGCCCATTCATGGCGCCAGCGCATTCGGCGTCGCCGTGTTCGTGCTGCTCGCCTTCGTGATCGCCGAGGTCGTGAACTATGCGGCGCGCATCGTCTATTACCGCCGCGGGTTCTGAGATGCCGAAGACCGCGATCACGAACCGCATCCGGCGGCTGCGCTTCGAGCACGGCGAGATGACGCAGCAGGAGCTGGCCGAGCGCATCGGCGTCACCCGGCAGACGGTGAACGCCATCGAGCTCGGCAAGTATTCTCCCTCGCTGGAGGTGGCGTTCCGCATCGCCCGAGTCTTCGGCGTGCCTCTCGAGGAAGTCTTCTCGTACGAAGCGGACGACGAGCCCTGACCGTGCCGGTTGCGCGCTGAGCCGGCGCCCGCCGCTCGCGGGCGGATTCGCCGCGGGCGGTCCCTGCGAGGCACGGCCTGCGGGGACCATCCGCCGCCGAGCGGGCCGCCCGCGCCGCGTGCCGAGTCGCGGTGCGTTTCCGCGGCCATCCGCGACAAACGCGCCGTGTTCCCAGGTGACGTGGGCAGCGTACAATGACGCACTCCACCCGCCCGCGCGGCACCGCCGCCGACGGCAGGTTCCGACTTCACCACGCCAGAAAGATCCGGCGAGAGATCTGTAAGGAGCGTCCATGGCCAGAGGTGTCAACAAAGTCATCCTGATCGGCAACCTGGGCGCCGATCCCGAGACCCGTTACATGCCGAGCGGCGGGGCGGTCACGAACATTCGCGTCGCGACCAGCGAGTCGTGGAAGGACAAGACCACCGGCGAGCAGCAGGAGCGCACCGAGTGGCACAACGTGGCGCTGTTCGGCCGGCTCGCCGAGGTGGCCGCGGAGTACCTGCGCAAGGGTTCGCAGGTCTACATCGAGGGCCGGCTGCGGACGCGCAAGTGGCAGGACCGGGAAGGCAACGACCGCTGGACCACCGAGATCGTCGCCAACGACATGCAAATGCTCGGGAGCCGTGGCGGGCAGGGGGCCGGCGCCGGCGCGCCGCCGAGCCGGCAGGTGGAGCCGGAGCCCATGCCGAGCGGCAGCGATCTCGACGACGACATCCCGTTCTGACCGGCGCCCCCGCGGGCGCGAAAGCCCGAGATCGCGGCTGGAAAGCCGCTCCCACAGGACTCTTTCCGCGGGGGCCGGGTGGGAGCGCCTTTCCAGGCGCGATCTTGCTAGCCGGCGGGCGCCGCGGGTGGAAAGCCGCTCCCACACGCGTTAGGCTGGCGCCCCATCCATGGACCCTTCTCTGGAGGTTTAGCCGACTTGGCCGACAGCTTTTTCATCAAGACCTTCGGGTGTCAGATGAACGAGTACGACTCGGCCAAGATGGCGGATCTCCTCCAGGATTCGCTCGGCGCGAGCGCCAGCACGGCACCCGAGGAAGCGGACATCCTGCTGCTCAACACCTGCTCCGTGCGCGACAAGGCGCAGGAGAAGGTGTTCTCTTTGCTCGGCCGCTGGAGAGAGCTCAAGGAGACCCGCCCGCACACCATCATCGCGGTGGGCGGCTGCGTGGCGAGCCAGGAGGGCGAGGCGCTGCTGCGCCGCGCGCCGTTCGTGGACATCGTGTTCGGCCCGCAGACGCTGCACCGGCTGCCGGAGCTGATCGGCCAGGTGCGCACCGGCCGGCGCCGGGTGGTGGACGTGAGCTTCCCGGAGATCGAGAAGTTCGACCGGCTGCCGGAGGCGAAGCAAGCGGGCCCCACGGCCTTCCTGTCGATCATGGAGGGCTGCAGCAACTACTGCACGTTCTGCGTGGTGCCCTACACGCGCGGGGAGGAGATCAGCCGCCCGCTCGACGACGTGATCGCCGAGGCGAGCCGCCTCGCCGAGCTCGGCGTGAAGGAAATCACCCTGCTCGGGCAGAACGTGAACGCGTACCGCGGCGAGGTGCACGGCGGCGGGCACGCGGACCTCGCCACGCTGATCTACTACGTGGCGGCCATCGACGGCATCGAGCGCATCCGCTTCACCACGTCCCATCCGTGCGAGTTCGACGACTCGCTGATCCAGGCGTACGCGGAGGTCGACAAGCTCGCGAGCTTCCTGCACCTGCCCGTGCAGAGCGGCTCGGATCGCATCCTCGCCCTCATGAAGCGCGGCCACACGGTGGCGGAGTACGTCGAGAAGGTCACGAAGCTCAAGGAGGCTCGGCCCGGAGTTTGCATCTCGTCGGACTTCATCGTCGGCTTCCCCGGCGAGACCGAAGAGGACTTCGAGCAGACGCTCTCGCTCATCCGCACCGTGGGCTTCGATCAGTCGTTCAGCTTCATCTACAGCGCGCGTCCCGGCACGCCGGCCGCGGCGCTTCCCGACATGCCGCGCGAGGTGAAACTCGAGCGCCTGGCGAGACTCCAAGCCCTCGTGAACGCCCAGGCCGCGGAGATCAGCCGCAGCATGGTGGGCACCGTCCAACGCGTCCTGGTGGAGCGCACCTCGAAGAAGTCCGAGCGCGAGCTCGCCGGCAAGACCGAGAACAACCGCTGGGTGAACTTCGCGGGCGATCCCTCGCTCGTCGGGCAGTTCGTCGACGTCGTCATCACGGAACCTTTGGCCAACAGCTTGAGAGGCCGTCTGGTTGGCACAACGCCGTACAAGTCAGTCGCCTGAGCCCGCGTCCGCTCCCCCCGAGCACGTCGAGAGCGTGGTTCTCGAGCCGGCCGACAGCCGGCGCCTCGCGAACCTCGCAGGACAGTTCGACGAGCACATCCGGCAGATCGAGCAGCAGCTCGACGTGCGCATCAAGAGCCGCGGCAACCGCTTCGAGGTCTCGGGCTCGGAGCCCGCGACCGAGCGCGCGCGGGCGGTGCTCGAGGACCTGTTCGCCTTGACGGAGACCGAGGAGCTCGACCCGGAGCGGGTGCACATGTCCGTCATCGAGCACCGGCGCCCGGAGGGCAAGGCCGCCGGCGACGACCTGCTCATCCACACGCGCCGGCGCACGATCCGCGCGCGGGGGCCGAACCAGGTCGCCTACACCCAGGCCATGCGGCAGCGCGATCTCACCTTCGGCATCGGCCCGGCCGGCACGGGCAAGACGTACCTCGCCGTCGCGGCCGCGTGCGAGGCGCTCGACGCGGGCGCGGTGCGCCGCATCGTGCTCGTGCGGCCCGCCGTGGAGGCCGGCGAGCGGCTCGGCTTCCTGCCGGGCGACATGTCGCAGAAGGTGGACCCTTACTTGCGGCCGATGTACGACGCGCTCTACGAGATGCTCGGCTTCGACCGCGTCGGCCGCCTCACGGAGCGGCACGTCATCGAGATCGCGCCGCTCGCGTTCATGCGGGGCCGCACGCTGAACGAGGCGTTCGTGATCCTGGACGAGGCGCAGAACACCACGGTCGAGCAGATGAAGATGTTCCTCACGCGCATCGGCTTCGGCTCGCGCGCCGTGGTCACGGGCGACATCACGCAGACGGACCTGCCGCGCGGCAAGGAGTCCGGCTTGAGGCACGTGATGCGCGTGCTGCGCGACATCGAGGAGATCGCGTTCGTGCATTTCGGCGCGAACGACGTGGTGCGCCACCCGCTCGTGCAGAAGATCGTGCAGGCGTACGCCAAGAGCGAAAGCGAGGAGCGCGACCGGGAGCCCGAGTGACGTCGGGTGCGCTGACGGTGTACGTGCAAACCGCATACCGCGGCTCCCCGCGGCCGGCCGCGGCGGACATTCGCCGCTGGGCGCGGGCGGCGGTCGCCGACGGCGGCGCGCGGGAGCTCACCGTGCGCATCGTGGGCGAGGAGGAGAGCGCCGCGCTCAACGAGCGCTACCGCGGCCGCTCGGGGCCCACCAACGTGCTGGCCTTCCCCGCCGATCCTTCGGCCGCGGCCCTGGAAGCGGGGGCGGCGCCGCTCGGCGACCTCGTGATCTGCGCGCCCGTGGTGGCCCGCGAAGCCGCCGAGCAGGGCAAGACGCTCGAAGCCCACTGGGCCCACATGGTGGTGCACGGAGCCTTGCATCTGCTCGGTTACGACCACATCAAGGCGTCCGATGCCCGGCGCATGGAAAGGCGCGAGCGGGAAATCCTTGCCGGGCTGGGGTTTCCTGACCCGTACTGAGCCGCCCGGTTTGCTTGCACGGGGCGGCCCGCGCCTGCAACATTACCGCATCCCAATGTCCGACGATTTACCTTCTAGTAGCGACTCTTCCGGCGTCTCGGGTTGGTGGGCGAGGCTGTTCGCCGGCCGCGGCGAAGAGGTCTCGGGGCGCGAAGAGATCAAGAACTTCCTCACGGCCTGCCGCGAGCGGAACCTCATCGCCCAGGACGAATACGCCATGTTGCTCGGCGTGCTCGAGGTGTCGAACACCCACGTGCGCGACATCATGGTGCCCCGCAGCCACATGGTGGTGCTCCCGAAGGACGATCCGCCCGAGAAGCTTCTCAAGACGATCGTGGAGTCGGGGCATTCGCGCTTTCCGGTCATCGGCGAAGACCGCGACGAGGTCATCGGCATCCTGCTCGCGAAGGATCTGCTGAAGCACGTAGTAGTCGAGAAGCGCGAAGATTTCCGTATCGAGACGTTATTGCGTCCGGCGGTGTTCGTGCCGGAAAGCAAGCGCTTGAACACGCTGCTCACCGAGTTCCGGCAGAGCCACTATCACATGGCGATCGTCGTGGACGAGTACGGCGGTGTGTCCGGGCTCGCCACCATCGAGGACGTGCTCGAGCAGATCGTCGGCGACATCGACGACGAGCACGACCCGGAGGAGGCCGCGGACATTCAGCCGCAGGAAGACGGCCGTTACCACGTGCTCGCGCTCACCCGCATCGAGGACTTCAACGAGTTCTTCGGCACGAAGCTGAGCGACGAGGAGTACGACACGGTGGGCGGCCTCGTCATGCACGAGCTCGGGCGCCTGCCGCGCCGCGGCGAGCAGATGGAGTTCGGCGGCTTCCGCTTCCGGGTGCTGCGCGGCGACCGGAGGCGCATCCACACGCTGGAAGTGACGCGCCTTGAGCCTCGCGGCGAAAGCTGAGAGGGCTGCGCGTCGGTCGGCGGCGCGGCGCTCCGGCGCTCGCATCATCGGGGAAGGACGGCTCGCGATCCTCGTGGCCGCGGCGGCGGGCGCCGCCCTGCCGCTCGCCTTCGCCCCGTTCGACCAGTTCTGGATGGCGCCGCTCTGCTACGCGGTGCTGTTCGGCCTGTGGCGCGAGCAGCGGCCGCGGCGCGCGTTCTGCCTGGGCCTCGCGTTCGGCGTCGGCGCATTCACGGCCGGCACGTACTGGACGTACATCAGCGTGCACGAGTTCGGGCAGCTGCCGGCGCTGCCCTCGGCCGCGATCTCCGGCGTGCTGATCGTCGCCCTGGCGGTCTTCTTCGCGGCCGCGGGCGCCATCGCGGCCCGCTGGTTCCCCACGGCCGGCGCCTGGGGCTGGCTCGCGGTGCTGCCGGCGGTGACGCTGCTCATGGAGTGGAGCCGCGGCTGGGTGCTGACGGGCTTCGGCTGGCTCTCCGCCGGCTACAGCCAGACCGAGTCGTGGATCATGGGTTATGCGCCCGTGCTCGGCCAGCACGGCATGGGCTGGGCGGTGTATGCCACGGCGGGCGCCCTGGTCGCGCTCGTGCTCGGCTCGACGCGCGCCCGCGTCGCCGCCGCGGTCGTGATCGTCCTCGTCTGGGGCGCGGCCGGCCTGCTCGCGGGACGCGCGTGGACGGAGCCGCGCGAGGAGGCGCTGAGCGTGGCGCTTCTCCAGGGCGCCGTGGAGCAGGATCTCAAGTGGCGCCCGGAGCAGCTCGCCCCCACGCTCGAGCTCTACCGCCGCCTCACGGAGCAGGGACGGGGCAGCGATCTCATCGTGTGGCCCGAGGCCGCCATTCCTGCGCTCTACGAGCAGGTGCAGCCCTACCTCGCGGACCTGCAGGCGTGGAGCGAGCGCAACGGCAGCACGGTGCTGGTCGGCATCCTGCGCGGCGATTTCCGCACCGAGGTGTTCCAGAACGTGCTCGTGGCGCTGACGGAGCAGCGGCAGGTGTACGTGAAGCGGCATCTCGTGCCGTTCGGCGAGTACTTCCCCGTGCCGGACTTCGTGCGCAACTGGATGCGCCTCATGAACCTGCCGTATACGGATCTCACGCCGGGCGATCCGGATCAGCCGGCGCTCGACGTCGCCGGCGAGCGCATCGCCGTCACGATCTGCTACGAGGACGTGTTCGGCGCGGAGCAGCTCCGTTACCTGCCGGAGGCGACGTTGCTCGTGAACGTGAGCAACGACGCCTGGTTCGGCGACTCGATCGCGCCGCACCAGCACTTGCAGATCGCGCGGCTGCGCGCGGCGGAGGCGGGCCGTTATCTGCTCCGCGCCACCAACACGGGCATCACGGCCGTCATCGATCCGCTCGGCCGCGAGCTCGCCCGCATCCCGCAGTTCGAGCCGGGCGTGCTGCGCTACACCGTGCGCGGGCACACCGGCGCTACGCCGTACGCGCGCTGGGGCAACTGGCCGGTGCTGATCGCCGCCTTCGCGGTGCTCGCGCTCGCCTTCCCGCGAACGAAGAATCGCGGCTAGAAAGCCGCTCCCACCCCGCCGGGTGGGTGTGGGAGCGGCTTTCCTGTGGGAGCGGCTTTCCTGTGGGAGCGGCTTTCCAGCCGCGATGCTTCTACACGACGAAGTTGACGATTCGGCCCGGCACGTAGATCGCGCGCCGGATCGGCTTGTCGCCCAGGTGCCGCGCCACGTGCTCGTCCTCGCGCGCGATGCGCACCACCTCGTCCTCTGGCGCGTCCACCGGCACCTCGACGGTGCCGCGCACCTTGCCGTTCACCTGCACGGCGATGCGCCGCGTGTCGCTCGTGAGCCACTTCGGGTCGGCTTCGGGCCACGGGTGATAGGCGAGCGATTCCTGGTGGCCCAGGAGCTCCCAGAGCTCCTCCGCGATGTGCGGCGCGAACGGCGAGAGCAGCAGCACGAACGGCTCCACCACGGCGCGCGGCACGCTGTCCCACTTGTTCGCCGCGTTGGTGAACTCCATGAGCGCGGCGATGGCCGTGTTGAAGCGCAGCCCCTCGATGTCCTTCGTGACCTTGTCGATGGTCTGATGGATGGCGCGCCACTGCTCGGGCGCGGGCTCGGCGGCCGTCACCGTGGCATTCAACGCGCCGTCCTCGGACACGATGAGCCGCCACGCGCGATTCAGGAACCGGAACGTGCCGTCGACGCCCCGGGTGCTCCACGGCTTCACCTGCTCGAGCGGGCCCATGAACATCTCGTAGAGCCGGAACGCGTCCGCGCCGTAGCGCTCGAGAATCTGGTCCGGGTTCACCACGTTGCCGCGGCTCTTGCTCATCTTGTGCGCGCGGCTGTCGACGACGATGCTCGGGTTCGAGCGCAGCACGAACTGATCGCCGCGCTTCTCCACGTCGTCCTCGGACACGCGCCGCGCCGTGACCGCCGCGCCCGTGCCTGCGTGCTTGCCGTCGCGCACCTCCGTGGCCGACACGGGCGCGCCCGCCTCGTCCACGTACAGCGTGTACTCGAGCTCGCCCAGGATGATGCCCTGGTGCACGAGCTTCGCGAACGGCTCGGGCGTCGACACCACGCCCGCGTCGTACAGCACCTTGTGCCAGAACCGTGCGTAGAGCAGATGCAGCACGGCGTGCTCGGACCCGCCCACGTACAGGTCCACCGGCATCCAGTAGCGTTCTTTCTCGGGGTCGACGAGCTTCTCGGAGTTGTGCGGGTCGATGTAGCGCAGGTAGTACCAGCACGAGCCCGCCCACTGCGGCATCGTGTTGGTCTCGCGCCGCGCGGGTCGGCCAGTCTCGGGGTCCGTGGTCTCGAGCCAGTCCTTGGCGGTGGCGAGCGGCCCTTCCGGCGTGCCGCTCGGCTTGAACTCCTGCAGCTCCGGCAAGAGCACGGGGAGCTCGGAGTCCGGCACGGCCTTCGGCTGCCCGTCCACGAAGATGATCGGGAAGGGCTCGCCCCAGTACCGCTGCCGCGAGAACAGCCAGTCGCGCAGCTTGTAGTTCACGCGCCGCCGGCCTTTGCCTTCGGCCTCGAGCCACTCGATCATGCGCGCCTTCGCCTGCTCGACGTTCAAGCCGTTCAGGAAGCCGCTGTTGATGGCCGGGCCGTCGCCGAGGTACGCGCCGCCCTCGAAGCCCTCGGGGGGCTGCACCGTGCGGATGATCGGCAGATCGTGGGCGACCGCGAAGTCCCAGTCGCGCTCGTCCTGCCCCGGCACGGCCATGATGGCGCCCGTGCCGTAGCCCGCGAGCACGTAGTCCGCGATCCAGATCGGGATCTCGGCGCCGGACGCGGGATTCACGGCGTAGGCGCCCGTGAATACACCCGTCTTGTCCTTCTGGATGGCGGAGCGCTCGAGCTCGCTCTTGCGCGCCGCCTGGTCGCGGTACGCGTCCACTTCCGCGCGTCGGTCGGGCGCCGTGAGCCGGTCCACGAGCTCGTGCTCGGGCGCGAGCACCATGTAGGTGGCGCCGAACAGCGTGTCGGGCCGCGTGGTGAACACGCGGATGGCGACGTCCATGCCTTTCACCGGGAAATCGATCTCGGCGCCCTCGCTGCGGCCGATCCAGTTGCGCTGCATCTCCTTGGTGCTCTCCGGCCAGTCGACCTCGTCGAGGCCGGCCAGGAGCTGATCGGCGTACTCGGTGATCTTGAGCACCCACTGCCGCAGCGGCCGGCGCACGCACGGGAAGCCGCCGATCTCGGACTTGCCGTCCACGACCTCCTCGTTCGCGAGCGTGGTGCCGAGCTCCTCGCACCACCACACGGGCAGCTCCTGCTGATAGGCGAGGCCGCGCTCGAACATGAGCTTGAAGATCCACTGGGTCCAGCGGTAATAGGCCGGATCGGTGGTGTTGACCTCGCGGCTCCAGTCGTAGGAGAAGCCGAGCGCTTTGAGCTGCGAGCGGAACCGCGCGATGTTCCGCTCCGTGGTGATCTTCGGATGCGTGCCGGTGCGCAGCGCATACTGCTCCGCGGGCAGGCCGAACGCGTCCCAGCCCATCGGATGCAGCACGTTGAAGCCGCGCATGCGCTTGTAGCGCGCGACGATGTCCGAGGCCGTATAGCCTTCCGGGTGCCCCACGTGCAGGCCCTCGCCGGACGGATACGGGAACATGTCGAGCACGTAGCACTTCGGCTTCGACGTGTCGATCTCGTCCGGCACGCGGAACGTCTGGCGCTCCTCCCAGATGCGCTGCCACTTCGCCTCGATCGTCTTGAATGGATACGTCGCCATCGAAATCCTTGAAGAAAGAGGAGCGTTAACGGGTGGCGCGAGGCGCTCGGGCCGGCATTGCAAACGCCAGGGCCGGTAAGTTTAATGAATCGCCTCCGAATCGAGCCACTGGGAGCCCCGCGTGCGGGGATCGTTTCTCGTCAAGCTGATGCCCGTCGCGCTCGCCGCCCTGGCGGCCGGGTGCGGCTTTCGCCTCGAGGGGGCGGGCGCGCTGCCGCCGGCCATGGCACGCACCTACCTCGAGAGCGAGGATCCGCGCTCCGAGTTCACGGCGCGGCTGGTCGACGCCCTGCGGCTGCGCGGCACGGAGATCGTGTCCTCCCGCGAGGAGGCCGATGCGATCCTGCGCATTACGGAGGACTCCACGGGCCAGCGCGTGCTCTCCGTCACCGCGCGCAACATCCCGCGCGAGTACGAGGTGTTCTACGCGGTCACCTTCACGCTGTCGCTCGAGGGCGAGCGGGTGCTCGAGCCGCAGTCCCTCGTGGCCGTGCGCAGCTACACCTACGACGAGACCCGCGTGCTCGGCAAGAGCGCCGAGGAAGCCGAGATCCGGCGGGCGCTGGCCGAGGATCTGGCCCGCCAGGTCGTGCGCCGCATCGAGGCGCTGCGGACGAGCACGCAGACGCCCGGCGTGTAGCTTGAGCGCCGCCGTCGTCACCGTCCGCGAGCTCGGCCGCGCGGGGCTCGCCGCGGTGGCCGAGCGCTACGGCATGACCCTGGTCGCGGTGCCCGACGGCGCCGCCATCCCCGGCTCGTACTGGGGCGAGCCCGAAGCCGGTCTCGTGGCCTCGCGGCTCTACGTGCGCGACGACACGCCGGCGCACTCCGTGCTGCACGAGCTCTGCCACTACGTCTGCATGACGGCCGCGCGCCGCGCGCGCCTGCACCGCGACGCGGGCGGCGACGACGCGGAGGAGTGCGCGGTGTGCTATCTCCAGGTGGTCCTGGCCGACGAGGTGGCCGGGCTAGGGCGCGAGCGCCTGCTCGCCGACATGGACGCCTGGGGCTACAGCTTCCGCGAGGGCTCGGCGCGCCGCTGGCTCGAAGGCGACGGCGCGGACGCGCGGGCGTGGCTCGTCGCGCACGGCCTGCTCGATCCCGCCACGTCGCGGCCCACGTGGCGCCTGCGCGTGTGACGGCGGCCGCCGGGCCGCCGACGCTCAGAGCTTCGTGGGGTTCGGCGCGTCGCCGTACACCGCCTTGGGGTCGAATACCTTTTCCGTCTCGGTGAACTCGAGCCGCACCGGCTGCTCGCGGCTGCCGAGCGGAATGCGGCGGTAGAAGCAGGAGCGATAGCCCACGTGGCAGCTCGCGCCGCCCGCGACCTCCACGCGCAGCCAGACGCAGTCCTGGTCGTCGTCGATCAGGAGCTCGCGCACCTTCTGCACGAGGCCGCTCGTGGCGCCCTTGTGCCAGAGCACCTGCCGGCTGCGGCTGAAGTAATGGGCCTCGCCCGTCTCGATGGTCTTCTCGAGGGCCTCGGCGTTCATGTAGCCGACCATCAGCAGCTCGCCCGTCGCGTAGTCGGTGGTCACGGCGGGGATCAGGCCGTCGGCGTCGAACTTCGGTGCGAGCTCGACGCCTTCCTCGACCTGCTCGACGCTCGTGCGGGGCGCGAATTTCGTCGCCATGGGATCGCTCGTCCGGCGTGGAGAAAGGCGCCAATTATAGGTGCAGGCCGCCGCGCGCCGCACGGCGGCGGCCGTCGCGCGGCGGCGCCCCTTGTTATCATGGCCCCTCGAAAAGCGCCCCCGTTTCGAGCATGGCCCTGTACCTCCACAACACCCTGACCCGCAGGCGGGAGCGGTTCGAGCCGCTCGATCCCCCCCGGGTCACCATGTACGTGTGCGGGCCCACCGTCTACAACTACGCGCACATCGGCAACGCGCGGCCGGCCGTGGTGTTCGACGTGCTCGCCCGCCTGCTGCGGCGGTCCTACCGGCTCGTCTACGCGCGCAACGTCACCGACGTGGACGACAAGATCAACGACGCGGCGGCGGCCGAGGGCGTTCCGATCGGCGTGCTCACGGCGCGCTATCTCGCGGCGTACCACGAGGACATCGCCGCGCTCGGCGTGCTGCCGCCCGACGTGGAGCCGCGCGTCACCGAGCACATCCCGGCCATCGTGCGCATGATCGAGCGGCTGCTCGCGTCGGGTTGCGCGTACGAGGCGGAAGGGCACGTGCTGTTCTCCGTCGCGAGATTCGCCGACTACGGCAAGCTCTCGCGGCGCTCGGTGGAGGACATGATCGCGGGCGCGCGGGTGGAAGTCGCGCCCTACAAGAAGGATCCGGCCGACTTCGTGCTCTGGAAGCCTTCGCCGCCCGAGATCGTGGGCTGGGAGAGCCCCTGGGGCCGCGGCCGTCCCGGCTGGCACATCGAATGCTCGACGATGGCCGAGGCGCACCTCGGCGAGACCATCGACATTCACGGCGGCGGGCTCGACCTCGTGTTTCCGCATCACGAGAACGAGATCGCCCAGAGCACCTGCGCGCACGGCGGCAAGCCGTACGCGCGCTACTGGGTGCACAACGGCCTGCTCACCGTGAACGGCGAGAAGATGGCGAAGTCGCTCGGCAACGTGCTGCTCGTGCGCGATCTGCTGGCGGAGCATCCGCCCGAGGCCGTGCGGCTCGCGCTGCTCACCGCGCACTACCGTCAGCCGCTCGACTGGACGGCGCAGCTGCTCGCCGAGTCGCGCCAGAAGCTCGACCGCATGTACGGCGCCCTGCGCGACGCGGGCGTCCGGAGCGCCGCCGCGGATGCGCCCGCGGCCGAGCCGCCCGAGGGCGTGGTGGCGGCGCTCGAGGACGACCTCAACCTGCCGAAGGCGATCGCGGAGCTCTTCGAGTGCGTGCGCGAGGTCAATCGCGAGGAGCGCGCCGATCGCAAGCGGTCGCTCGCGGAACGCCTGCGCGCGGGCGCGTGGCTGCTCGGCCTGCTGGGGCAGGACCCCGCGCAGTGGTTCGCGGGCACGACGGACGCGGGCGACGAGGCCGAGATCGAGGCGCTCGTGCGGGAGCGCGAGACGCATCGCCGCGCCCGCCGCTTCGCCGAGGCGGACCGGATCCGCGACGAGCTGGCCCGCCGGGGCATCGTGCTCGAGGACGTGCCGGGCGGCACCCGTTGGCGCCGGGCCGCGGTAGACTAGCCGCATGGACAAGCCGACGACCGCTGCCCGCGCGCTGCTCGCCGCGATCAAGCTGTACCGGGCCACGCTGTCGCCGTGGATGGGGCGCAGCTGCCGCTTCCACCCCACCTGCTCGGCCTATGCCGCCGAGGCCGTCGCCCGCCACGGCGCCGTGCGCGGCGCCTGGCTCGCCCTGAAGCGGCTCGGCCGCTGCCATCCCTGGGGGTCGTTCGGCTACGACCCCGTGCCGGAGCCCGCCGCCCCGAGGGTGCCATGACGCTCGACGCGGCCCTGCTCGACATCCTCTGCTGCCCGATCACGCGGCTGCCGCTGCAGTGGCTGCCCGAGGCGCAGCGCGAGCGGCTGAACCGGGCGATCGCCGAAGGCCGCGTGCAGAACCGCGAAGGCACGCGCGTCGAAGAGCCGCTCGAGCAGGCGCTCATGACCCGCGACGGCAAGCTCGCCTACCCGGTGCGGGACGGCGTGCCCGTGCTCCTCGAGGAGCAGGCGATCCCGCTCGTTCAGATCGAGGACCGGTGACCTTTTGAAGCTCCCGTTCCGCCAGCTCGACCGCAGCCTGCGGGAGCGGCTCTCGAGCGCCTATCTCGTCACGGGCGACGAGCCGCTGCTCGTGGACGAGGCGCTCGAGAAGATCCGCGCGGCCGCCCGCAAGGCGGGCTTCGAGGAGCGCGAGCTGCACGTCGTGGACCGATCGTTCCCGTGGGCCGAGCTCGAGGCGAGCGCCGACAACCTGTCGCTGTTCGCCGCGCGCAAGATCGTGGAGCTCAGGCTCTCGTCGCCGCGCCCGGGTGAAGAGGGCGGCGCCGCCATCCGCTCGCTGGTGGAACGGCCCTCGCCGGACCGGCTGCTGATCCTCGCGCTGAACGGCCGGCTCGATGCCGCCGCGGCCAAGGCGGCGTGGGTCAAGAGCATCGAGCGGCACGGCACGTGGGTCGAGGTGTGGCCCGTGGACCGCACGGAGCTCCCGGACTGGATCGCGCAGCGCGCGCGCGGGCACGGGCTCACGCTCACGCCCGGCGCCGCCGCGCTCCTCGCCGAGCGCGTGGAAGGCAATCTGCTCGCCGCGGATCAGGAGCTCAAGAAGCTCGCGCTCGCGGGCGAGCGCACCGTGGACGAGGAGGCCGTGGCGGAGGCCGTGGCGAACAGCGCCCGCTTCGACGTGTATCGGCTCTCCGATGCGGTGGCCGCGGGCGACGCCGCCCGGGCGATCCGCGTGCTTGACGGGCTGCGCGCGGAAGGCACGGAGCCGGTTCTGGTATGCTGGGCGCTGAACCGCGAGCTCTCGCTATTGGCGCGACTGAAATTCGCCACGGAACATGGTGTCGCCTTGGAGACGGCGCTCGCACGGGAGCACGTGTGGCCGCGTCGCCAGCCGCTCGTGAAGAGCGCGCTGCGCAGGTACCGCTGGAGCGACTTGAAGGCGCTGCTCGTCCAGGCCGCCGAGACCGATGCGGCCGTGAAGGGTGGAAGCGACGTTTCGCCCTGGGAGGCGCTCACGGCGCTCGTGCTCGCGAGCCTGCGGCCCGGCGGCAGTAACCCTGCAGCGGAGCGGCGCGCCTGACCCATGCGGCCGATCGGCATCTTCGGCGGCACGTTCGACCCGATCCACTACGGCCACCTGCGCACGGCCCTCGAGCTCGCGCATTCGATTCCGCTCGCGCAGGTACGTTTCATCCCGAACGCGAACCCGCCGCATCGCGGCGCGCCGATGACGAGCGGCGAGCTCAGGCTGCGCATGGTGCAGGCCGCCATCGCGGGCGAGCCGCTGTTCGTGGCCGACGCGCGCGAGCTCGAGCGCGCCGGCCCCTCGTACACCGTGGACACGCTCGAGAGCCTGCGGCGCGATTTTCCGCGCGACCCGCTGTGCCTGCTGCTCGGGATGGATGCGTTCCTCGAGCTCCCGCAGTGGCACCGCTGGCAGCGGCTGCTCGAGCTCGCGCACGTGGTGGTGGCTCATCGGCCGGGCTGGCGTGCTCCCGAGCTCGGCACGCTCGGCGAGCTGCTGCGCGAGCGGCGCACGCGCAACGCCCGCGAGCTGCACGAGAGCCTCGCGGGACGCGTGCACGTGCAGCCCGTGACCCAGCTCGAGATCTCCTCGACCGATCTGCGCAGCTCCATCCGCTCCGGAATGGACCCGCGGTTCCTGATGCCGGATAGCGTGCGCGACATCATTGTCGAAACGGGGTGTTATGCCGAAGACAGCTAGCAAGAGAGCCAAAGCCAAGAAGCGCGTTACCAAGAAGGCCGGCGCGGATGCCGGCCGCAAGACCACCCGAGCCAAGGAAGGCGCCCGCGGCAAGAAGGCCGCAGCCGCGAAGACCCCCGCCGCCAAAGGCATCCGCAAGAAACGACCCGCACGCGCCGCCAGGCGGCAGAACGGCCTCGCCGAGCTCGCGCTCGCCGCGTTGCACGACATGAAAGCCCAGGACGTGAAGGCGATGGACGTGCGTCATCTCACGTCCGTGACCGACACCATGATCGTCGCCGCCGGCCGCTCCGACCGCCACGTGCGCGCCATCGCCGATGCGCTCATCGAGCGCGTCGAGCGGGCGGGCATCAAGCCGTTGGGGGTGGAGGGCCAGGACGCGGGCGAGTGGGTGCTCGTCGACCTCGGCGACGTGGTCGTGCACGTGATGCTGCCCCGAGTCCGCGACTTTTACGGCATCGAGAAGCTCTGGGACATCTCCGCTCGCGACGAAGCCGTCGCGCAGTAGCACGCCATGCGGCTCTTGCTGCTCGCGGCGTCGAACCGGCAGCCCGACTGGGTCGCGGCCGGCTACCGCGAATACGCGAGCCGCTTGCGGGGACGGTTCGTTCTCGAGCTCAAGGCGGTGAAGCTCGCCCGGCGCACGGGCGGCGTGCCGGCCGCGCAGGCCGTGGCCGAGGAGGGCGAGCGGCTGCTCGCGGCCGTGCCCGACGGCGCGCACGTGGTGGCGCTGACGGAGCGCGGCGCGCCCTGGAGCACCGCCGATCTCGCCCGCAAGCTCGAGGCCTGGAGCACGCTCGGCGCCCCCGTCTGCTTCCTGCTCGGCGGACCGGACGGCCTCGCGCCGCGCTGCCTCGAGCGCGCCGCCGAGCAATGGTGCCTGTCGCCGCTCACGCTGCCGCACGGGCTCGCCCGGATCATCGTCGCCGAGGCGCTCTATCGGGCGTGGTCGCTGCTCGAGCGGCATCCCTATCACCGGCCCTGAGGGCCGCGGGCGGGAGCGCGACAATGTGGCACGCTCCCTTCACCGGCCTTCGATCAATGGGCTATAGTGCCTTGAATGGGAAAGAATTTCGTCTGTCTGGCGTCGGCTTCGCCCCGGCGCAGCGAGCTGCTGCGCCAGATCGGCGTGCGCTTCGAGGTGCGGCCCGCGTCGGTGGACGAGACGCGGGCGAGCACGGAGACGCCCGCCGAGTACGTCGTGCGCCTGGCGCTGGCGAAGGCGGCCGCGGCCGCGAGCGACCCGGAGGCGACGGTGCTCGCGGCGGACACCGCCGTCGTGCTGGGCGAGCGGATCTTCGGCAAGCCCGCCGATGCGCGCGAGGCCGAAGCCATGCTCGCGGAGCTGTCGGGGCGCACCCACCGCGTGCTCACGGCCGTCGCCGTGCGCCGCGGCGACCGCGCGGAGAGCAGGCTCTCGGTGAGCGACGTGCGCATGCGCACCATCACGCCGCGCGAGCGGCGCGCGTACTGCGCGAGCGGCGAGCCGCTCGACAAGGCGGGCGGCTACGCCATCCAGGGGCTCGCGGCCGTGTTCATCGAGCACCTGTCCGGCAGCTTCTCCGGCGTCATGGGCCTGCCGCTGTTCGAGACGGCGGAGCTGCTGCGCCGGTTCGGCATACCGACGGCCCTCGAGGCCGAGGTCGACGCGTGAGACGCGAGGAGATCCTGATCAACGCCACGCCGCGCGAAGTGCGCGCCGCGCTCGTCGAGAACGGTGTGCTCCAGGAGATTCTCATCGAGCGGGCGAGCCGCCGCGGTCTCATCAGCAACATCTACAAGGGGCGGGTGTCGCGCGTGCTGCCCGGCATGCAGGCGGCGTTCGTGGACGTGGGGCTCGAACGCACGGCGTTCCTGCACGCCTCCGACATCGCGCACAACCCGCACGAGGACGCGCCGGAGCGCGACGTCGAGCCCAACATCCGCGACGTCGTGCGCGAAGGCCAGGAGCTGCTCGTGCAGGTGCTCAAGGATCCGATCGGCACCAAGGGCGCGCGGCTCACGACGTACATCACGATCCCGTCCCGCTACCTCGTCATGCTGCCGAACTCGAGCGGCGTGGGCGTGTCGGCCCGCATCGAGGACGAGGCGGAGCGCGAGCGGCTGCGCGCTCTCGTGGAGGAGGCGGCCGCCACCGCCGGCTGCGAGGTGCCCGCGGGCTACATCGTCCGCACGGCGGCCGAGGGCGCCACGCTCGAGGCGCTGCGCGCGGACCTGATCTTCCTGCAGAAGCTCTGGCAGGCGATCGCGGAGAACGCGCGCCGCGCGAAAGGCGGCGAGCTCGTGTACGAGGACCTGCCGTTGCCGCTGCGCGTGCTGCGCGACCTGCTGAGCCCGGCCGTGGAGCGCATTCGCGTGGACTCGGAGGCGGTGTACCGCCAGGTGAAGGAGTTCGCCGATCGCTTCATCCCGCACGTCTCGTCGCTGATCGAGCTCTACACGGACAACATTCCGATCTTCGATCTTTACGGCATCGAGGACGAGATCGAGCGCGCGCTCAAGCGCAAGGTGCCGCTCAAGTCCGGCGGCCACGTGGTGTTCGACCAGACGGAGGCGATGACCACGATCGACGTCAACACGGGCGCCTACGTCGGTCACCGCAATCTCGAGGAGACGATCTTCCGCACCAACCTCGAGGCGGCCGTCACCATCGCGCGGCAGCTCCGGCTGCGCAATCTCGGCGGCATCATCATCATCGACTTCATCGACATGGTCGAGGAGGAGCACCGTAACCAGGTGCTCCAGGCGCTCACGCAGAGGCTCGCGAGCGACCACGCGAAGACGCAGATCATGAGCGTATCGCCGCTCGGGCTCGTGGAGATGACGCGCAAGCGCAACCGCGAGAGCCTGGAACACGTGCTCTGCCAGCCGTGTCCAAGCTGCGAGGGCCGCGGGTTCGTCAAGACGCCCGAGACGGTCTGCCACGAGATCTTCCGCGAGATCCTGCGACAGCACCGCCAGTTCGACTTCCAGGAGCTGCTCGTGCTCGCGCGGCCCAACGTGATCGAGCGTCTGCTCGACGAGGAGTCGGCGAGCATCGCGGAGCTCGAGGAGCTCACGGGGAAGCCGATCCGCCTGCAAAGCGAAGGGATGTATGCGCCCGATCAGTTCGACGTCGTCTTGATGTAGGCCCGCGAGCGTTGCCGCCGATCATCCGCAAGCTCGCCGTGCCCCTCCTCGCCGCCGGGGGGGCGCTGCTCATCCTGCTCGCAGTGGGCATCGGCGGGTTCCGCCTGCTGGTCGCGCAGCTGCCGAGCTATCAGGCCGAGCTCGAGGCGTGGGTCGGCGAGGCGCTCGGCGTCGATCTCGACTTCGAACGGCTCGATGCGCGTTTGAGCTTCGCGGGCCCGGAGCTCACGCTGCACGAGGCGTCCGTGGCCGCCTCCGGCCGGCAAGCGCCGTTCCTCGTGGCGCGGGAGGCGAGCGTGGTGTTCCGTCCGCTCGCGCTGCTCCGGCGCGAGCTCGGCGTGAAGCGGCTCGCGTTCGAGGGCACGCGCCTCACGGTGGTGCGCGACGAGGACGGCCGCTTCCGGCTGCTCGACGCGCCGCAGGGCAACGGGGCCGCCCGGGCGGCGCCCGACATCCCGCCGAGCGTGGAGGTGGTGGTGCGCGACAGCGAGGTGCTGTACCTCGACCGCGCCCGCGGCCTGTCGTGGCGCTTCGAAGGGGTGACCGTGAGCCTGCGCCGCGAGCAGGGCCGGCTCGCCGTGGAGGTCGTGGCCCGGCCGCCGGACGAGTTCGCGAGCCGCGTGCGGCTCCAGGCGGAAGGCGCGCTCGCCGCCGACTCCTCGCTCGGCGGCGACTGGCGCGTGTCGGCCGAGGCGCGCGAGCTCGACTTCGCCGTGCTCGCGAGCTCGCTGCCGAGCGAGCTGTCGCTGCCGCGGGCCGGGCGCGGCGACGTGTCGCTCGAGCTCGAGTGGCGCGCCGGCATGCTCGTGGGGGGCAGGGGCGAGGCGGCGCTGCGCGGCGTCGAGCTCGCCCGCGGCGACGGCGCGGCCGGCTACGACCGGCTCGCGCTCGGCGGCGACTGGCAGCGCCGGCCGGACGGCTGGCGGCTCGCGCTCACGGACGTGGAGGTCACGCGGCAGGGCCGGGCGTGGCCGACGCCGACGGACCTCGTGCTCGAGGTGGGCCGCGGCGCCGGCTGGCAGTCGCTCACGTTGTCCGGCGATTTCCTGCGGCTCGAGGACTTCACGCCGCTCACCGCGCTCGCCGCGTCGTCGCCTCTCGCACAGCGCTGGAGCGAGCTCGCGCCGCACGGCGACGTGCGCGCGCTCGCGCTCACCGTGCGGCGCGACGACACCGTGGGCGTGGCGGGCGCGTACGAGTACGCCATCCAGGGCGAGGTGGAGAACGGCAGCGTGGCCGCGGCCGGCGGCCTGCCCGGCGTGCGCTCGTTGTCGGCGGCGCTGCGCGCCGACTCGCGCAGCGGCCGGCTGGATCTGCGCACCCGCGACGCCGTGCTCGAGTGGCCGGAGCTGTTCCGCGCGCCGCTCGAGCTCGACGAGGTGACGGGGCTCGTCGTGTGGCGCGAAGGCCAGAACGCCGTGCGCGTGGTGAGCGACGACCTCGTCGTCACGACGCCCGACTTCGCGACGCGCTCGTCGCTCGAGCTCACGCTGCCCCTCGACGGCGGGTCGCCGCGCATCGACCTCGAGCTGCGCACGTCCGCGTTCGACGTGCCGGCCGTCAAGCGCTACCTGCCGGCGCCCAAGATGCCGCCGGCCGTGGTGGCCTGGCTCGACCTCGCGCTCGCCGGCGGGCGCTCGCCCGGGGCCACGGTGGAGCTCTACGGCGACCTCGCGGCGTTTCCGTTCACCGAGGGCGGCGGCGCGCTGCGCGTGACGGTGCCGGTCGAGGACGGCGTGCTGCAATACGTGCGCGACTGGCCGCGCGCGGAGGAGCTCACGGGCACGGTCGAGTTCGTCAACGCGAGCTTCCTCGCCCGCGGCAGCGGCCGGATCCTCGGCAATCGCAGCAGCGACGCCGAGGTCGCGATCGCCGATCTGCGCGAGGGCGTGCTCACGCTGCGCGGCACGACCGCGGGCGAGCTGGCGCAGGTGCTCGCGTTCCTGCAGGGCACGCCGCTGATCCAACGGCATCTGGGCTCCGGTTTCGCGCGGCTCGCCGCGCCCGGCGGCGAAGGCCACGTGCAGCTCGATCTGCGGCTGCCGCTCAAGAACCTCGCGGCCTACGACCTGAACGCCGCGCTCACGATCCACGCGGGCGAGCTCGCGCTCGAGGGCATCGCCCCGCACGCCACCGACATCGAAGGCGTGCTGCACCTCGCGGACGGCACGTTGAGCGGCGAAGGCATCGAGGGCACGCTGTTCGACGGGCCGGTCACCGCGCGCGTCGTGCCGCCGGAGGCGCCGGGCTATCGCGCGCGCCTCGAGGTGAGCGGCGACGTCACGGCCGCGGCGCTCGCGGCCGCGCTCGATCTGCCGTTCGCCGACATGGTCGCGGGGCAGACCGCCTGGCAGGCGAGCCTCATGATCCCGAACCCCGTGGAGCGCGAGCCGCGGCCCACGCTCGTGAGCGTGCGGTCGAATCTTTCGGGCATCGCGCTCAAGTTTCCGCCGCCGTTCGCCAAAGGCCCCGCCGAGCCCACCAACGTGCAGGTGGATCTCGTGCTCGGGGGCGACGCGCTCGAGGCGAGCGGCCACTTCGGCGCCGCGCGCCGCTTCGCGCTCGAGCTCGAGCGACGGGACGAAGGCGGATACGCGTTGCGGCGCGGCGCCGTGCGCTTCGGCGGCGACGTGCCGATGCCGCGCTTCGACCGGGGCCTCACGATCGACGGCACCCTGCCGTCGCTCGATCTCGACCAGTGGCTCGCGCTGCTCGACGCCGGGGCGCCTGCCCGCGCCGGCGGACGGGAGCAGAGTCCGCTCGAGGCCCGCCTGTTCGCGGGCGCGGACCTCGAGATCGGCGATTTCACCGCTTTCCGCCAGCAGCTCGGTGCGAGCCGCGTCTCGGTGCGCCGCCGCACGAGCGACTGGCAGATCGAGGTGGACAGCGAGCCCGTGGCCGGCACGATCCTGGTGCCGGCCGATCTCGACCGTCAGCCGCGCATCGTGGCCGTGATGGAGCGCCTGTATCTCGCGCAGGCCCGCTCGGGCGACGCGGCCGGGCGCGGCTCGCCGCTCGATCCGCGGGAGCTGCCGGGCCTGCAGCTCGTGAGCGACGAGTTCGCCGTGGGCAACCGGCGGCTCGGGCGCCTCGACGCGGAGATCCTGCCGGATCCGATGGGCCTGCGGCTCGTCTCGTTCGAGAGCTCGAGCGAGAGCTTCACGGCCACCGGCAGCGGCGCGTGGCTCGTGGACGAGAACGGCGAGGCCACCACGCGCTTCGCGCTGTCGCTGAACTCCACCGACGTGGCGGCCACGCTCGAGCAACTCGGCTTCGATCCCGCCATCGAGGCGGAGCGGGCGGAGGCGACGGCGAGCGTCTACTGGAAGGGCGGCCCCTACGGCGCCTGGATGGATCACGTGCACGGCGACGTGGCGTTGCGGGTGGAGAAGGGCAGCCTCACGGACGTGGAGCCGGGCGCCGGCCGCGTGGTGGGGCTCATGTCGATCAGCGCGCTGCCGCGGCGGCTCGCGCTAGACTTCCGCGACGTGTTCAACCGCGGCCTGGTGTTCGACGACATCACGGCCGACTTCGTGCTGATCGACGGCAATGCCTACACGGACAACCTGTTGCTCACGGGGCCGGTGGCCGAGATCGGCATCGTGGGCCGCACGGGGCTGCGGGACCGCGACTACCGTCAGCAGGCCGTGGTCACGGCGGAGCCGGGCAAGATGCTGCCGACGGTGGGCGGCCTCATCGGCGGGCCGACCGTCGCGGCCGCGCTGCTGATCTTCACGCGAATCTTCAAGGAGCCCTTGAAGGGCATCGGGCGCGCCTCCTACTGCGTGACGGGCACGTGGCAGGCGCCCAAGGTCGAGCGGCTCACGCAGGAGCAGCTCGAGCGAGGCGAGATCTGCGCCGAGCTGCCGCCCGCGATGCTCGCGGGGCAGCTCGCGCAACCCAGCGAAAGGTGACGGTCATGACCAACGAGGCAGGCGCGCTTTCCGAGGCGCGATTCAAGATCGCGGCCATCCAGATGACGAGCACGCGCGACGTGGAGCGAAACCTCGCCGCGGCCCGAGCGTTGCTCGAGGAGGCGGCCGCGGCGGGGGCGAAGCTCGCCGTGTTGCCGGAAAACTTCTCCTTTCTCGGCGCGCAGGACTCGGATCGGCTCGCGGCGGCGGAGCCGCCGGGCGACGGCCCCGCGCAACGGTTCCTGGCGCAGGCCGCGGAGGAGCTGAAGCTCTGGATCGTGGGCGGCACGGTGCCGATCCGCGCGGAGCCCGGCCGCGCGGCCTCGCGCTCGCTGCTCTTCGGGCCGGACGGGCGCCTCGCTGCCCAGTACGACAAGATCCACCTGTTCGACGTGGCGATACCCGGCAAGGAGAGCGAGAGCTATCGCGAGTCGGCCACCACGATCCCCGGCATGCGCGTGGTGACGGCCGCGACGCCCTTCGGCCGCGTGGGGCTCACGGTTTGCTACGACCTGCGGTTTCCGGCGCTATTCCACCGCCTCGGGGCGCTGGGCATGGACATCCTCGCGGTGCCGGCCGCGTTCACGGTGCCCACGGGGCAAGCGCATTGGCGGGCACTATTGCAGGCGCGCGCGATCGAAAATCTGTGTTATGTCGTCGCGGCGGGCCAGTGGGGCGAGCACGACGGCGGGCGGCTCACGTACGGCCACTCGATGATCCTGGGGCCGTGGGGCGAGGTGCTCGCGGTGCGGGAAAGCGCGCCTGGCGTCGTCTGCGCCGATGTCGATATGATCGAGCTCGAGCGTATCCGCCAAACCTTCCCGGTGCTCACGCACCGACGCGAGTTGTGATGATCCAAGCGCATCCGCAGCAGGCCGCCGAGGCGGCCCGAACGGCAGGCCGAAGCGGCGCCGAGGCGGCGCCGGCATTGGACCCGCTCCGCATCGCCACGGACGTCGTGCTGGCGCCCGCCGGCCTCGACCTCGCGGCCCTCGACCGCGCCATCGGCGCCGCGCTGTCGCGGCAGCTCGACTACGCCGACGTCTACGTGCAGCACACGCGGCACGAGACGTGGACGGTGGAGGACGGCATCGTCAAGGACGGCGTGTACAGCATCGATCAGGGCGTCGGCGTGCGCTGCGTGAGCGGCGAGAAGACCGGTTTCGCCTACGCCGATCAGCTCGACCCGGCGTCGCTGCTCGACGCCGTGGAGGCGGCGCGCGGCATCGCGCGCACGCAGGGAGAAGGCCGGCACCGCGTGGCGCGCCGGGCAGCGGCCCGCGACCTCTACGGGCCGGTGGATCCGCTCTCGAGCCTGGACGACCTCGAGAAGGTGCGTCTGCTCGCCGATCTCGATCGCTACGTGCGCTCGCTCGACCCGCGCATCGTGCAGGTCGTCGCGAGCCTCGCGGGGGTCTACGACATCGTGCTCGTGCGCGGCTCCGACGGCACGCTCGCCGCGGACGTGCGGCCGCTCGTGCGGCTCAACGTCTCCGTCATCATGGAGGACGGCGGGCGGCGCGAGCAGGGTTATGCGGGCGGGGGCGGCCGGGCGGATTACGCCCTGCTCACGGCCTCGGACCGCCCGCGGCAGCTCGCCCAGGAAGCGGTGCGGCAGGCGGCCGTGAACCTCGAGGCCGTGCCCGCGCCGGCGGGCAACATGCCGGTCGTGCTCGGCTCCGGCTGGCCCGGGATCCTGCTGCACGAGGCCATCGGCCACGGCCTCGAGGGCGACTTCAACCGCAAGGGCACATCCGCGTTCTCCGGCCGCATCGGCGAGCGGGTGGCCACCGAGCAGTGCACCGTGGTGGACGACGGCACGCTCGCGGGACGGCGCGGCTCGCTCAACGTGGACGACGAGGGCACGCCCACGCAGCGCACCGTGCTCATCGAGGGCGGCGTCCTCAAGGGCTACATGCAGGACAAGCTGAACGCGCGGCTCATGAAGAGCGCGTCCACCGGCAACGGCCGGCGCGAGTCGTATGCCCACGTGCCCATGCCGCGCATGACCAACACCTACATGCTGCCCGGCAAGTACGATCCCGAGGAGATCATCGCTTCCGTCGACAAGGGGCTGTACGCGCCCAACTTCGGCGGCGGGCAGGTGGACATCACCTCCGGAAAATTCGTGTTCGCGGCGTCGGAGGCGTATCTGATCGAGCGCGGCAAGAAGACCGTGCCGGTGAAGGGCGCCATGCTCATCGGCAGCGGGCCGGAGGTGCTGACGCGCGTGTCGATGGTCGGCAACGACCTGCAGCTCGACGGCGGCGTCGGCACTTGCGGCAAGGAGGGCCAGTCCGTGCCCGTGGGCGTGGGGCAGCCCACGCTGCGCATCGATTCGCTCACCGTGGGCGGCACGCAGGCGTAACCAACCGCGCCGCCCCGTTTGCCGACGCGGCGATCTTACGTCAAACCTTCGGCCGCTCCCTTGTGATTGGCATCACTGCGCGCGTCGAGGCGCGCGCGTACGCTGCGGGTAACACTCCGCCGGCACGCGCGAATGAACTTCGAAACGACGATCACCGAAGCCGATTTCAAACGGCCGCTGCTGGAGACGGGCGAGGAGCAGCTCGTGGGGCAGCTGCAACGCGAGCCGGACCTCGACGTGGACGGCCTGCGAGGCTCGCTCCTGACGCGGTTGCTGCTGCTCTTCATGCGCGACAAGTGATCGGACCTGCGTTCGGCATGGCAGCGAAGCGACGACGTCTGGCACAACGGGAACGCGCGGAGGCGTTCGAAACGGAGGACACGGCGCTGCGCGCGCTCACGCGGGAAGACCGCGCCAAGCTCGAGATCGATGCCTGGGAGCCGTCGCTGCTGCGGCACATGCTGCAGGCGCAAGGCCGTCTGCCGAAGAAGCCGCGGCCCTGAGACATGCGAATGTGGCTTGCCAAGCCGGTGTACGAGGCCGTGCCGCTTTCCTATATCGGCTTCGGCCTCCTGGCGGTCGGCGCCGCGTGGCGGGCGAGCGGCTACCGGCAGGACATCTACCTCGTCATCGGGCTCGCGAGCATCGTGATCGGGGTGATGCTGTGGCTCAAGCGGCACGGTCATCGCGCGAGCCGCAGCCGCAAGCGCTTCGACGACGCGGATTGACGGACGGGTCGCGCCGGGCGGGGCGCGCCTACGAAGTCTTGAAGGCCTCGTTCGACGCTTCCTCCTCCTCGGTGTCGTCGTCGTAACCCTCCTCTTCCGCGTCGCTCTCGTCGAGATCGCTCGGGCTCTCGAGCTCCTCGTCTTCGTCGTCCAGGTCGTCCTCGTCGTCGAGCTCCGCGAACGGGCGTCGGCGCCGGTCCGTGTCGTCGTCGAGCGCGCCGCGGAGGTCGTGATAGACGAGGCGGTGCTCGCCGAGCTGGATCGTGTCGCCGTCCGCGAGCTCGTGCCGCTTCACGCGGCGCGAGCGCACGATCACGCCGTTGGTGCTGTTCAGGTCCTCGATGACCGACTGCGAGTGCGTGGAGATGATCTGCGCGTGATGGCGAGAGATGAACTTGCTGCGGAGCTGCAAGTCGTTGTCCGGCGTGCGCCCGATGATCGCGCGGCCCGCCGTCACCCGGAACTCCGTGACGAACTGGCCGCCGAGCAGCACCTCGAAGCGGGCCAGCGCGCGGTCGTTCGTGTCGTACTCGCCCGTGGCATCCAGCCGGCGCTCGCGCTCCCGCATGCGCTCGGCGAACTCCACCCACTGGAGCTCCTCCACCGCGGCCTTCACGAGCGCCTCGTCCACGTAGTTCTTCTCCTCGGCGAAGGCGCACAGCATGGCCGTGTCGCAGAGGATGTTGATGAGCCGCGGCACGCCGCCCGCGTAGCGGAACACCATGTCGCAGGCCGCCTCGTCGAAGATCTTGCGGCCGTTCGCGCCCGCCACCTCGAGGCGGTGAGCGATGTATTCGTGCGTCTCGCGCTTCGACAGCGCGCCGAGGTGGAAGCGCAGCCGCACGCGCTGCGTGAGCTGCTCGAGCCGCGGCGAGTCGAGCTTGTGGGCGAGCTCCGGCTGGCCGGCGAAGATGATGCGCAGCAGCTTCTCCTTCTGCGCCTCGAGCCCGGACAGCAGGCGCACTTCCTCGAGCACTTTGCGCGAGAGGTTCTGCGCCTCGTCGATGACGAGCAGGATCTTCTTGCCCGCCGCGTACTGCTCCACCATGAAGTCCTTCAGCATGGCGAGCAGCTCGACCTTGCGCTTGCGGAACGGCTTGAAGCCGAACTCGACCAGCACGGCCTGGAGGAACTCGACGGGCGAGAGCTGCGTCTGGCTGATGTGCGCGAGCACGATGTCCGGCGGCAGCTCCGACAGGAAGCTCTCGATGAGGGTGGTCTTGCCGGAGCCGATGTCGCCGGTGATGACGACGAAGCCGTCGGCCAGCCAGATGGTGGACTCCATGTAGGCCTTGGCGCGGGCGTGCTGCTTGCTGGCGAACAGGAACTGCGGATCCGGCGTGAGCCGGAACGGCGGCTCTCTCAATCCGAACAGCTCGCAGTACATGGTGGCCGGCCTTCTGTGTAGGGGCGAAGCCTAACCCAAAGGGATCGGCCTTTCGAGGATCGGCGTCAAGTCTCGGCCTCGACCAGGGCCTGCAAGGCGCGGAAGCGGGCGAGCAGCCGGTCCCGATCCGCGTCCACCAGAGTGCAATGGCCCACCTTGCGGTTGGCCCGCGGGGACTTGCCGTAGGCGTGCAGGTGGGCGCCCGGGACGGCGAGCAGGCGCTCGGGCGGGGGCACGCGCCCGAGCAGGTTGATCATCGCGGCGTGGCCCCGCGGCGCCGTGGAGCCGAGCGGCCAACCCGCCACGGCCCGCAGGTGATTGGCGAACTGGCTGGTTTCCGCTCCCTCGATGGTCCAGTGGCCCGAGTTGTGGACTCGGGGCGCCATCTCGTTGGCCACGAGCCGGTCCCCCGTGTGGAAGAACTCGACCGTCAGCACGCCCCGGTAGTCGAAGCGCTCGAGGATCGCCGCGAGGTAGCGCTCGGCGCTGCGCTGCAGCGCGCCGTCGGCATAGGGGGCGACGGTCGTGCGCAAAATTCCATCGCGATGCACGTTCTCGGCGAGCGGGTAGAAGGCGAGCGCGCCGTCCGCCCCGCGGACGGCGACCAGTGACAGCTCCCGCTCGAACCGAACCCACCCTTCCGCGATGCACGGGCGCTCGCCGAGCTCGCGCCACGCGGCCGCGAGCGCCTCGGCGTCGCGGACTATGCGCTGCCCGCGGCCGTCGTAACCGAGGCGCCTGAGCTTGAGGACCACCGGCCAGCCGAGCGCACGGGCCGCGGGCTCGAGATCGCTCGCGGAGTCCACCGCCACGAACGGGGCCGTGGGGATGCCGAGCGAGCGGAAGAGCTGCTTCTCGAGCAGCCGATCCTGCGCCGCGGCCACCGCGGCGGGCGGGGGATGGACGGGGACGATGCCCTGCAGCCATTCGAGGCGCTGCACGGACACGTTCTCGATCTCGATGGTGACGACATCGGCGGCCGCCGCCAGCTGCTCGAGCGCCGCCGGGTCGTCGAGCGGCGCGGTGATGACGTCGGCCACTTGCCCGGCCGGTGAATCGGGGGCCGGGTCGAGCAGCACGCAGCGCAGCCCCAGCGGATAACCCGCGAGCGCGAGCATGCGGCCGAGCTGGCCGCCGCCGATCACGCCGATCGTCTTGAACGGTGCGCTCAATCCTCTTCGCGGGGGTCTGGCCGCTCGAGCACCGCCGCCGTCTGCTCGGCGCGGAACTCCTCGAGCGCCGTCGCGACGCGCGGGTGCTTGTTGGCGAGGACGGCCGCGGCGAGCAGCGCGGCGTTCACGGCGCCCGCGCGCCCGATCGCGAGCGTTCCGACCGGAACGCCGCGCGGCATCTGCACCATGGAGAGCAGCGAGTCGAGGCCGTTGAGCGCGCGCGAGCGGATCGGCACGCCCAGCACGGGCAGGCGGGTCTTGGCCGCCGTCATGCCGGGCAGGTGCGCCGCCCCGCCCGCCGCCGCGATGATCACCTCGAGACCTCGGTCGACGGCCGTCGATGCGTACTCGAACAGGAGGTCCGGCGTGCGGTGCGCGGAAACGACCCGCACCTCGTGCGGGATCGCCAGCTTCTCGAGGATTTCGGCCGCATGGCGCATCGTGGACCAGTCGGAAACCGACCCCATGATGACGCCTACCAATGGTTTCATCGGAGCATTGTACAGCAGTTAGAATTGAGTTCCCCCCTCCTCGAGCCCGAAACGAGACATGGATCTGCCCGCTCTTCGCGAATCGCTCGCGGCGCTCGCCGCTCACGCCGTGGAGCTCGCGCGGCGCAACGGCGCGGACCAGGCGGAAGCGGGCGCGAGCCACGACGAAGGCTTGTCCGTGACCGTGCGGATGGGGGACATCGAGTCGGTGGAGCGCCAGCGCGACCGCGGGCTCGCCGTCACGGTGTATCGAGGCAAGCAGAAGGGCAGCGCGAGCACCAGCGACTTCTCGCCCGCGAGCGTCGAGGCCACGGTCCGGAAGGCGCTCTCCATCGCGAGCTTCACCGCGCCCGACGAGTACGCGGGCCTCGCGGATGCGCGGCTCATGGCCGTGGATCCGCCGGACCTCGAGCTCTACTTTCCCTGGGAGCTCGACGTCGACCGAGCGGCCGAGCTCGCGCTGCGCGCGGAGAGCGCCGCCCGCGCGTACGATCCTCGCATCGAGAACTCCGAAGGCGCCACGGTCTCGACGGGCGGCGGCCATCGCGCCTACGCCAACTCGCACGGCTTCGTCGGCGGCTATCCGACGAGCTCCCATTCGATCAGCGTGAGCGTCGTCGCGAAGGACGGCTCGCTCGAGCGCGACTACTGGTACACCGTGAGCAGGGAGCCCGAGGCGCTCGAGACGCCCGAGGCCGTGGGCGAGCAGGCCGCGAAGCGCGCGCTCGCCCGCCTCGGTGCGCGGCAGATCAAGACGCAGACCGTGCCGGTGATCTATCCGGCGGAGCTCGCGCGCGGGCTCTTCGGCCACCTCGTGGCCGCGATCCGCGGCACGGCGCAGTATCGGCGCGCGTCGTTCCTGCTCGGCGCGCGCGGTGAGCGCATATTCCCCGAGTTCGTCGACATCGAGGAGGACCCGCACCTCCGCCGGGCGCTGGCGAGCGCGCCGTTCGACGGCGAGGGCGTGGCTACGAAGCGGCGCGACCTCGTGCGCCGCGGCGTGCTCGAGGGCTACGTGCTGTCGAGCTACTCGGCGCGCCGGCTCGGGCTCGAGACCACCGGCAACGCGGGCGGCGCGCACAATCTGATCGTGCGGCCGACGGCCGGCCCGCTCGAGGAGCTCATCGCAGGCTGCGACCGGGCGTTCGTCGTGGGCGAGCTGCTCGGCCAGGGCGTGAACATCGTCACGGGCGATTACTCCCGGGGCGCCGCCGGGTTCTGGGTGGAGCGCGGCGCCATCGTGCACGCGGTGAACGAGGTCACCGTGGCCGGCAACCTGCGGGAGATGTTCGCGCGCATTCAGGCGATCGGCTCCGACGTCGACATCCGCGGCGGCATCCGCTGCGGCTCGGTCCTGATCGACGCGCTCACCGTCGCCGGCCAGTAGGCGCGCTGCAGGCGGCGCGCCGTTCCACCCGCGACGTGTCAGCCAGGTGGGAGCGGCTTTCTAGCCGCGATTCTTGCGTCATCGCAGGCGGCGCGGCTCGCATGTGCCCCGTCCAGCACCGGCGTGGATACTTCCCTGTAGCCTCGCGCGCGCACATCTCTGTGCGCGAGCGTGCTGGAAGGGGCACATGCGATCCACGCCGCGAAGCGTCAGCGCGGGTTGCTGCCTTCTGAAGATCGCGGCTGGAAAGCCGCTCCCACCTGGCTGTCATGCAGCCTCACGAGGCGCGGCGGCGTTCGTCGCGCGCGGGCTCGTCGGGTGCTGCGCGCTCGGCGTCGAGGAGATCGGCGAGCGACTGTGGGCCGACGGCGTCGCGCACCGCGCGATCGATGCGGTCGGCCAGCACTTGCACCGATTCGGTCCAGCCGTGGTCCACGGTGCCGTATGCGCCGCGGTCGGGCGCGCGCACGGCGTCCAGGATGGCCGCGACGGGGATGCGCCGCGGATCGCGCGCGGGCACGAGCCGGCCGTGATCCGTGTGCGCGATGAGCCCCGCGTCCGCGAGCGCGCCCACCACCTGCTGCAGGTAGTGCTGCGGGATGCGCAGCCGCGCCGCCAGGCTCTCCTCGCGCCAACCGTGCGCCGGTTCCTCGAAGTCGTGGCCCACGAGCAGCATCGTCGCGAGCGCGAGCCGCTCGCGCAGGCTATTGGTGAGCGGCCCGGTGCGCCGGCCGAGCCGCATGTACTCCGGGTTCTGCAGGTAGAACGTGAGCTGCGCTCCGAACAGCAGGATCAGCCATGACAGATACAGCCAGAGCATGGCCACGATCACGATCGCGAAGCCCGAGTAGATCGTCTCGTAGCGGCTCGCGGCCACGACGAAGCGCGTGAACAGCGCGCCGCCCGTCACCCAGGTGATGCCCGCCACCAGGCCGCCGACGGCGGCCGGCAGCACGCGCACGCGCGTGTTCGGCACGAACAGATACAGGAACGTGAACGCGGCGACGATCAGCAGGTACGGCAGCAGCCCCGACAGCGACGCCACCCATTCGCCGAACGGCCCCGCCTGCGCCAGGCGGCTCACGGCGGCGCGGCTCGAGAGCGTGGCCGTGAACCCCATCGCGAGGCTCATGATCACGGGACCGATCAGCATCACGCTGATGTACTCCGACAGACGCCGGCCGATGCTCCTCGGCCGGTCCACGCGCCACACGAAGTTGAAGCTGGCCTCGACCTTCTGCGCCATCGAGAGCGCGGAGAGGATCAGCAGCACGATGCTCACGCCAGCGAGCGTCGAGCCGCTCATGTTGTCGACGAAGCCGATGACGCGCGCCGTCACCTCCTCGGCCTCCGGGCCGATCGGCTCGAGGAACCGCAGGATGATCGGCTCCAGCTCACGATGGAACCCGAGCCCCTTCAGCACCGAGAAGCTGAACGCGAGGAGCGGCACTACGGCGAGCATCGTGGTGTAGACGAGGCTCATGGCCCGCAGCGACAGGTCGCCGGCCGCCAGGTCGCGGAGCAACGCATAGGCGAGGCGCGCGAGCTTGATCCACCAGGGCGCGCCGCTGGCGACGCGCGGATCGTCCCAGAGCCACCGTTGAACGCGCCGGTCGAGCCACTCCATCGGTCGCTCCGCCGCCGCTTCGGCCGCCCTGGGTCAGCCGCTCTCGCCCGTGAGCAAGCGCAGCACCTCGAGATATTTCTCGCGCGTGCGCTCGATCACCACCGGCGGCAGGCGGGGGCCCGGCGCCGTCTTGTTCCAGTCGAGCGTCTCGAGGTAGTCGCGCACGTACTGCTTGTCGAAGCTCGGCGGCGACGCGCCGGGGCGGTACGTCGCGGCCGGCCAGAAACGGGAGGAGTCGGGCGTCAGCAGCTCGTCGATGAGCGTGAGCTCGCCCCGCTCGTCGAGACCGAACTCGAACTTCGTGTCGGCGATGATGATGCCCCGGCCTTTCGCGTACTCGGTGGCCTCCGTGTAGAGGCGGAGGGAAGCCGCCTCCACCCGCTCGGCGAGCTCGGGTCCGATGAGATTGCGCACCGCCGTGACGGGAATGTTCTCGTCGTGCGATCCCGGCGGCGCCTTCGTGCTCGGCGTGAAGATCGGCTCGCGCAGCTGCTCGGCGAGCTCGAGCCCGGACGGCAGCTCCACGCCCGACACGCGGCCCGTGGCGCAGTAGTCCTTCCAGCCCGAGCCGATCAGGTAGCCGCGGACCACGGCCTCGATGGGGAGCGGCTTGAGGTTGCGCACGACCACCGCGCGGTCGCGTACCACCTCCCGATCGCGCTCGTCGGTGACCACGTCGAACGGATGGATGTCGGTGAGATGGTTCTTCACGACGTGGCCGAGCTTGCGGAACCAGAAGCTCGAGATCTTCGTGAGCACGATGCCCTTGCCCGGGATGGGGTCGGGTAGCACCACGTCGAAGGCTGAGATACGATCCGTGGCGACGATCAGGAGGCGTTCCGAGTCCACCCGGTAGATGTCGCGCACTTTGCCGCGCGCCACGAGCTCGAGGCCCTGAAGTCTCGACTCGAAGAGCGGCGTCGTGGAGCCCGTCATGTCGCGGTAGCCAAAGCGGAAAGGCGGAATGATGGACCTACCGGCCGGCCGTCGGCAACTTCGAACCGAAGGGAGCGCATCGTGCTGATCGTCGTCCCCCGTGCTCCATGACTCGCTGGTTCGGCAAAGCCATCGGCGGCGTGCTGGGATTCGCCGCGGCCGGGCCGCTCGGATCCCTGCTGGGCGTGCTGCTCGGCCACCAGCTCGACCAGAGCGCGAGCCGGCGCGTCGCGGGTAGCGGCGGCTTCGAGGGTGCGCCCGCGGAGATCAGCCGGCTGTTCTTCGCGGTGGCGTTCGAGACGATGGGACACGTGGCGAAGGCCGACGGCCGCGTGTCGGAGGAAGAAATACGCGAAGCGCGCCGCATCATGCACGCGATGGAGCTCTCGCCCGAGCAGGTGCGCGCCGCCATCGATCACTTCACCCGCGGCAAGGATCCGCGCTATCCGTTGTCCGAGCGGCTCGCGCTGCTCGCGGCGAAGCTCGGGGATCGGCACGACCTCGCGCGTGCGTTCGTGGAGATCCAGATGCAGGCCGCCCTCGGTGTGGGCGAGGTGACCAGCGAGAAACGCCGGATGCTCTGGCAGATCGCGAGCGCGCTCGGCGTGGGACGCGTGGAGCTCGCGCAGATGGAGGCGCTGCTACGCGCGGAGCGTCTGCGCGCGTCACTGAAGCCCGACGCGGAGCGCGAGATCGAGGCGGCTTACGGCGTGCTCGGCGTGGCGCCGTCCGCGCCCGACGAGGAAGTCAAGAAGGCGTACCGGCGGCTCATGAGCCAGCATCATCCGGACAAGCTCGTGGCGCGGGGACTGCCGCCCACGATGGCCGGCGTGGCCGCGCAGAAGACGCACGAGATCCGCGCGGCGTACGAGCGCATCAAGGCCGCGCGCGGCTTGCGGTAGGGGTGCAGGGCAGCCAAGGCGCTGCGGACCGTTGCTTCCCCGCCTCGATGTTCATGGCAGCGAAAAAGAATCGCGGCTGGAAAGCCGCTCCCACAGGCTTCGTTCGATGGCCGATGGGAGCGGCTTTCGAGCCGCGACTCTTCGCGGCGCCGCGCTTCAGCCCGCGCTGCGTCCGGACGATGCCGCCGCCGCGCGGCGCAGCGGGCTTTCGGCCCGCGCCTTCGGAGGCTCGCGGCGGGCGTTGAAGACGACGATGGTCTTGCCGCTCGCGCGCACGAGGCCCTGGTCCTCGAGCACCTTGAGCACGCGCCCGGCCATCTCGCGCGAGCAACCCACGAGGCGCGACAGCTCCTGCCGGGACACCTTGATCTGCATGCCCTCGGGGTGCGTCATGGCGTCGGGCTCGCGGCAGAGGTCCATGATCGCGTGCGCCACGCGGCCCGTCACGTCCACGAAGGCGAGGTCGCCGAGCTTGCGGTTGGTGCGGTGGAGCCGCGTGGCGAGCTGGGTGGCGAGCTCGAAGATGAGGCCCGGGCTTTCGGCGGCGAGCTGTCGGAAGCGCGGATAGGTCATCTCCGCGATCTCGCTCTCGCCGCGCGTGCGCACCCAGGCGCTGCGAGCCGGCTGCTCGTAGAACAATCCCATCTCACCAAAGAACTGGCCTTTGTTGAGATAGGCGAGCACCATCTCGTTGCCGTCTTCGTCCTCGATCATCACTTCGACCGAGCCGTCGACGATGTAATAGAGCACGTCGGGCACATCTCCGGCGTGGATCATCACCGTCTTGGCTGGAACCGTTCGAACGCGGCAATAGCTCAAGAAGCGGTTGATCGCGGGGACGTCGCTCAAGGGCCGCAAGCCTTCTTCCATCGTTGAACTCCGCTGGGAGATGAGACCCGTTCAGGGTAGCGTTTTGACTTAATGCCGTATTTAATCAATTCCCCGCAAAGTCGCAAGGGACAACCTTCTCCGGTTGTGACGAGCTTCACAAGAAGAAAGCGACTTTCCGCAGCACGCCGCCTCCGAGCGACATGAGCTTGCGCACGGGCTCGGGCGGGCGCGTGCCGCCGGCGAGCTTCGCCATGGTGCCGTGATGACGCTCGTCGGTGGCCATGCGGCGCAGGATGGCGGCGCTCTTCGTATCCGCGGGGGGCAGCCGGGCGAGATGATCGTTGAGATGCGCCTCGACCTGGCGTTCCGTCTCCTCGATGAAGCCGAGGCTCGCCCGATCGCCGAACAGCCCCGCCGCGCAGCCGATGGCGAGGCTGCCGCCGTACCAAAACGGTGCGAGCAGGCTCGGTCGCCCGCCGAGCTCGCGCAGGCGCGTGGCGCACCAGGCCAGATGCGCGCGCTCCTCGGCGGCCGCCGAGGCGAGGTGCTCGCGGGTACGCTCCGAGCGGGCGAGCAGCGCCTGCCCCGCATAGAGGGCTTGCGCCGCGAGCTCCCCGGCGTGGTTTACGCGCATCAGGGCGCGGCTCGCCCGGACCTCGTGCGGCGCGAGCGCGGCCTCGGGCAGGTCTCCGGCAGGTGAGGGCTCGGCAGGGGGCGGGTCCGCCGCGAGCGAGCGCAGACCCTGGTCGATCGCGCTGATCAGGTAATCTTGCCGGGAGAGCCGCCGCATGCCGGCGATTATAGCGGTGGGGCATTTCGAGTCCCGGCCTTCGCTTGCGTGGGGGGACGGTGGTCTATACTATTCCGCCTCTTTAGCCGGCCCCCCGGGCGGCACGAATCCGACAAACTCATGAAAACGTTTGCAGCCAAAGCCGAGACGGTTCGTCGCGACTGGTACGTCGTGGACGCGGACGGCAAGACGCTCGGCCGACTCGCGGCGGAGATCGCCAAGCGGCTCCGCGGCAAGCACAAGCCCGTCTACACGCCGCACGTCGATACCGGCGATTACATCGTCGTGGTGAACGCCGAGAAGATCCGCGTCACGGGCCGCAAGCTCAAGGATAAAATGTACTACCGGCACACGGGGTACATCGGCAACATGAAGACCGAGTCCCTCGAGAAGCTCCTGCAGCGGGCGCCCGAGCGGGCCCTCGAGTTGGCGGTCAAGGGCATGCTGCCCCGCACCCCGCTGGGACGGCGCATGCTGCAGAAGCTCAAGGTGGTGCGCGGCCCCGATCACCCGCACCAGGCGCAGCAGCCGGCCGTGTTGGAGCTCTGAGACGATGGCGACCACGTATTCCGGTTACGGCACGGGTCGGCGCAAGACGGCGTCGGCTCGGGTGTTCCTGAGGCCCGGCAATGGCGAGATCACCGTGAACGGCCGGCCGCTCGACCTGTTCTTCGGCCGCGAGACCGCGCGCATGATCGTGCGCCAGCCGCTCGAGGTCACGCAGCTGCAGAACCGCTTCGACGTGCAGGTCACGGTGCGCGGCGGCGGCATCACCGGCCAGGCCGGCGCCATCCGCCACGGCATCACACGGGCGCTGATGGCGTACGACGAGACGCTGCGGCAGCCGCTGCGGCGGGCGGGCTTCGTCACGCGCGACGCGCGCGAGGTGGAGCGCAAGAAGGTCGGCCTGCGGAAGGCCCGGCGCGCCACCCAGTACTCGAAGCGCTAGGATAAGCTTTCAGCCGGCCGGCGTCGGTGCCGGCCACCGGTTGGGGGATCGTCCAGCGGTAGGACATCGGACTCTGACTCCGAGAACCCAGGTTCGAATCCTGGTCCCCCAGCCACCCCTCTCCCCCTCTCCACGCGCGATCCAGCGCACACGCTCCCGCAACGACGGGTCGAACCGCGCTCTTCAGCGCCGCCCACACTCGTGGCGCGGTGTGGAGCCACGATCTTCAGGGCCGCACGCGCTCGCGACGGGGCGCCATGCCGCGATCTGCAGCGACGCATGCCCGACGCGATGACGCGCCGAGCTGCGATCTTCTCGACGTCAAAATCCGCGCGGACGTCTCGCGGCGTGGATCGCATGTGCCCCTTCCAGCACGCTCGCGCACAGGGATGTGCGCGCGCGAGCCTACAGGGAAGTATTCACGGCGGTGCTGGACGGGGCACATGCGAGCCGCGCCGCCTGCGGTGACGCTGAAGACTGCGCGCTAGACGAGCTCTCGGACGCCTTTTGGGCCGCCGACGAGCAGCACGTCGGCCGGTCGGTGCGCGAAGATGCCGACGGTGACGACGCCCGGAATCTGATTGAAGCGGGTCTCGAGCTCGAGCGGGTTCGAGATCTGCAGGTTGTGCACGTCGATGATGACGTTGCCGTTGTCCGTGACGAACCCGTCGCGCAGGATCGGCTGGCCGCCCGCTTTCATCATCTGCCGGGAGACGTAGCTCACGGCCATCGGGATCACCTCGATCGGCAGGGGGAACTTGCCGAGCACGCCGACCAGCTTCGACTCGTCCACCACGCAGACGAACTTGCGGGAGGCGGCCGCCAGGATCTTCTCGCGGGTCAGCGCGCCGCCGCCGCCCTTGATGAGCTCCAGCCGTTTGGTGGCCTCGTCGGCGCCGTCCACGTAGAGGTCGATGTCGCCGACGTCGGAGAGCTCGCTGACGGGGATCCCGAGCGCCCGCAGCCGCGCCGTCGTGCGCTCCGAGCTCGACACCACCGCCGTGAGCCTGCTCGCGTGCGGGGGCAGCGCATCGATGAAGAACTCCACCGTGCTGCCGGTGCCGACCCCGAGCACGATGCCGTCTTTGATGTACGAGGTTGCCGCTTCCGCGGCGAGCCGCTTGTGCGCGTCCTTACTCATCTGCGGGGAACGAGTGCGAGAGGTCCAGAAAAGAGAGTGCCCGCGAGGGCGCGGGCACTGCACTTGTTGTGAGCCAAGAAGCGGCTCGGTAAAGAACTGAAAGCTTTAGGCTTTCTTCCGGGCGGCCTTTTTCGCCTTCTTCTTGCCGCGCTTCTTGCCAGCCTTCTTCTTCGTCTTGCGCTTGGCGCTCTTCTTCTTCGCGGCCGGCTTCTTCGCCGCCTTGCGTCGCACCTTCTTGCGTTTGGTCGACGCCTTCTTCACCGAGGTCTTCTTCACAGATGCCATGGGTAGTCTCCGTTGTCGGATGAACCGCGCTGAGTATATATAAAAGAATCAAAATTTCCAGCGTGTTATCGAAATTTGCGCATGCATGTCGCCGCATCGCGACCGCGAAATGTGATCGCACGCACGTTCTGCATCGCGTGAGCGCCGAGAAAACGGCCGCTCGCGGTCACTCGCGATCCCGCTCGAGGCCGAGGATGAAGTTCCACTCGTCCTCCGTCACCGGCGTGATCGACAGGCGATTCCCGCGCTTGAGCAGCAGCATGTCGGCGAGCGCGCCCTTCTCGTGCCGCCTGAGATCGGCGAGCAGGATCGGCGGATCGACCTTGCGCACGAGCTTCACGTCCACCATGTACCAGCGGGGCGCATCGGGCGAGCTCGCCGGGTCGTAGTGGTCGTCGCGAGGGTCGAACTGCGTGGGGTCCGGATACGCCTCGCGCACGATCTCCACGATGCCGTAGATGCCCGGCTCGGGGCAGCTCGAGTGATAGAAGAAGGCGCGGTCGCCGCGCCGCATGCGGTCGCGCATGAAATTGCGCGCCTGAAAGTTGCGCACGCCGTCCCAGTGGGTTCTCTTACCGGGGCTCCTGGCCAAATCGTCCACGCTGAACGTGCCGGGCTCCGACTTCATGAGCCAGTAGCTCATCGCTCCGCCTCCGGCGCGAACTTGCGCACGCCCGCCTCGGTGACCGCCGCCCACAGCGGCACGTCCCAGCTCTGCCGCTCGAGGGAGGGCACGTGCTGCAGCTCATAGGCGACGCCGAGCAGCTTGGGGCGGAACCAGTGGTCGCGGCCACGCAGGAACGCGAAGCAGCGGTCGTAGTATCCCCGCCCGACGCCGATCCGCACGCCTTTCGAGTCGAACGCCACCAGCGGGGTCAGCACGAGATCGAGCCGGCGGGGGTCGATCGGCCGGGCGCCCGCCGGCGGCTCGAGGATGCCGAAGAAATTGCGGGCGAGGGCGGCCCCCCGCTCGAGGGGCGCGAAGTGCATGCTCATGCCGTGCAGCACGGGCACGTAAACCTTCTTGCCCTGCCGCATGGCCGCACCGATCAACGCATCGAGCGACGGCTCGCCGTCGAAGGCGAGAAACACCGCCACCCGGCGAGCCCGGCGGTAGGCGGGGAGGTTCAGGATGTGCCGCACGATCGCGCGATCGGCGGCGGCGCGGCGCTCGGGGGGAATCGCCCGGCGCTCGGCGCGGATGCGTCGGCGCAGGCGTTGGCGTTCTGCGCGGATGTCGGAGCTTGCCGCGGCCCCCGTGCCGCGGGCGTCAGTAGTAGAGGTGCTCCCCGCCTGTGCCGTCACGGACCGTTGCTCTCGAACCGGAGCAACAGGTGGGGTAGGCCGTGGTGGTTGCAGGCTTCCCGGTCGAACCGGATCTGCTCAACGCCACCGACAGAGCATAACCCCAAACGCATGATTTAGGGTCCGAAAGACTATCGTCCCGCGTCGCGCACCGCAGGGAGCACCGAGACCATTATAGATTGAGCTGCTTGGCGGGCCCGAGCGCGGAGTCGAGCCGCTCGCGCATGGCGCGGATCCTCAGGCTCACGATGTTCTGCAGCTCTTCGTCTTGCCCCTGGATCTTGAGGAGCTCGTTCGCCAGATTGAGCGCCGCCATGACGGCCACCCGGTCGAGCCCCACTACCTTGCCGCTGTCGCGGATCTCGCGCATCTTGCGGTTCAGCAGGTCGGCGGAGGCGAGGAGGTCGTTGCGCTCGTCCGCCGGGCACGCCACGTGGTACTCCTTCTCGAGGATCTTGATGGTGACGTGCGCGATGTTGTCGCTCATCGTCAAGCCTGTTCCATGGCCTTGAGCCGCCCGATCATCGCTTCGACCTTGCCGCGTACTTGCTCGTTCTTCTGGAGCAGGGTAGCGCGCTCGGCGATCAGCGACTCCTGACGCTGCCGAAGCGACTGGTTCTCTTCCTGGAGCCGTTTGCAGATCGTGACCAACTCTTCCAGCCGCTTCTCCAAGCGCTTGAGCTCGAGGTCGAAACGGTGATTGACGTTGGGCTCGTTGTTCATGCGGGTGAATATAGGACCGCGTTATACCGTGGTCAATAATGTGGAAGGTGGTGTTAGCATTGTGCGACAAACGTTAGGAAGCGCGCGCCCGTGATCGCCGCGGACTACAGAACGTTGCGCGACTCGCTCGAGCGGGCAGGCGTCCTGCTCGCGCTCCCGGAGCTGCACGGCGGCATGTGCGGTGCGATGTGCATCGGCGGCCGCGAGGCGAGCAACGCGTGGCTCGAGGATTGCGTGCGCGGCGTCGGCGTGGACGGACCCACGGCCGAGCGCATCAGCGAGCAGCTCGACGACGTGGAGCTCGCCACCTGGCAGCAGCTCTCCGGGTCGGAAATGCAGTTCGAGCCGCTGCTGCCCGACGACGACGCACCGCTCGAGGAGCAGGTGGAAGCGCTCGCGGCCTGGTGCCAGGGTTTCCTCGCGGGCCTCGGCGGCGCGGGCCTCCGGCTCGAGCGCGGGCAGGGCACGCAAGGCGAGGTGGAGGAGATCGTCGCGGACTTCGCCGAGATCAGCCGTGCGGGCGTCACCGGCGAGGAGCGGGGTAACCTCGACGAGGCGGGCTTCGCCCTCGCCGAGCTCAAGGAGTACGTCCGCGTCGGCGCCCAGATCGTGTTCGACGCCTTCGCCGACCGGCGCAGCTCCCCTTCGCAAGAGATTCACTGAGCACTCGAGGCACACCCATCTGAACGCGACCGAATTCGCGAAGCGCCGCAAGCAGCTCATGGAGATGATCGGCGCCGGCGGAATCGCCGTGCTGCCGGCCGCACCCGAGCGCGTGCGCAGCCGCGACACACACTACGTCTACCGCCAGGACAGCGACTTCTACTACCTCACCGGGTTCGACGAGCCCGACGCGGCGGCCGTGCTGATCCCGGGCCGTCCGGAGGGCGAGTTCCTGATGTTCGTGCGCGAGCGCGACCCCGCGCGCGAGATCTGGGACGGGCCGCGGGTCGGGCCGGCGGGCGCCGTGGAGCGCTTCGGCGCTGACGACGCCTTCCCGATCACGGACGTGGAGGACGTGCTGCCGGGCCTGCTCGAGCGCAGCCGCCGCGTCTATTACCCGATGGGCGTCTCGCCCGAGTTCGATCAGCGGCTGCTCGGCTGGCTCAACACGCTGAACGCGAGGCGGCAGAGCGGGCATGCGCCGAGCGAGATCGTGGCGCTCGATCACCTGCTGCACGAGATGCGCCTCTTCAAGAGCCGCAGCGAGGTGAACGTCATGCGCCAGGCGGCACGCATCGCCGTGGAGGCGCACGCCCGCGCGATGCGGGCATGCCGCCCGGGCATGATGGAGTACGAGCTCGAGGCGGAGTACTTGCACGTATTCCGCCGCCACGGCGCCGAGTGCTCCTACCCGCCGATCGTGGCCGCGGGTGCCAACGCCTGCATCCTGCATTACCGCGCCAACGACGCGCGGCTGCGCGACGGCGACCTCGTGCTCGTGGACGCGGGCTGCGAGTACCAGATGTACGCCTCGGACGTCACCTGCACGTTCCCCGTGAACGGCCGTTTCAGCCCCGCCCAGCGCGAGCTGTACGAGATCGTGCTGGAGGCGAATCGGGCGGCCACCGCGGCGGTGCGGCCCGGCAACCACTGGAACGACCCTCACGACGCGGCGGTGGCCGTGGTGACGCGCGGCTTGAAGGAGCTCGGGCTCCTGAGCGGCCGCGTGCCGAACCTGATCAAGTCCCAGGCCTATCGCGCGTTCTTCATGCACAAGACCGGGCACTGGCTCGGCATGGACGTGCACGACGTGGGCGACTACAAGGTGGACGAGCACTGGCGGCTGCTCGAGCCGGGGATGGTGCTCACGATCGAGCCCGGCATCTACGTGTCGCCCCACGCCCGCAAGGTGCCCAAGCGTTACCGCGGCATCGGCATCCGTATCGAGGACGACGTGCTCGTCACGCGCGACGGCGCGGAGGTGCTCACGGAGGGTCTCCCGAGGACGGTGGCCGAGATCGAGCGGCACATGGCGGGGACATGAGCGGCGAGCTCCACTGCGACGTGCTGATCGTGGGCGGGGGTCTCGTGGGCTCCGCGCTCGCCGTGGCGCTTTCGCGGCTGCCCGTGTCCACCGTGCTCGTGGAGGCGCGCGATCCGGCGGCGCTCGAGCAGCCGAGCTTCGATGCGCGCGTGACGGCGCTCGCGAACGGCTCGCAGCGCATCCTCGCGGGCCTGGGCCTGTGGCCGCAGCTCGCGAACGACGCGGAGCCCATCGAGCTCATTCATATATCCGAGCGCGGCCGGTTCGGCATGGCGCGGATCAGCGCGGCCGAGGAGGGCGTGGCGGCGCTCGGCTACGTCGTGGAGAACCGCGTGATCGGCGCGGCCCTCTGGGATGCGCTGCGAACGGCGCCGCGCTTCACCTGCCTCGCACCGGCGCGCGTGACGGCGCTGCGCACCGACCCGGACGGCGCCGTGGCAACGGTGGCGCGCGACGGCGAGACCGTCGAGGTCCGCGCGAAGCTCCTCGTGGCCGCCGACGGCGCGCGCTCCGCGGTACGCGAGGCGCTCGGCGCCGCGGTCGTGGAGCACGACTACCAGCAGCGCGCGCTGATCCTGAACTGCGTGACCGAGATTTCGCCCGCTCGTCGGGCGTTCGAGCGCTTCCTGCCCGACGGCCCGCTCGCGTTTCTGCCGCTCACGGGCGGGCGCGCGGGCGTGATCTGGACGGTGCCGCCGCACGAGGCGGAGGCGTTGCTCGCCCTGCCGCCGGACGAGTTTCGCGCCCGCTTGCAGGACGCTTTCGGCTATCGCCTCGGGCGCATCGTGCGCGTCGGCGAGCGGGCGGTGCATCCGCTCGCGCGCGTGACCGCCGAGCGGCCGCGCGTGCCGCGCGCGGTGCTGATCGGCAACGCCGCCGTCACGCTGCATCCCGTGGCCGGACAGGGATTCAACCTCGCGCTGCGCGACGTGGCCGCGCTCGCGGACCTGCTGCGCGAGGAGACGCTGCGCAAAGGCGCGCATGCCGATCCCGGGCGCGCCGAGCTGCTCGACCGCTATCATGCGTGGCGGTCGGCCGATCGCACGAAGGTCACCGGCTTCACGCACGGCCTCGTGCGGCTCTTCACCGCGCGCACGCCAGGGCTCGGCTTGCTGCGCGGGCTCGGGCTCGTTGCCTTCGATCTCGCGCCGGGCGCCAAGGCCGCGCTCGCGCGGCACACGATGGGGCGCGCGGGGCGCCTGCCGCGCCTCGCGCGGGGGCTGCCGCTCTCGTGAGCGCGCCGGCTACGGTGCTGGTGTCGGGCGGCGGCCCCGTCGGGCTCGCGCTCGCGGCGTTGCTCGCCGGCGGACCGTGCGGCGGGCGCGTGCGCGTGAAGGTGCTCGAGCCGCGCCCCGCGCCGCCCTGGGATCCGGAGCGCATGGATCTGCGCGTCTACGCGCTGTCGCGCGCCTCGCAACGGATCTTCGAGCGGCTCGGGCGCTGGGACGACGTGCTCGCGGCGCGCGCGAGCCCGTATCGCACGATGCGCGTGTGGCAGGGAGACGAGCCGCGCGGCACGGCCTCGATCGTGTTCGACAGCGCGGACATCGCCGAGCCCGACCTCGGCCACATCGTGGAGGATCGCCTGCTGCGACAGGTGCTCGCCGACGCGGTGCGCGCGTCGCCGCACGGCGAGATCGATTCGGCGGCGGAGGTGGTCGCCGTGTCGCTCGCGCCCGAGGAAGTCACCGTCACGCTCGCGGACGGGCGCACCGACCGCGGCGCGCTGCTCGTCGCCGCGGACGGCAGCGAGTCGCGGCTGCGCGCGCTGCTCGGGCTCGCGACGGTGGGGCGGGGCTATGGGCAGCGGGCGATCGTCACGCACGTGACCACCGAGCTGCCGCACGAGGAGACCGCCTGGCAACGTTTTCTGCCCGGCGGCCCGCTCGCGTTCCTGCCGCTGCTCGACGGCCGCAGCTCCGTGGTGTGGTCGATGCCGGAGGAGCAGGCCGCGCGTCTCTGCGCCGCGTCGGACGACGAGTTCCTCGCCGCGCTGCAGCAGGCGAGCGGCGGCGTGCTCGGCCTCCTCGGGCCGTGCACGGAACGGGCGAGCTTCGCCCTCAAGGCGTTGCACGCGCCGCGTTACACGCGGCCGCGCGCCGTGCTGCTCGGCGATGCCGCGCACACCGTGCATCCGCTGGCGGGCCAGGGCATGAATCTCGGTCTCCTCGATGCCGCGTGCCTCGCCGCCGTTCTCGAGCGCGCGGTGGAGGCGGGGGAGGACATCGGCGACCTGCCCGTACTGCGCCGGTACGAGCGCGAGCGCAAGCCGGACAACCTGCGCATGCTCGTGGCGTTCGATGCCCTGGAGCGCTTGTTCCGCCTGCCCGCCTTCATCGCGCCGGTTCGCGGCCTGGGGATGGCGGCCGTGAACGGCTCGGGGCTCGCGAAGCGGCTGCTGATCGCCAAGGCGATGGGTCTGGCCCACCGCTAGGCGCGCCGTCCAACCCCCGGGTGCATCCCAGCCAGGTGGGAGCGGCTTTAAAGCCGCGATTTTTCGCGCCGAACGAAGAGTCGCGGCTGCAAAGCCGCCCCCACTCGGCCATTTTTCAGGGGGGCGCAGCAAAGCGACCGGTTCGGTGGTCTCAGGAGCAGGACCGGTCATAGAATCCGCCCCCATGAAGCAGATCCACGCCGTTCTCGCCGTGGTCGTCGCCCTGGTCGGCGCCGAAGCCGCGGCTCAGGAGCACGCCTGGGATCGCACGCTCGCGCGCATCTCCTCCGGCGTGGTTTCCATCCTCATCGACAGCACCCGCGCCTTCGACACGGAGCGGAACCAGTCGAGCCAGGCCACGGGCTTCGTCGTGGACGCCGAGCAGGGAATCATCCTGACCAATCGGCACGTCGTGACCCCGGGTCCCGTGCGGGCGCGCGCCGTGTTCGTGAATCAGGAAGAGGTGGACCTCATTCCGGTCTACCGCGATCCCGTGCACGACTTCGGCTTCTTTCGTTACGACCCGAACGACCTGAAATTCATCGAGCCCACGGAGCTCGAGCTCGTGCCCGAGGCTGCGCAAATCGGGCGCGACATTCGCGTGGTGGGCAACGACGCCGGCGAGCAGCTTTCCATTCTCGCGGGCACCCTCGCGCGGCTCGACCGCCAGGCGCCGAACTACGGCCGCGGCAACTACAACGACTTCAACACCTTCTACCTGCAGGCGGCGTCCGGCACCTCCGGCGGCTCGTCCGGCTCCCCGGTGGTGGACATCCAGGGCCGCGTCGTGGCCTTGAACGCCGGCGCCAACACGCAGGCGGCGTCGAGCTTCTTCCTGCCGCTCGAGCGCGTGCGAGTGGCGTTCGAGCTGATCCGCGCCGGGCGCGAGGTGCCGCGCGGCACCATCGAGACGGAGTTCGTGCACAAGCCCTACGCCGAGCTGCGGCGCCTCGGCCTCACGTCGCAGACGGAGGAGCGGATGCGCAAGGCGTTCCCGCAGCGGACCGGCCTCCTCGTCGTGGAGCACGTGCTGCCCGGCGCCCCGGCCGCCGGCAAGCTGCGTCCGGGCGACATCCTCATCGAGGTGAACGGCGAGCCGATCGCGGAGTTCGTGCCGCTCGCGGCGCACCTCGACGACAACGTGGGCCGCACGGTAACGGTCGCGGTGGAGCGCGGCGGGCGGCGCGTCGAGCACGAGCTCGTGGTGGACGACCTGCACGCCATCACGCCGGACGAGTACATCGAGTATGGCGACGGCATCTTCCACAACCTCTCGTATCAGCAGGCGCGTCACCTGAACCGCGCCATCGACGGCGTGTACGTGGCGAACCCGGGCTACGTGTTCGGCAGGAGCGCGATCCCCCGAGGCAGCATCGTCGTCGAGCTCGCCGGCACGCCGATCCATGACCTCGACGATTTTCAGGCGGTGCTCGAGAGCCTGCCCGACGGGCGGCAGGCGAACGTGCGCTTCGTCCCGTTCGACGACCCGCAGAGCGAGCGGCAGCGCATCATCACGGCGGACCGGAGCTGGTTCCCCGCTGCGCGCTGCCGACGCGACGACGTGAAGGGCGTGTGGCCCTGCACCGAGCTCGCGCCGAGCCCGCCGCGGAAGCCCCTCGAGCCTCAGGCCGGCACGACCTTCCCGGTGCACGGCGAGCGGCACGTGCAGCAGATCATCCCGTCGCTCGTGCTGGTGAACTTCGACATGCCGTACACGCTGTCCGGCGTGACGGACCGTTACTACTACGGCACGGGTCTCGTGGCCGACGCCGAGCGCGGCTGGGTGGTCGTGGACCGCAACACGGTGCCCGTGGCCATGGGCGACGTGCGGCTCACCTTCGCGGGCTCGCTCGAGATCCCGGGACGGGTGGAGTACATCCATCCGCTCCACAACCTCGCCGTGGTCGCCTACGACCCGGCGCTGATCGGCTCCACGCCGGTGAAGAGCGCCGTGTTCCGCGAGGAGCGGCTCCGGCCCGGCCGGGAGGTGGCGGTGGTGGGCCTGAGCCCCGACCACCAGATCCTCTCGCAGTCGAGCGCGGTGGCGAACGTGAACGAGGTGGATTTCCCCCTGTCGCGCACGTTCCGCTTCCGCGACACCAACCTCGAGACGGTCACGCTGGTGAACGGGCCGTCGGATTTCGACGGCGTGATCGTCGACCACTCGGGCGCCGTGCTCGGCATGTGGGCGAGCTTCGCCTACCAGAGCGGCCGCGACGTGCAGCAGGTGAACATGGGCATTCCGGCCGACCTCGTCACCGAGATGATCGACAAGCTGCGCAGCGGCGAGCCGCTCATGTCCCTCGAGGTGGAGTGGAAGCCCATGCCGCTCGCCACCGCGCGCAAGCTGAACCTCCCCGACGAATGGGTGCGCCGCTACGAGGCGCACAATCCGGAGCGGCGCGAGGTGCTCACGGTGGCGAGCATCGTCGGCGGCTCGCCTGGCGAGGAGTTCTTCCGCGTGGGCGACATCCTGCTGTCGATCGACGGCGTGGTGGCGAACACGTTCCGGGAGGTGGAGCGCGCGTCGCAGCGGCCCGTGGTCAGCGTGACCGTGTTCCGCAACGGACGGGAGATCACGGGCGAGGTGCGGACGGCCGCGCTGGACGGGCTCGACATCGACCGCGTGGTGATGTGGGCCGGCGCGCTGCTGCAGAAGCCGCACCGCGAGCTCGCGGCGCAGCGCGGCGTGGGGCCGGGCGGCGTATACGTCGCATATTTCAATTTCGGCTCGCCCGCGAGCCGCTCCGGGCTGTACGCGGGACGGCGCATCATGGCCGTCAACGGCGAGCCGACTCCGGATCTCGAGACGTTCGTGGACGTGGTGCGTGCGCTCGGCGACCGCGACTCGGTGCGGCTCGACACGCTGTCCTGGAACGACGTGCCCGAGGTCATCACGCTGACGCTCGATCCGGTCTACTGGCCCGCGTACGAGCTGCGGCGCGAGGACTACGAGTGGCGCCGCTACGCGCTGCAGTAGCGCGCACCGCCGCGGCGCTCTGCGCGGCGTTGGCCGTCGCGGCGGCGCCCGCGGACAGCGAGGCGCAGCCGCGCCTGTACAAGTATCGCGACGCTTCCGGCGCCCGCGTGTACAGCGATCGGCCGCCAGACGGCGTGCGCGAGTTCGAGGAGGCCACGCTCGAGCGGCAGCGCGAGCCGGCCGAGGTGCGCGTGTACCGCCTGGTCGAGGACGACGGGGAGTGGCTCGTCGCGCAGAACACCTACTTCGCGCCGGTACAGATCGCTTACGAGCTCGCGAGCATGCGCAACGTCGCGCCGGACACGCCTCGCCGCGGGCTCGAGGTGCTGCCGCCGCGGAGCCAGACGGAGCTGCTGCTCGTGCGCCCCGCCGATCCCGCCCTGCCCGTGGAGTTCGAGTACCGATTCCGCTTCCTGCCGGGCGACCCGCGGGCGGTGCACGCGCCTGCCCGGCCGTACCGGCTGCCGTACGCGCTCGCGAGCGCGTTTCGCGTCTCGCAGGCGTTTCCGAGCACCATCACGCACTCGACCCTCGAGAGCCGGCACGCCATCGATTTCGAGATGCCGGTGGGCACGGCGGTGCACGCGGCGCGGGAAGGCGTGGTGATCGAGGTGGCGAGCGATTACTTCGACGCTGGGCTCGACCCCGCCACGGACGGGCCGCGCGCGAACATCGTGCGCATCCTCCACGACGACGGCACGATGGCGCTGTACGCGCACCTCAACTGGAACTCGATCCGCGTGGTGCCGGGGCAGCGCGTGGAGCGCGGCGAATCGATCGCCGACTCGGGCAACACGGGGTTCAGCACCGGGCCGCACCTGCACTTCGTGGTCCAGCGCAACGCCGACGGCCGCATGGAGTCCGTGCCCGTGCAGTTCGCGGGCCCCGCCGGCGAGCCGATCGAGGTCCACACGGGCGACCGCCCCGTCGCCTATTGACGCTGCGGCCGCGCCAGCGGCGAACGCAGCCTCTGTGGGAGCGACTTTCCAGTCGCGATCTTCACCTGTGGGAGCGACTTTCCAGTCGCGACTCTTGCGTCACCGCAGGCAGTCGCGATTCTTGCGTCACCGGCGGCGCGGCTCGCATGTGCCCCTTCCAGCACCGGCGTGAATACTTCCCTGTAGCCTTGCGCGCGCACGTCCTGTGCGCGAGCGTGCTGGAAGGGGCACATGCGATCCACGCCGCGAGACGTCCGCGCGACGTTCGATCACCTTGAAGCGCGCGGCGTGACGCCTTGTTGCGAGGGTGTGAGGAGATCGCGCTCCGGCGCTACGGGGCGAGGGCCTGCTCGAGCTCGGGGAGGCTCGTGACGGGTGCGTGGCAGGTCGTGCCCTCGCACACGTAGGCGACGGCGCCGCCGTCGCGGGCCTTGCGCTCGCCGAGCAGCTTGGGCAGCTCGCCCGCGTCGGCCGGGATGCGGAAGGCGAGCCGGCGAGGGTGATAGCCGCGCTCGAGCACGCGGCCCCATTCCGCGAGCGCCCGGTCGTCGCCGCGCAGCACGACTACCTGCGGCGGCTCGAGCAGACGGTCGAGCACGCGCAGCAGCGTCGCGTGCGCGTCCGGGTAGCGGGTCAGGGCGTGCAGGCCGGCCCGCAGCACGCGCTCGGCGGCCGCGAGATAGCGCTCCTCGCCGAGCACGTGCCCGAGCTCGAGCAGCGCGAGCGCGGCGACGGCGTTCCCTGCCGGCACGGACTCGTCGGCGAACGGCTTCGGTTTGTGGATCAGCCGCTCGTGATCGTTGGCCGTGAAGAAGAAGCCGCCGGCCGGGTCCTCGAAGTGGGATAGCAGCACGTCCACGAGCTCGCATGCGAACGCGAGATCGCCGTCCCGCCAGCGGCACTGCGCGAGCTCCAGCACGCCGGCCGCGAGGAAGGCGTAATCGTCGAGATACGCCGCGAAGCGCGCCCGCCCGTCTTTGTACGTGGCCCGCAGGCGCCCGTCCCGCCAGAGCTCGGCGCGGATGAAGTCGAGCGCCCGCTCGGCGGCCGCGGCCAGATCCGGCCGCTCGAGCCGGCGCGCGGCGCGCGCGAGGGCGCGGATCATGAGGCCGTTCCACGACACGAGGATCTTGTCGTCGCGCCCGGGCCAGACGCGCCGCTCGCGCACCGCGAGCAGCTTGCGGCGCGCCCGCTCGAGCAGCTCCGCGTCCGCGGCGTCGGCGGGCGGCTGCACGAGATGCAGGTGCCATGCGCGCTCCTCGAAATTCGCGGGCCGCTCGAGGCCGAAGGCCCGCTTCGCGACGCGCGCCTCGTCGGCGTCGAGCGCCGCGTCGATCTCCGCGGGCGTCCAGAGGTAGAACCTGCCTTCTTCACCCTCGGAGTCCGCATCCAGGGTGGAGTAGAACGCGCCGCCCGGGTGCCGCATGTCGCGCAGCACCCACTCGGCGGTCTCGGCCGCGATCCGGCGATAGAGCTCGTTGCCGGTGGCGGCGAACGCGTCCGCGTAAACGGTGAGCAACGCGGCGTTGTCGTAGAGCATCTTCTCGAAGTGCGGGATCGCCCACCGCCGATCCACGCTGTAGCGGAAGAACCCGCCGCCGAGCTGATCGTAGAGGCCGCCCAATGCCATGCGCTCGAGCGTCCGTTCCACCATCGCGAGCGCCCGCTCGTCGCGCTTGCCATCCGGTCCGCCCTGCGAGCGCTCGAGCAGGAGCTCGAGGCCCGTGGCATGCGGGAACTTGGGCGCGCCGCCGAAGCCGCCGAACTCCGCGTCGAAGGTCTGCTCGAGGCGTGCGCGGGCGGTCCGCAGCGGGGCCGCGTCGAGCGCCGCGAAGTCGTCGGCCGAGCCGGCATCGATGTCGCGCAGCGTGCGCACGAGCGCCGCGCCCTGCTGCGCGATCTCGTCGCGGTGCTCGCGGTAGTGCCGCTCGATGGCGATCAGCACGTCGCGGAACGCCGGCATTCCGTAGCGCGGCTCCTTGGGGAAGTACGTCCCCGTGAAGATCGGCAGGTGCTCGTCGGGCGTGAGGAACACCGTGAGCGGCCAGCCGCCTGGGCGGCCGGTGAGGAGCTGGTGCGCCGTCTGGTAGATCTTGTCGAGGTCCGGGCGCTCCTCGCGGTCCACCTTGATGTTGACGTACAGCGCGTTCATGAGCTCGGCCGTGCGCTCGTCCTCGAACGACTCGTGCGCCATCACGTGGCACCAATGGCAGGCCGAGTAGCCGATGGAGAGCAGGATGGGCTTGTCGGCGCTGCGCGCGAGCGCGAGCGCCTCCTCGTTCCACGCGTACCACTGCACGGGGTTGTCCGCGTGCTGCAGGAGGTACGGGCTGGTTTCGTTGGCGAGGGCGTTCATCGGGCCACTGTAGCACGCTCGGCCCTGGCCGGCCGGGAGGGGTGCCGTTTACACTACGGCCGCCGAACCGCCGGGTGATGCCTCTGTTCGTATATCCCGACTTCGACCCCGTCGCGATCAGCATCGGGCCCGTGCAGATTCGCTGGTACGGCCTCATGTACCTGGCGGGATTCCTCGTGGGATGGCTCGGCGCCCGCGCGCGGGCCAAGCGGCCCGGCAGCTTCATCCAACCCGTGCAGGTGGACGACCTGATCTTCTACTGCGCGTTCGGCATCATCGTGGGCGGGCGCGTGGGCTACATGCTGCTGTACCCGAGCGGACGCGAGTCGCTCTTCAGCGATCCCCTGAGCCTGTTCAGGATCTGGGAAGGCGGCATGTCGTTCCACGGCGGCCTGCTCGGCGTGCTGGTGGCGATGGCGCTCTTCGCCCGCAAGCTCAAGCAGCCGTTCTTCGTGGTGACCGACTTCATCGCGCCGTGGGTGTCGCCCGGGCTCGGCTTCGGCCGCATCGGCAACTTCATCAACGGGGAGCTCTGGGGCGCCACCACGAGCCCCGACGCGCCCTGGGCCGTCATCGTGGACGGCCAGGCGCGCCACGCGAGCCAGCTCTACGAGGCGTTCCTCGAAGGCCTCGTGATGTTCCTCGTGCTCTTCTTCTTCTCGGCGCGGCCGCGGCCCACCATGGCCGTGTCGGGGCTGTTCCTCGTCCTGTACGCCGTGTTCCGCATCCTCGTGGAGTTCGTGCGGCTGCCGGACGACCCGCCCGGCTACCTCGCGTTCGGCTGGCTCACGATGGGGCAGGTGCTGTCGGCGCCCATGCTGGTGGCCGGTGTGGTCCTGCTCGTGCTCGCCTACCGCCGCAAGCGCTATCCTGCGCCCGCATGAGACAGTACCTCGAGCTGCTGCGCACCATCCGCGAGCGCGGCGTGGAGAAGAGCGACCGCACCGGCACGGGCACGAAGAGCATCTTCGGCTACCAGATGCGCTTCGACCTCGACGCCGGCTTCCCGGCGCTCACCACCAAGAAGCTGCACCTCAAGTCGATCATCCACGAGCTGCTGTGGTTCCTGAACGGCGGCACGAACGTCGCGTACCTGCGCGAGAACGGCGTCACGATCTGGGATGAGTGGGCGGACGAGAACGGCGACCTCGGGCCGATCTACGGCTTCCAGTGGCGCTCCTGGCGCGCGGCGGACGGCCGGCGGATCGATCAGATGCAGCGCGTGCTCGACACGCTGCGCTCCGATCCGCACTCGCGCCGCATGGTGGTGAGCGCCTGGAACGTCGGCGAGCTCGAGCAGATGGCCCTGGCGCCGTGCCACGCGCTGTTCCAGTTCTACGTGGCCGGCGGGCGGCTGTCCTGCCAGCTCTACCAGCGCAGCGCCGACGTCTTCCTCGGCGTGCCGTTCAACATCGCGAGCTACGCGCTGCTCACGCACATGGTGGCGCAGCAGACCGACCTCCGCCCCGGCGAGTTCATCTGGACGGGCGGCGACTGCCACCTGTACCTCAATCATCTACGGCAGGCGGACGAGCAGCTCGCGCGCGAGCCGCTGCCGTTGCCGCGGCTCGTGATCAAGCGCCGGCCGCCGTCGCTCTTCGAGTACCGGTTCGAGGACTTCGAGCTGGTCGACTACCGCGCGCATCCGCCGATCCGGGCGCCGATCGCCGTCTGATGCGCGCCTCCGGACGGACCGTCGTTTTCGTCGGCGCCGTCGTGCTCCGGGACGACGCGGTGCTCCTCGTGCGCCAATCTCCCGGACACCCCCTCGAGGGTCGGTGGACGGTGCCGTGGGGCCGGCTCGAGGACGGCGAGTCGCCGGCGGCGGCCGCGCTGCGCGAGCCGTGGGAGGAGGGCGGCGTGCGCGCGGGGGTGGAAGGCCTGCTGGGCGTCCAGGAGCTGCCGAGCCTGCAGCCGGGCAGCTTCGCGCTCGTCTATCTGTGCAGGCATGCCGGCGGCGAGCCGACGCCCCGCGATCGCGAGACGGACGCCGCCGCGTACCACACGCTCGCGCAGCTCGACGAACTGCGGGAGCCCATGGAGCCTTGGTCGGACTGGCTCGTGCGCCGCGTGCTGTCCGGGCGCTTCGTGCTGACACGATCGCAGGCAGACAATCCCTTCGACCCTCGCTCGAGCTTCCTGTAGCCGATTAGCGACGGGGGTCCTGTTCTTGCGCCGACGGTGGCTCTACACTGCCGGCTGCCCGTCGCCGGCACAGCGCGCCACGGCGGGACGCACCACTTCCGTCAGGCTTCAACGAGGACCCGTGGGGATGCTCGACGTCCACGTCATCGCCTTGGTTGCGATCTCGTTCTTCTCCTTCGTGACGGGCACGGTCATGCGCAAATGGCCGGAGAAGGTGCAGGAGCACGCCGGCAACATCGATCCGCTGCTCTCCCTGCTGTCCCCGCGCGTTCATCGCGCGATGATCGAGGTGTGCGGCGTCGCCCTCGTGACGCTGTCCATGGTGGCGCTGCTCGCGATCGCGCTGATCTGACGGGCCAGCCGCGACGCCCGCGCCGCCGGCTTTATTTTCCGCGGACGGCGCCCTACCATCGAACCACGAGGCATCGGCGGCAGGCCGCCGGCCCTCGGCGCGAGGGCCGCGGCCGTCGTCCTGCACCGGGGAGGTGGGACATGAAGCGCGTGTCGATCCTGGCCGCCGCGTCCACGCTCGCGGCGCCTTACGCCCAGGCTACCGAGTTGCCGATGCTGGAGGGAGCGAGCGTCGCCGGCGTGCTCGAGGCGCTGCGCGCCGACGCCAGCGCGCAGTTCGTCGTGCAGCACGGGTGGATCGTGGTCGCGAGCCGCGAAGGCGACGACGCCGTGCAGTGGTTCTTCACGCCCGAGGGCCATCCGGCGCACCCGTCCGTGGTGAAGCGCACGGCGCTCGAGCGCGACGGCGTGGGCGTCATCGAGCTCACGGCCCTGTGTCACGCCGAGCAGGCGAAGTGCGACCAGCTCATCGACGACTTCCGGCAGATCAGCGAGGTGCCGAGGCCCACGCCGCTCGCGGAGCAGGTGCTGCTCGAGGTCGGCATCGCGATGAACCGTCACGGCCGCCTGCACATCAGCCGCATGCTCACGGAGCAGGGCAAGGCGGCCGAGATCCGCATGGACGACTTGCTCAAGGTGGTGATCGTGCCGACCCTGGACGAGGCCGGCGCGGTCACGTTCTGGGCGGCGCTGTACGAGTTCGACGACGGCGACTACCGGCTGGTATCCGAGCCCAGGCTCGCGTCGCCGGACGGCGGCACCGCCGCAATCCGGCTATCGTCCCGGTCGGGCAACGACTTCGATTTCTACATCACGCCGCTGGTCGCGGCGCGCTAGTCCTGGCGGCGCTGCGGCACGCCGGGTCGTCATGACGGCGCCCGAGCGGGGCATGGGCAAGCGCGCGAAGACGGTGGGCGTGATCTCGGACACGCACGGGCTCGTGCGGCCCGAGGCGAAGGCGGCGCTCAGCGGCTGCGACGCGCTCGTGCACGCGGGCGACATCGGCAAGCCGGACGTGCTGGACGAGCTCCGCGAGCTCGCGCCGCTCACCGCGATCCGCGGCAACGTGGACAAGTGGGCGCGGGACTTGCCGGACACCGAGGTGCTCGCGTTCGAGGGCCGGCACTTCTACGTGATCCACAACGTGCGCGACCTCGACCTCGATCCCGCCGCCGCGGGCTTCGACGCCGTGATCAGCGGGCACTCGCACGTGCCGAAAGTCGAGACGCGCGACGGCGTGCTGTACGTCAATCCCGGCAGCGCCGGCCCACGTCGTTTCAAGCTGCCCGTCGCGGTCGCGCGAATCCACGTGAGCCCCGAAGGCTTGAGCGCCGAGATCGTCGAGCTCTCCCTCTCCTAAGGTGGGAGCGGCTTTCCAGCCGCGATTCTTCCTACCGCCAAAGCTCGCGCAAACGCTTCGCGGCGTGGATTGCATGTGCCCCTTCCAGGACGCTCGCGCGCAGGGACGCGCGCGCGAGCGTACATGGACGTATTCACAGCGGTCCTGGAAGGGGCACATGCAAGCCGCGCCGCCTGCGGCGACGCACGAATCGCGGCTGGAAAGCCGCTCCCACCTGGCGGGGTGGCCGCGCCTACAGCTCGCGGTCGACGAGCTCCGCGGCGAGCGCGAAGTCGATGTCGTCGAGCGTCGTCGCCTTCGCCGTGAGGCGGTGCAGGATCGCGCTCTGCACGGCGCCGCGGCGCCGCGCCTCGACGTAGCTGATCTCCGGGTGGAACATCACCATCGAATAGCGCGGAATGAAGCGCCCCGGAAAGCGCCGCTCGAGCTCGAAGGACAGCGCGCTGCGGAGCTGGAACTTGGGATCGCGCACCTCGTCGCGCATCTCGCGGTAGTTCTCGAGCGCCATCTCGGCGATGGCGCGGGCGTTCGGCGCGCGTTCCTCCTCGAACTCGCGGAACGTCGCGGCCCAGTTCCCGCCGTGGCGGTCGAGCAGCCGATCGAGCGCCACGCAGTCCTCGAACGCCGCGTTCATGCCCTGCCCGTGGAACGGCACGATCGCGTGGGCCGCGTCGCCCACGAGCAGCACGCTCCCGCGCAGGCTCCAGGGCGAGCAGCGCACCGTGCCGAGGACGCCGGTGGGGTGCGCGGCGAACTCCTCGCGCAGGCGCGGGATCAAGGGCACCGCGTCCGGAAACTCGCGTGCGAAGAACGCCTGCACGTCGCGCTCGCGCACCGTCGCGAAGCTCGGCTCGCCTTCGTGCGGCAGGAACAGCGTGGCTGTGAAGCTGCGGTCGAGGTTCGGCAGTGCGATCAGCATGAAGCCGCCCCGCGGCCACACGTGCAGCGCGTTCGGATCGAGCGCGTAGCCGCCGTCCGGCGCGGGCGGGATCGTGAGCTCCTTGTAGCCGTGATCGAGCAGCTCCTCGCGCGCCTCTAGCACACCGGCCGCCGCGAGCGACCGTCGCACGTCGGATCCCGCGCCGTCCGCCGCGAGGACCACGTCCGCTTCGAGCACCGTGCGCCCCGCGGGGGACTCCACGACGGGCCGGCCCGTCGCGACGTCGACGCCGACGCAGCGGTGGCCGAAGCGATACTCGACGCCGTGGCGCTGCGCCGCGATCTCGTAGAGCAGGGCGTTCAACGCGGCGCGCGACACGGAGTAGATCTGCTCCCCCTCGCGCTGACCGTACGGCGCGAGCCGCTGCGTGCCGCCCTCGTGGACCATGCGGCCGCGCATCGGGATCGCGAGGCGCATCACGTCGGCGTCGGCGCCGGCCGCGCGCAGCGCGGCGATGCCGCGGGCCGCGAGCGCGAGGTTGATCGACCGTCCGCCGCGGTCGTTCGGCGTGAAGCGGGGGCTGCGCTCGATGACGAGCGGGTTCCGCCCGCGGCGCGCGAGCAGGATCGCGAGCAGGCTGCCTGCCGGGCCGCCGCCGACGATGACGATGCGTTCCCCGCTCATTCGTCGAGCACCTTCGCGAGCGCCTGCACCGCGTCGTAGACGTCGCGGAAGCGGTTGTAGAGCGGCACGGGCGCGAGCCGCAGCACGTCGGGCTCCCGCCAGTCGCCCACGACGCCCGCCGCGCGGAGTCGCCGCGCGAGCTCGCGGCCGTCGCGGGGCGCCGGCACGATGCGCAGCGACAGCTGGCACCCGCGCCGCTGCGGCTCGGCCGGCGTCAGCACCTCCACGCGGCCCGGGAGCTTCGCCTCCAGCAGGAACTCGAGGTATCGCGTGAGCCGCTCCGACTTCGCGCGCAGCCGCTCGAGCCCGGCCTCCTCGAACAGCGCGAGCGACGCCGCGAGCGGGGCGAGCGAGAGGATCGGGGGGTTGCTGAGCTGCCAGGCGGCGGCCCCCGCCATGGGACGGAACTCGCGGTCGGCCGCGAAGCGCCGCTCCGGCACGTGCCCCCACCAGCCGGCGAGCCGCGGCAGCCCCGCTTCGGCCGCCGCCCGCTCGTGCACGAAGCAGCCGCCGACGGCGCCGGGGCCCGCGTTCAGGTACTTGTAGCTGCACCACACCGCGAAGTCCGCCCCCGAGCGGTGCAGCGCGAGCGGCACGTTGCCGACGGCGTGCGCGAGGTCGAAGCCGATGCGGCAACCGTGCTTGCGCGCCGTTCTCACGGCGGCCGCGAGGTCGAGCGCCTCGCCGGTGAGGTACTGGACGCCCGGCAGCAGCACGAGTGCCACGCGCTCGCCTTCGCGCTCGAGGAGCGCGTCGAGGGCATCCGGGCCCAGGCTGCGAGCACCGGCGGGCGGCGCGAGCTCGAGCAACGCCTCGGCCGGATCGAGCCCGTGCCAGCGCAGCTGCGACTGCACGGCGTAGCGATCGGACGGGAAGGCATTCCGCTCGATCACGATCTTGTAGCGGTCCCGCGTCGGCCTGAAGAAGCTGACCAGCATGAGGTGTAGGTTCACGGTCAGCGTGTTCATGGCCACCACCTCGCGCGGCATGGCGCCCGTGAGCTCGGCCAGGGGCGCCGCGAAGCGCTCGTGGTAGTCGAACCAGCCGCTGCCGGCGCCGTCTGCCTCGAAGTGGCCGTCCACGCCGCGCTCGGCCCAGCGGTCGAGCTCGCGCTGCACGAGGCGCGGCGCTTCCTTGGGCATGAGGCCGAGCGAATGGCCGCAGAGATAGACGAGCGTGCGCGCGCCGTCGCGCGGCAGGGCGAAGCGGCGTCGGAACGCGCCGAGCTCGTCGTCGGCGTCCAGCGCCCGCGCGCAGTCGAGGCTCGGGTCGAGCCGCCGGCGCAACGCGTTCATCGCCACGCGCGCAGACGCCGCGCCGCGCCGTTGGGCGCCGTCATCGCGGGGGCATCACCGTGCCGCAGCGCTTGCAGGTGCGCTTCTCCTCGCTCGAGTAGAAGCGCTCGAACACGGGCGGCAGGTCCCGCACGATATCGGAGACGTGCAGGAACTCTTCGTGCAGCTTGTTGGCGCAATTGGGGCAGAACCACAGGAAGCCGTCGAGCTCGTGGGGCGCCCGCACGCGCTCCACGACGAGGCCCACGGTGTTCGCGAAGCGCTGCGGCGAATGCGGCACGCGGGGCGGCAGCAGGAAGAGCTCGCCCTGGCGGATGGGGATGTCCACGAAGCGCCCGTCCTGCACGGTCTTGAGCAGCATGTCGCCTTCGACCTGGTAGAACAGCTCCGCGCCTTCGTCGACGTGGTAGTCGGTGCGGGCGTTCGGCCCGCCGACCACCTGCACGATGAAGTCGTTCGGCAGGTAGACCTGCTTGTTGCAGACCGGCGGCTTCAGGTGCTCGCGGTTGCGCTCGATCCACTCGAGGAGATTGACGGGGGCTGGGATGCTCATGGCGTGGCATCTTAGCGCGGGACCGCCCCCACATGCCTTGCGGCCGTCCGAAATCCCCTCCCGCGGGGCAGGAGCGGCCTAGTCGCGGGCGCGGAAGCCCTCGCATTTGACTCGGACGGGCGGGCCGGGCGGGTCGAGCGGGACGGCCGTGAGCGCGTTGCCCCAGACGCAGCCGCTGTCGAGCGCCGTCACGTCGCTGCGCTGCAGCAGACCGAGCGCCGCCCAGTGGCCGAACACGATGTGGTGGGCGAGCTCCACGCGCCCCGGCACGTCGAACCACGGCACGAGATTGCGGGGCTGCGACCCCGGCGGGCCGGTCTGCGTGAGGTCGAGGCGTCCCAGCCGGTCGCAGTAGCGCATGCGCGTGAGCGCGTTGATCGTGAAGCGGCGCCGCGCGGCGTCGTCGAGGTCCTCCCGCCAGAGCCGCGGCTCGTCGCCGTACATCGTGGCGAGCGCCTCACGCCAGGCGTCGGAGCGCAGCAGCGTCTCGATCTCCTCGGCGTGCTCGCGGGCCTGGTAGACGTTCCACTGCGGCGGAATGCCGGCGTGCACGAGCACGCGCTTGTTGACGGCATCGAGATGCAGCAGCGGGCGGCGGCGCACCCAGTCCACGAGCTCCTCGGCGTCGGGTGCCGTCAGCACGTCGGCGAACGTGTCCGACGGGCGCGGCGAGCGGCTGCCGGCCACCGTCGCGAGCAGATGCAGGTCGTGATTGCCGAGCACGGTCACGACCGCGTCGCCCAACGCCTTCACGCGGCGCAGCACGCCGAGGGAGTCGGGTCCGCGATTGACGAGGTCGCCCACGAGCCAGAGGCGGTCGCGGGCGGGATCGAACGCGAGCCGCTCGAGCAGCGTCTCGAACGGCCCGTTGCAGCCTTGAATGTCGCCGATGGCGTAGAGGGTCATGGTGGTCGCGTGAACGATGTCCCGCGAATTCTACGCAAGCAGATCCGCGAGCCGCGCGAAATCGGCGGGCGCGAGCGTCTCGGGCCGCGCCATCGGGTCCAAGCCCGCGGCGGCGATTCGCTCCGGAGCGAGGACGCCCTTCAGCGCGCGCCCGATGGTCTTGCGTCGCATGGAGAAGAGCCGCGCGACCACCTCCGCGAAGCGCCGCTCGTCCGCAACGGGCACGGCGGGCGCCGTGCGCGGCACGATGCGAACCAGCGTGGACCACACCTTGGGCGGCGGCGAGAAGGCGCCGGGCCCGATGTCGAAGCACGCTTGGCTCTCGGCCCACAGGCCGAACATCACCGTGAGCCGGCCGTATTCCTTGCCGCCGGGCGCCGCGGTCAGCCGGTCCACGACCTCACGCTGCAGCATCAAATGCATGTCCGCGATCCATTCGCGGTGCTCGAGCAGCCGGAAGAGCAGCGGCGTCGAGATGTTGTAGGGCAAGTTGCCCACCACGCGCAGGCTGCGCGGGCCCGAGGCGAGCGAGGCGTAGTCGAACCGCAGCGCGTCCGCGCGGTGGATCACGAGCCGCTCGCGGCCCGGCACGCTCTCCTCGAGCAGCGCCGCGAGGCGCTCGTCGATCTCGATCACGTGCAACCGGTCCACGTGCTCGAGCAGCCGCCGCGTGAGCGCGCCCGTGCCGCCGCCGATCTCGACCATCGCGTCGTCCCGCCGCGGAGAGATGGCGGCCACGATCTTGGCCACGACCACTGGGTCGTGCAGGAAGTGCTGGCCCAAGCGCTTGCGCGGCTGGACGGCCATCACGCCGCCGCGCGCTCCGCGAGCTCGATCGCGAGCGCGACCGCGGCGCGCAGGCTCTCGTGGCGCGCCCGGCCGGTGCCCGCCAGCGCGAGCGCCGTGCCGTGGTCCACCGACGTGCGCACGATCGGCAGCCCTAGCGTCACGTTCACGATCTCGCCGAACTCGAGGGCCTTGAGCACCGGCAGCCCCTGGTCGTGATACATGGCGATCACGGCGTCGTGCTCGCGCAGCGAGTCCGGCGTGAACGCCGTGTCGGCGGACGCGGGTCCGCGCACGGCGAGGCCCTCCGCGGCGAGCCGCTCGATGACCGGGCCGATGACGCGCCGCTCCTCGTCGCCGAGCACGCCGTGCTCGCCCGCATGGGGATTCAACCCGAGCACGAGCAGCCGCGGCGACGCGATGCCGAACAGCCGCTCGAGCCCCCGGTGCGTGATGCGGATGAGCGACTCGAGCTTGCTCGCGTCGAGCGCGTCGGCCACGGCGCGCAGCGGCAGGTGGGTGGTGGCGAGCGCGACGCGCAGCCGCCTGCCCGCGAGCAGCATGACGGGCTGCGGCGCGCCGGTGCGCTCCGCCAGGAACTCCGTGTGGCCCGAGAACGGCACGCCGGCCTCGTTGATGACGCTCTTCTGCACGGGCGCCGTCACGAGGGCGCGCACGGCGCCGCGCAGGCAGAGGTCCACGCCGCGCTCGAGGAGCTCGAGCACGTAGGGCGCGTTCGCGGGATCGAGCCGGCCGGGCACGACGGCCGCGCGGACCCGCACGGGCAAGACCTGCAGCGTCCCGGGCGCATGCGGCTCGAGCGTCTCGGGCGTCGCCGTGCGGACCGTCACGTCGAGCCCGAGCACGCGCGCCCGCTCGGCCAGCACGTCGGGGTCGCCGAGCACGCCGAGCCGCGCGGGGCAGGCCTCGGCGGCGAGCCGCACGCAGATGTCGGGGCCGATGCCGGCGGGTTCGCCCGAGGAGAGGGCGATGGGCGGAACGGCGGGCGTGGCGGCTGTCACGATCGAGGCGGCCGCTGGCCGCGCGGCCGCGGCGCGCCTAGATCTTGATGTCCACGTAGGCCTGGTCGCGCAGCCGTGTGATCCAGAGCTGCAGCTCCTCCTCGGCCTTGCTGGCGCGGATCTGCCGCGTGCACTCCTGCCGCTTGACCTCGTCGGTGGTGTCGTACGTGCGCCGGTCGAGCACTTCCACGATATGCCAGCCGAACCGCGTCTCGAAAGGCTCGCTGAGCTCGCCGATGCGCAGCCTGCGCAGCATTTGCCCGAACTCCGGCACGAAGTCGTCGGGCGTGACCCAGCCCAGGTCGCCGCCTTCGGCGGCCGACACCGTGTCCTCCGACTGCGCGCGCGCGAGGGTGGCGAAGTCCTCGCCGTTCAGGATCTGCTGGCGAATGCCGATGATCTTCTGCTTGGCGGCGTCGTTGTCGAGGATCTCGTTCGGCGTGATCAGGATGTGGCGCACGTGGAGCTGCTCGACCACGACGGGCTCGCCGCCGCGCCGGTCGTTCAGCTTCACGATCTGGAACCCGCTGCTGCTCTGGATGGGCTCGGAGAACTCGCCCACCTCCATGCGCGGCACGATGTCGGCGAACACCGTGGGGAGCTGCGAGCCCTTGCGCCAGCCCAAGTTGCCGCCGTCGAGCGCCGTCTGCGCGTGCGAGGTGGCGACGGCGAGACGCGCGAAGTCCTCGCCGACCTGCAGACGCTGGTAGATCTCCTCGATGCGCCGGCGCGCCTCCTCGATCTGCTCGGTAGTCGCTCCGGACGGCACCGAGATCAGAATGTGGGAGATGTTGTAGTCGAGCTCCTGCGCCGCCGTGGCTTCGCGCCGCGCGAGGCACTGCTCGAGCTCCCGCGGCGTGACGGTGATGCGGCTGATCACGTCGCGCTGCTGGAGCTGCTCGATGATGAGCTCCTGGCGGCTGTCCTCGCGGTAGAGCGCGTAGTCGAGGCCCTCGGCGGCGAGCGCCGCGGGCAGCTCCTCGAGCGTGAGGCCCAGGTTGCGGGCGACGTTCGACAGCGCCTGGTTCAGCTGGTCGTCGCTAACGGTGATGCCGAGTCGCCGCGCGCGCTGCAGCTGCACCTCGCGCAGCACCAGCTGATCGAGCACCTGGCGCTCGAGCACCGAAAGCGGGGGCAGCGGCCGGCGTTGCTCGGGCGGCAGCTGCGCCTGCTGCTCGCGCAGCGATTGCACCACGAGCTCGAGCCGCTGCTGGAGCTCGCTCTTCAGCACTACCCCGTCGTCGACGACGGCGGCGATGCCGTCGAGCATCTCGCCGGTGGAGCCGAGCTCGCGCGTCTGGGCAAGCACCTGCGGCGCAGCCAGCAGGGCGCCGAGCAGCACGGCGGCGCCGCGAGCGAGCGCCCGCCGCGCCGAGGTCCCGTGGAACCTTCGAAGCGACTGCGTGCGTGCGGTCATCGTTCGGTCATTCCAGGCATGCTCCTGTACCCCAGTATACCCCGGTCGAGCAGGTCCTCCGGCGACGGCACGCGCTGCGACAGGCCCTTGAGCTCGAGCTGGATCGAGATCGAGTCGTCGGCCTCGCCGGTGCGGGAGCTCACGAACCGCCGCCCCACCACGCGCAGCCGCCAGCAGCAGGCCTCGTACTCCCAGCCGAGGAACTGCTCGAGGGGCTCGTTCTCGAAGAACGAGTAGCTGAAGCGGCCGATCACCCGCCAGCGCTCGGCCGCCGGCCACACCACCGACACGTCGCCCTGCTGGAGCACGCCCCGCCGGTAGCGGTAGGCGAACCCGAACAGCCGATCCTCCTTGGGCCGGTACTGGAAGCGCGTCTCGGTCCGGGCCGACGACTCGGTCTCGTTGTTCCACTGGTACCCGACGTCGAGGCTCCAGGCGTCCCGCAGCCCCACGGAGAGCTCGGCCACGTAGTCCGATGCGCTGCCGTCCTCGGGCCGCACCGCCTGCTCGGGCAGCACGACCTCCTGGCCGCTCAAATAGCGCGTCTGCCCGAGCGTGGCCGTGAGCCGCTCGCGCCCCGTGCGCGCCTCGATGAGCCGGGTGGTCACGCCGAAGGAAATCTGGTCGGTGTCTGCGATGCGGTCCGGCCCGACGTACTGGTACTTGCGAAACAGCTGCACGAGGTTGAAGTCGGGGACGATCGTGTCGAACACGGGGAGCTGCGACTGGTCCTCGAAGGGCACGTTCACGTACAGCAGGCGGGGCTCGAGCGTGTGCAGCCAGCGGCTGTCCTCGCCGGCGTCGCGCTCGAAGCGCAGCCCGGCGTCGAGGCTGCCGACGGGCAGGCTGCGGCTCAGGCTGTCGTCCTGGCCCGGCGCGGTATCGTCGAGCCAGTAGTTGGTGTGCCGCCAGGCGACGGCCGGCGTGAGGTACATGCCGGGACGCCCGAAGCGCAGGCTCACCTCCTGCGTGGAGTCGAGGCGCCAGCCGGTCACGCCCACGTCGCGGTCGAAGTTCACGAGCTCGGTGGCGGAATCGAACGCGAACAGGCGCCCGAGCCAGCGGCCGTCGAAGAGGATCTGCGGCACGCGCTCGTAGGGCGTGTCTTCCGGCACGATCGCCGGGTCGATCGTCTGGTAGTTCTGGAAGCGGGTCCTGAGCGACCAGTACGGCGCGTAGTAGCTCAAGTCCACGTAGCGGTCGAGGTGCGTCTGGCTCGTCTCGCTCAGGCTGTTGCCCAGGTCCTCGAAATACGCGGCATCCGACACCTCGCGAATGCCGGCCTCCACCTCCCAGTTGCGCCCGAACGCGGTCTCGTGCTGCAGGTCGAAGTAACGGCGCGTGGCGCCGAGCGCCTCGTCGTCGCTCGGCAGGAGCTGCACGTTGAGCTGCCCGTCCGTGTCCGGCAGCAGGTAACGCAGCTCGGTGTTGAGCTGCGTGCCGCGCTTGCTCATGTAGCGCGGCTCGAGCGTGAGGTCGAGGTTGGGCCGGATGTTGACGTAGTAGGGCACGCGGAGGTCGAACCCCGTGCGGTCCCGCTCGGAGAAGTCGGGCGTCAGGAACCCGCTCTTGCGCCGGTCGTCGATGGGGAAGGTGAAGTACGGCGAGTAGAGGATCGGCACGCCCTTGAACTCGAGGCGCACGCCGCGCGCCGTGCCGAAGCCGTTCTCGGTGTCGAGGAAGACGTTGTTCGCCCGCAGCTCCCACGCCATGTTGTCGGGCGGGCACGTGGTGAAGAGCACCGACGACAGGGACAGCGTCCGCGCCTGCCCGTCCACGACGATGTTCTGCCCCGATCCCCGAGCCGGGCGCTTCGGCAGGTCGAAGCCGGCCCGCGCGAAGCTCATGCGCTGGGTGTCCGCGTCGTACACGGCGTCCTCGCCGAAGACCGTGACGTCCGGGGCGCGCAGCGTCACCTGCCCGAGCGCGCTCACGCGGTTGTCGTCCGCGTCGTAGCGGGCGCGCTCGGCGGAAATCCACGTGTCGCGGTAGCGGATCTCGACCTGATCCCCGTACTCGCTCGTCGCGTCCTCGTTGAGCTCGAAGCTGCCGGCGTCGATGACCAGCCGGTCTGGGTCGGCGGGGGCGGTCGCCAGGAGCTCGGGCCCGGGATCGTACTGGGCCAGGCACATGCTCTGGGCGAGCGCGCGCCCGAGCGAGCACGCGGCGAGCGCAAGCGCGGCAAGCAATGAACGAATGGCTTGAAGCACCAGGCGCGGCGAGCTCAAAGGCGGCTACAATGGCATAGAAAGCCGCGAAGCTTCAACGTGCGGCTTCTTCCGCGAATGATGCACCGCCACGCGCCGCCCGCGCCGACGTCCGAATGCGCGCGATGATCCTCGCCGCCGGCCGCGGCGAACGCATGGGCGCCCTCACCGCCGACCGGCCTAAACCGCTGCTCGACGTGGGCGGCGAGTCCCTCATCGAGCGCCACCTGCGGCGGTTGGCGGCGGCCGGCTTCCGCGACCTCGTGATCAACCTGTCGTATCGCGGCCGGCAGATCCGCGAGGCGCTCGCCGACGGCGCCCGGTTCGGCGTCGCGATCCGCTACAGCGAGGAGGGCGAGCCGCCGCTCGAGACGGCCGGCGGGATCATCCACGCGCTGCCGCTGCTCGGCGACCAGCCCTTCCTGCTCGTGAACGCGGACATCGTGACCGATTTCGACTTCGCGGCCTTCCGCGGCCTGCGGGCGAGCACGCTGCTGCTCGTGCCGAATCCGCCGCACCACCCGGAGGGCGACTTCGGCCTCGACGGCGAGCGGGTAACGCACGAGCCGCCGCGCCTGACCTACGCCGGGGTGGCCGTGCTCGATCCGGCCCTGTTCCGCGGCTACGGCCCGGGGCGGCGCCCCTTGAAGCCCGTCCTCGACGCGGCGATCGCGGGGCGCGGCCTGCGCGGGGAGCTCCACCGGGGTCTCTGGCTCGACGTGGGCACCCCGGAGCGGCTCGCGGCCGCCCGGGCGGCCCTGGCCGGCGCCTCAGAGCGGGGCCGTCCCGTAGATTAAAAAGGTGTACGGCCGTGCGCCGGCCCGCCGTCCCGGAGCCCGGCGGCGGGTCAGTGGGTCATCGCATAGATGACGTAGTTGACGGCGAAGCGGTAGGCGAGCGTGGTGTACGGCTCGGGGTAGATCGGGTCGTCCGCGTGCTCCCACGCGTCCCCGAGGTCCATGTTGTGGTTGATGGCCACCATCAACCGCCCCTGATCGTCGTACACGCCGCGCCACCGCGGCGTGACGCCGTCCTCCTCGTACGTGCTGTGGTACAGGATCGCGCGGATGCCGGGGATCTGGGTGCGCTGATCCAGATCGTAGAGCACGTGCAGCACCTCGTCCTCGTCCTGGATGTCGACGATGGGCCTGTCGGGGAACACGCGCGTCATGGACTCGACGAAGCCGGCCCACTGATACGTGCCGTGGAAGTCGTCCACCATGAGGAACCCGCCCCGGAGCAGGTACTCGCGCAACCGCGCCGCCTCCACGTCGTCGAGGTGCCAGCGCCCAACCTCCACGGCGTAGAGCCACGGATAGTCGAACAGCGAGTCGTCGGTGAGCTGGACGATGCGGCCCTCCGGGCTCACGTCCACGCGGGTGAGCCGCCCGACGCCTTGCGTGAAGTGGTACTCCGCGTCCGGGTAGTCCACCGTCCAGCTGCCGTAGGCGCGGCCGAAGCCGTAGCTGCCGCGGTCCGTGTACACCATGCGCGCGAAGTGCAGCTCGCTGGTCGGCCACTGCGCTGCGCCGCGATGCTGGTCGCCGGCGGCCGCGAGCGCCACCGCCAGCAGGCCGGCGGCGGGCAGCAGTCTCGAGATGGCGAACCGGTTCATCGATCGCGGTGCTCGGCCGTCGTCTGGGGACATGTTCGGCGCTCGCATCACGGCACGCAAGTCGCGAAGCGCGCCAGGGCAGGGAATTGTAGGCCCGCGTCGTAAGGGTTTACGCGAACCAGTCGTCGAGCTTCGACGTGCGGAGCTCTTCGATCGCGTGCACGTTGAACGCCCGGTAGGCGGTCCAGTGACCGATCTTGTCCTGGATCTCGAGCGCCCGGCGAGGGGAGGCGCCCTCGAGCTCCGCGCCCAGGGCGGCGATCTGGCGCTCCGCGTATTCGTTGCATTTCTTAAGAAATGTGGCGACCAGCGCCTTCTTTTCGTCCAGCGTCATCGGGGTGCGAGGCAGGGAAGGCGAGAAGAACCATGGTACGCCGCGCGCCGGGCGGCGGCGAGCGCGGCCCGCGGGCTAGTCGCCGGCGCGCCGCTCCGGGTAAGCTCCGACTAGACCCCGGGGCGCGTCATCCACTGCGGCTCGCCGAACGGCGCTCGCGGCCGCGGGGCACTCGACGGCCCGGTCGGGGGTCAATAGCACTTGCGGGTCGCAGGACCGAGGAAGGCGCTTGTTCGAGTTCTTGTTCAAGTACTCCGCCGCGACGTTCGAGCGCGCCGACTTCACGTTCGCGAGCGGCTGGCCCGTCGGGCTGCTGATCGTTCTCATCCTGCTCGGCGCCGCCACCATCGGCTACACGCTCGCGCGCCGCGGCCAGGGCTTGGGCGCGGCGAAGCTCGCCGCGCTCGGCGCGCTGCAGACGCTGATGCTGGCCATCGTGCTCACGCTCGTCTGGCGACCGGCGCTCGTGTCGCAAACCTTGCGTCCACAGGAGAATTCCGTCGCCGTGCTGCTCGACACCTCGGAGAGCATGAGCTACGGCGAGGGCGGGCAGTCGCGGCTGCAGGAAGCGATCGCCGCGCTCGGGAGCCGCGGGCTGCCCGAGCTCGAGCAGCAGTTCCGCGTCGATCTCTTCTCGTTCGCGGACGACACGCTCGAGCTGCCGGCTTTGAACCAGGTGCCGGCTCCCGGTCCGGTCACGCGCATCGGCGATGCCCTCCTGTCCGTGCTGCGCGGCGTGCAGTCGGGCGCGCTCGCGGCCGTGGTGCTCGTGTCCGACGGCGCGGACAACTCCGGGACGCTCGATGCGGCGCGCATCGCGGAGATCGCGAGCTTCGGCGTGCCCGTGCACACCGTCGGCGTGGGGCCGGAGGTGATCGCGAACGATCTCGAGCTCGAGGACGTGTCCATTCCCGCGATCGGCCTGCCGGGCTCCACCGTCACGGCGCAGGTCTCGATACGCCACGCGTCGGGGGGCGAGGCCGCGCTCAAGGTGTACGACGGCGACGCGATCCTCGCCTCGCAAACGGTGCGGCTGCCGAACCGTGCCGGTGTCACCACCGCCTTCGTCGACATCGACGTCGGCAAGGCCGGCGTGCGCGACCTGCGCTTCGCGCTCGATGCGCTGCCCGGCGAGCCGAACGTGGTGAACAACGTGCAGCTGCGGCCGATGGAGGTGCCGGAGGAGCGCCGGCACGTGCTCTACATCGAGGGCGAGCCGCGCTGGGAGTACAAGTTCATGCGCCGCGCGATGGACGGCAACTCGGCCGTGCGGCTCGCGAGCCTGCTGCGTACCACGCCGAACAAGTTCTATCGCCAGGGCGTCGAGTCCCCCGAGGAGCTCTTGAACGGCTTCCCGGAGGACGCCGAGACGCTCTTCAAGTACGACGCTCTGATCATCGGCAGCTACGAGGCCGCGGCGCTGTCGGTGGAGCAGCAGAACATGATCCGCGACTTCGTGAGCCGCAGGGGCGGCAGCCTGCTGATGCTCGGCGGCCGGCGCGGACTCGCCGACGGCGGCTGGGGCGCCACCGCCGTCGCGGAGGTGCTGCCGGTGCGTCTCCCGAATCCCGAGGCGCCCACCTTCGCGCGCGTGCCCGCCAAGGCGCGGCTCACGGCCGAAGGGCGCCGCTCGGCGATCACGCGGCTCGCGGCGGAGGAGGCGGCCAACGCGGCGCGCTGGAGCGAGCTTCCCGAGATCGCGGATTTCCAGCACGTGGCGGGGCTCAAGCCCGGGGCCGTGGCGCTGCTCGAGGCGGAAATCCAAGGGAAGACGGAGCCGCTGCTCGTGCAGCAGCGTTACGGCCAGGGCAACGCGTACGTGCTCGCGACGGGCGGCACCTGGCGGTGGCAGATGCAGTTGCCGCACGAGGATCAGCGGCATGAGACGTTCTGGCGGCAGCTCATGCAGGCGCTCGCGACGGCCGCGCCGCGCGCGGTCACGCTCACGGCCGACCACGTCTTCTACGGGGACGAGACGACCGTGCGCCTGCGCGCCGAGGTGAAGGACGGCGAGTTCGAGCCGGCCGACGGCGCCAAGGTGACGGTGGAGGCGCGGCAGGGTGTCGTGCCGGCGGGCTCCATCGAGCTCACGCCCGTGCCGGGCGAGCGGGGTGTGTACGAAGGCACGTTCGAGGCGCCGGATCCCGGCATCTACCGGTTCGAGGCGCGGGCCGAGCGCGACGGCGAGACGCTCGGGACGGCGCGCTTCGCGGTGCGCCGCCAGGACGGCGTGACCGAACACTTCGCGGTGCAGCAGAACCGCGCGCTGCTCGAGCGACTGGCGGCCGCCACGGGCGGGTCGTACTTCACGCTCGGCCGGCTCGACAAGCTGCCCGAGGCCGTGCGGTTCTCGGAGGCCGGCATCATGGAGCGCCAGATCCTGGAGCTCTGGAACATGCCGATCCTGTTCCTGCTGCTGCTCGCATTGAAGGCCGGCGAGTGGCTGCTCCGGTTGTTCTGGGGGCGGCTGTGAGCGGGGCTGTGAAGAATCGCGGCTGGAAAGCCGCTCCCACAGATCGCGGCACGAAAGCCGCTCCCACAGGCTTCGTCCGGTGGTGCAGGCGCTTCTTGCCGGCCGCGGCCTTCGCGGCTGCGCTGTTGGCCGCGCCCGCGCAAGCGGAGCTCCACTACCTCATCGTCGCCGGCATCGGCGGCGAGCAGCAGTACGACGAGCGCTTCGCCGCGCACGCCGAGGCGCTCGCCGCCGCGGCGCGGCGCACGACCGACGCCGAGCGCGTGGAGGTGCTGGTGGGCGAGGAGGCCACGCGCGACGCCGTGCGCGAGAGCCTCATGGGGCTCGCGAAGAGGCTGCGCCCGCAGGATCAGCTCGCAGTGTTCCTGATCGGCCACGGCAGCTACGACGGCGAACGCTACAAGCTGAACCTCAAGGGCCCGGACCTCGACGGCGAGGAGATCGCGGAGCTCCTCGCGGGCATCCCGGCCGGCAGCCAGCTCATCATGAACGCCACCAGCGCGAGCGGCGCCGTCCTCGAGTCCTGGAAGGCCGACGGCCGCATCGTGATCACGGCCACGCGCAGCGGCGCGGAGCGCAACGCCACTCGCTTCGCCGAGCATTGGGCGGCGGCGCTCACGAACGACGCGGCCGACATCAACAAGAACGGCAGCGTGAGCGCGCAGGAGGCCTTCGACTTCGCGGCGCGGGCCGTGGCGGACAGCTTCGAATCGGAAGGCACGCTCGCCACCGAGCATCCGCAGCTCGCGGGCGACGCGGCCGCCCGCTTCACGGTGGCCCGGCTCACCGAGCGCCGCGCGGCCACGCCGGAGGGCGAGCGCCTGAGCGCGGAGATCGAGCGCCTCGAAGGCGAGATCGACGCGCTGCGGGCGCGGCGCGATCAGATGGACCCCGCGGCTTACCAGACGGAGCTCCAGAAGCTGCTCGTGGAGCTCGCGCTCGCGCAGCGCCGGCTCGACGCCGAGCAGGCGCAGTAGGAGCGGGTCTTGAGCCGCGATTCTCCGAGGGACGGGCGAGCGATGGCGGAGAGAGCGGGCGCGATGTGGAAGATCCTCCTGGCGTGCGGTGCGCTCGCCGCAGCGGCGGCCGGCGCAGCCGTGCCGATCGAGTACGGCAGCGATCGGCCGGAGGCCCTCGCGGCCTGCGATCGCTCGCTGCACCGCGGCCGCCAGGCCGAGGCGCAACGCTGCTACAACGCGCTGCTCACGGAGAGCACCGATCCGCGCATCCAGGCGGAAGCCGCCCGCGCGCTCGGCGATGCGCGCGGCGCCAACCGCTACTTCCAGCAGGCCGTGCAGCAGTATCCGGAGGACGCGCAGCTTCGCACCCGTTGGGGCGAGCTGTTCCTGCAGACGCACCAGGACAACGAGGCCGTGAGGCTCTTCCAGGAGGCGCTGGAGATCGACGAGGGACACCTGCCCGCGAAGCTCGGCCTCGCCAAGGTGTCCGCCGGCCGGTTCGAGGATCGCGCCAACATGTGGCTCGACGAGGTGCTCGCGGCCGATCGCGGCAACATCCCGGCGCGGCTCCTCAAGGCGCGCATGGCGCTCGAGGAAGGCGACGTCGACGCCGGCGACCGCTGGCTCGACGAGGCGCTCGAGCTCGTCGAGCGGCGCGATCTGCCGCCGCTCGAGATCTACGCGCTCAAGGCCTCGGTCGACTTGCTCCGCGGAATCACCGACAGCGAGTGGACGCGCCGCGCGCTCGAGTACAACCCGCGTTACGGCGAGATCTACGCGACGCCGGCGCACTTCTACGTCATCACGCGCCGCTACCGCGAGGCCATCGAGCTGCTGCGCAAGGCGGTGGACACCCAGCCGGAGCTCTACTCCGCGCACGCGGAGCTCGGCGTCAATCTGCTGCGCGAGAACCGCATCGAGGAGGCGCAGCGCCATCTCGCCGTGGCGTACCAGGGCGACCCGTTCAGCGCGCAGATCGTCAACACGCTGCGCCTCATCGACAGCTTCGAGAACTTCGTGGTGATCACGCGCGAGCGCGAGGGCACCGACGAGCCCGCGCCGCCGCCCGTGCTGATGCGGCTGCACAGGAACGAGGCGCCGGTGCTCGAAGAGTACGTGTTCGACCTCGTGCGCCGCAGCATCGACACCTTCTCGGAGCGCTATGGCTTCGAGGTGCGGCAGCCGGTGGTGGTGGAGCTGTATCCCGAGCACGACGACTTCGCCGTGCGCACGTCCGGCCTGCCCGGCATCGGTCTGCTCGGCGTGACCTTCGGCTATCTCGTGGCCATGGACAGCCCTTCGGGCCGCAGCGGCAGCGAGTTCCACTGGGGCACCACGCTGTGGCACGAGATGGCGCACGTCTTCACGCTCGAGGCCACGAACCACCTCGTGCCGCGCTGGTTCAGCGAAGGAGTGTCGGTTCACGAAGAGTGGGCCACGGGGCCGCTGCCGGGCCGGCACCTGCCGGTGCCGTTCTTCGAAGCGCTCAAGGAAGACCTGCTGCTGCCGGTGGCCGACCTCGACCGCGGCTTCATTCGCCCGAGCTATCCCGCCCAGGTGATCGTCTCGTACATGCAGGCGGGACTCACGTGCGAGTACATCGCGGAGCGGTGGGGACAGCAGGCGCTCGAGCGCATGCTGCAGGAGTTCGCCAAGGGCGCGGACACGCCGGGCGCGATCCGGGCGGCGCTCGGCATCGAGCCGGAGGCGTTCGACGAGGCGTTCGAGGAGCGCGTGAAAACGCTCTTCGGGTCGATCGTCGAGAACCTCGAGCCGTGGCAGAACGCGCAGCGGCGGGCGCACGAGGCGGCGAGCGAGAGGCGCTGGGAGGATGCTCTGCGGGCGGCGGACGAGGCGCTCGCGCTGTTCCCCGATTACGTGGACGAAGGCAGCGCGTATCTGATCAAGGCGCGCGCGAACATCGAGCTCGGGCGGAGCGCGCAGGCGACGGCGGCGCTCGCCGAGTATCGGCGCCGCGGCGGCCACGATCCCGAGGCGCTCATGCGGCTCGCGGACGCGCTGCGCGCGGGCGAGGATCGCGCGGAGGCCGTGGCGGTGCTCGAGGACCTGCTGCTCGTCGCGCCGTTGGATCAGGACCTGCACGCCAAGCTCGGCGACTGGCTGCTCGAGGACGGCGACGCCGAGCGCGCGGCGCGCGAGTACCGCACGTTACTCGCGATGGAGCCCCACGATCAGGCGGCGGCTCACTTCCGGCTCGCGCGCGCCTACCACGCAATGAACGACTTGGACCGGACTCGCGAGCATCTGTTATATGCTCTCGAGATCGCTCCGCACTATCGCGAAGCCCAGGACCTCTTATTGGAGATCGTACGTTGACGGATACCCTGCATCAGCAGCTCGATACGGAAGAGACTCGAGCGCTCATCGAAGACTTTCACCGCGCATTCAACGAGATTCGCACCGAGGTGCGGAAGATCATCGTGGGCCAGGACGAGGTGGTGGAGCACTTGCTGCTCACGCTGCTCGTCGGCGGCCACTGCCTCATCACGGGCATGCCGGGCACCGCGAAGACCCTGCTCGTGCGCACGCTCGCGCAGGCGCTCGGGCTCACGTTCAAGCGCATCCAGTTCACGCCGGACCTCATGCCCACGGACGTGACCGGCACCGACATCATCGAGGAGGACATCACCACGGGGCGGCGCACCTGGACGTTCGTGCCGGGTCCGATCTTCGCGAACGTGCTGCTCGCGGACGAGATCAACCGCACGCCGCCGAAGACGCAGTCGGCGCTGCTCGAGGCGATGCAGGAGTTTTCCGTGACGGTGCGCGGCACCCACCACAAGATCAACCCGCCGTTCTTCGTGCTCGCCACGCAGAACCCCATCGAGCTCGAGGGCACGTACCCGCTGCCCGAGGCGCAGCTCGACCGGTTCCTGTTCAACGTGGTGCTCGACTACCTGACGGCGGAAGACGAGCTCGAGGTGGTGAACCGTAACACCACGCGCATGGAGCTCCCGGAGATCAAGTCGTGCACGACGCCGGAGCAGATCCTCAGGTTCCAGTGGCTCGTGCGCCAGGTGCCGGTGGCGGAGTCGGTGGGCCGCTTCGCGGTGGAGCTCGTGCGCGCCACGCGGCCGAACGATCCGCGCGCGCCGGAGGTGGTGCGCCGCTACGTCCAGTACGGCGCGAGCGTCCGCGCCACGCAGTTCATCTTGCTCGCCGCCAAGGCGCGCGCGCTCATGGCGGGCCGCTATCACGTCACTCGCGACGACGTCGCCGCGCTGGCCCTGCCCGTGCTGCGCCATCGCGTGCTCACCAACTACTTCGCCGAGTCCGACCGCGTGGAAGTGGACGACGTGCTGCAGCAGCTCGTGCGGCACGTCTCGGGCGGCGAGCGGCAGGTGAAGGCGGGCTGAGCCGACCATGAGCGCACGCAACGCGGGCTCGCCGCAGCATCTGCTGCGCCCCGAGACGCTGGCGGGGCTCGCGAACCTCGACCTCGTGGCGCGTGCGGTGGTGAACGGGTTTCTCACGGGGCTGCATCGCTCGCCGTTCTTCGGCTTTAGCCAGGAGTTCGCCGAGTACCGCGCTTACGCGGAAGGCGACGATCCGCGGTTCGTGGACTGGAACGTGTACGCGCGCACCGAGCGCACGTACATCAAGCGTTACATCGGCGAGACCAACACCCACCTCGTGATCATCCTCGACGCGAGCGCCTCCATGGGCTACGGGTCGGGCAAGATCACCAAGCTCCAGTACGCCAAGTTCCTGGCCGCGACGCTCGCGTATCTCGCCGCGCGGCAGCACGACGCCGTGGGGCTCATCGTTTTCGACGAGGAGGTGCGGGAGCACCGCCCGCCGTCGGGGCGCGTGGGCCGGCTCTCGGGCGTGCTGCACGCCATCGATCGCGCCGAGCCCGGCACCGGCACCGATCTGCGCAAGCCGTTCGAGCGCTTCCGGGAATTCGAGAAGGGCAAGGGCCTCGTGGCCGTGATCTCCGATTTCTATTGCGATCCAGAGGCGCTGCTCAAGGGCGTGCAGCCGCTCGCCTACCAGGGTCAGGACGTCGTGCTGTTCCAGCTGCTGGACCCCCAGGAGCTCGCGCCGGTGCTGAAGGAGTCGGCGCTCATGGAGGACATGGAGACCGGTGAGACGATGGAGGTGTCGCCCGTCTTCATGAGCTCGCGTTACCGGCAGCGCATCCGCGAGCACACCGAGGCGTTGAAGACGGCGGCGCACGGCGCGGGCGCCGATTACCAGCTCGTGGACATCACCCAGCCGCTCGACGCCGTGCTGCGCAACTACCTGCTGTTCCGCCAGAGGCGCGGCTGAGCCCGAGGGAGCCCCGCGGAATGACGCTCCTCGCACCGCTTTTCCTGGCAGGCCTCCTGGCCATCGGCTTGCCGCTCTGGCTCCACCGGCTGTCGTCGGAGAACCCGAACCGGCAGCGGTTCAGCTCGCTCATGTTCCTGGAGCCCGGCGAGCCGCGCCGCGTGCTCGCGAAGAGGCTGCAGTACCTGCTGCTGCTCGCGGCGCGCATCGCGTTGCTCGTGCTGCTCGCCCTGACGTTCGCGCAGCCCGCGCTCTGGCGCAGCCCCGAAGCCGCGCCGAGCGGCGAAGGCGAGCTGCATCTGATCGTGCTCGACGCGTCCGCGTCGATGGCCTACGGCGACCGCTGGGACGAGGCGCGCGACGCGGCCCGTGCCGTCATCGCCGACCTCGAGGCCGGCGACCGCGCCCAGGTGGTGGCCGCCGGGCGCGTCATGGAGGTGCTCACGGACGTGACGGCCGACCCGGCCGTGCTGCGCCAGGCCGTGGATGCGGCGGAGCCCGGCGTGTTCCGCGTGGACTACGGCCAGCTCACCCGTTCGCTCGACGGCCTGCTGCGGGGGGCCGAGCTGCCGGTGGTGCTGCACTTCGTGACGGACGCGCAGCAGTCGAGCCTGCCCACGCGCTTCGCGGACCTCGCGCCGCGCACGCCCGCGGAGATTCGCGTGCACAACGTGGCGCCCGATCCCGCGCGCAACTGGGCCGTGGACAGCTTCGGCGGGTCGGCGCTCACCGGCGAGCTCGCGGCCGGCGTCCGCAGCTTCGCGGCCGAGGACGCGGAGAAGACCGTGCGGCTCGAGCTGAACGGCGAAGTGGTGGACGAGCGGCGCGTCAGCGTGCCGGCCGGCGGGCGCGCGGACGTGAGCTTCGCGGCGCTCGAGCTCCGCGAAGGCGCGAACCGCGTGGCCGTGACGCTCGCGCCGCGCGACGACCTCCCGGTCGACGACGCGCGCTATCTCGCGTTGAAGCGCGCGCAGCCGCGGCCGGTGCTCGTGGTCTCCGGCGACTCCCGAGGCCTGGGCGCCCTCTACGCCAGCGCCGCCCTCGAGACGCTCGGCGCCCTCGCGCTCACGCCCGAGACGATCGGCCCGGCCGACCTCGCCGGCCGGGTGCTCGGCAGCTACGGCTTCGTCGTGGTGACCGATGCCGGCGTGCTCGGCAGCGCGGAGGCCGCCGCGCTCGCGCAGTACGTCCAGTCGGGCGGTGGGCTGCTCATGGGGTTCGGGCCGCGATCGACGTCGTTGAGCACGGTGCCGGTCACGGGCCAGGCGCTGCGGCCGGCGGCGGCGCCGGGCGGCGGAACCATCGGGATCGGCGCCGTGGAGCGCTCGCATCCGGCCCTGCGCGGGCTCGACGAGCCGCGCGCCGCGCGCTTCCAGCGTTACGCGGTGCCCACGCTCGGCACCGACGATCGCGCGTTGCTGTCGCTCGACGACGGCTCGCCGCTGCTCGTGGAGAGCGGGGGCGCGGGGCGCGTGCTGCTCTTCATGTCGTCGCTCGACCGCGAATGGAACGACCTGCCGGTGCAGCCGGCCTTCGTGCCGCTCATGGGCGGCATCGCGAACTATTTGCTGGGCGGCGAGGGCTTCAGCAACGAGGCGGAGCTCGGCAGCACGCTCGCCGTGCGCGCCTTCGGTCTGCGCGGCGGGCAGATCTTCGACCCGCAGGGCGAGCCCGCGCTGCGTCTCGGCGCCGGGTCGGACGACGTGCTGCTCGACCAGATCGGCTTCTACGAGGTGGCGGGCGGCGGCGCGACGGAGCTCGTGGCCGTGAATTTCGACGTGCGCGAGTCCGACTTGACGGGCGTCGACGCGGCGACGCTCGAGCGGTGGCAGGCTCTCGGTCAGCCGGCCGGCGAGCGGCCTGTCACGACGGCGGCAGCGGGCGCGGACGAGGACGCCGTGGCGGTTCCTCTGGGGCCGTGGTTACTGATTTTGCTGCTGTTGGCCGTCGTCGTGGAATCCTGGGTAGGAAACTGGCATCTTAGGGTTCGGAGAGGGATCGCCGCATGACCGCGCAGTCACAGCTCGAGGCCTATCTCGCGGAATTCCGGGCCCGTTTGCAGCGGCTCATCGTCGCGCGCGGCGCGGCCCTCGCCGCCACGGCGGCGCTGATCGTGACCATCGTGGCGGTGTACATCGGCATCCGCCGCGCCTTCGACCCGCAATTCACCGTCGCGGCCCGAGTGCTCCTCGTGCTGCTGCTCGCGACGATCGTCACCGGCCTCATCGTCTATCCGCTGCGGCTGCTCGAGCGCAGCCGCGGCATCCGCGACATCGAGCGGCGCGCACCCGACTTCGACGGCCGCCTCGAGACCTACGACGGCCTCGTTCGGCAGCCGCGTCCCTCGCCGTTCCTCGGTCTGCTCGCCGAGGACGCATTGCGGCTCGCGCGCAGCATCCCGGTGGCGCTCAAGGTGCCTTCGAAGCACATCTCGCTGCCGGCGGCCACCGCCCTGTTGGCGGTTGCGGTGCTGCTGGGCCTCGCTGCGTTCGGGCCGGGTAACTGGCGTTACGGCGTGCGCCACCTCTGGGCCGGGTGGCTCTTCCCCGACACGCTGCCGCCGCAGTACATCGCGGTGGAGCCCGGCGACGGCACGGTGCGCCGCGGCGGCGACCTCGTGATCGAGGCGCAGGCGTACGGATTCGCGCCCACCGAGATGCAGGTGTTCGCCCAGTTCTCCCCCGGCGCGGAGTGGGAGAGCGCGCCGATGACGCGCGCGGAGGGCGACGCGTTCGACTTCACGTTCTTCGCGCTGCGCGAGCCGCTGCGCTACTACGTCGAGGCGGCGGGCATCCGCAGCCCCGAGTTCGACGTGAACGTCGTGGACCTGCCGCGGGTGAACAACGTCAGGGTCACGTACCACTATCCCAACTGGACCGGCCTCGAGCCGCGCACGGAGGACCCGGGCGGCGACATCTACGCGGTGCAAGGCACCGACGTCACGGTGGAGGTGCACACCGATCAGCCGTTGAACGCGCCCGAGCTCGTGGTGAACGGGGGCCGCATCGCGATGCGGCAGGATCCCGCCAACCCGAACGTCAGCGTCGCGACCCTGCAGGTGGACGAGGAAGGCGAGTATTACGTCTCCACGCTGTTCAACGACGCGTCGGTCAAGGTCACCGACGACTACTTCATCGAGGTCGAGCCGGACGACAAGCCGGTCGTCAAGATCGTCAAGCCCGGACGCGACTGGCGCGCGAGCAACATCGAGGAAGTCACGGTGCGCGTGGAGGCGACCGATGACTTCGGCCTCGACCGGCTCGAGCTGCGTTACTCCATCAACGGCGGCGAGTGGCAGACCGTGCAGCTGCCGGTGGACGGCAAGCAGGCGCTCGCGGAGGAGATCCTCTACCTCGAGGACATGCGTCAGCTCGAGCGGCCCGTGCAGCGCCGTCCGCGGGGCGTGATCACGTTCCCGCGATCGCTGGACGAGATCCGCGAGCTTCGCGAGCGCGCGCAGGAGCGCGAACGGGAACGCGAGGAGCCGCAGGAGCCGCGCGAGCGCGGGCTGGAGCCGGGCGACGTCATCTCCTACTACGCGGTGGCCCAGGATCGCGGCCGCGAGGTGCAGACGGACCTGTACTTCGTGGAGGTGCAGCCGTTCGACCGCAGCTTCACGCAGGCCACCCAGTCGGGCGGCGGCGCCGGCGGGGGCGGCGGCCAGCAGGACGAGATCTCCCGGCGGCAGAAGGAGATCCTGGTCGCCACCTGGAACCTCATCAAGGAACAGGAAGAGGAGGCGAGCTTCCTCGACGAGCAGCAGATCAACGACAACGCGCGTATGCTCGCGGAGCTGCAGCGCACGCTCGCCGAGCAGGCGCAGACGCTCGCGAGCCGCGCGCGCGCCCGCCAGCTCACGGGCGTCGATCAGCGCATCCAGACGTTCGTGCGCAACCTCGAGCTCGCCGCGGAGGCCATGACGCCGGCCGCCGAGCGGCTCTCGGACATCGAGCTGCAGGACGCCGTGCCGTTCGAGCAGGAGGCGTTGCAGCACCTGCTGCGCGCGGAGGCGGTCTTCACCGACATCCAGGTGTCGTTCCAGCGCGGCGGCGGCGCGGGCGGCGGGCTCGCGGGACGCGACCTGAGCGAGCTCTTCGAGCTCGAGATGGACCTCGAGAAGAACCAGTACGAGACCGAGGCGCCGGTCGCCTTCGACCAGCCGCAGGACCGGCAGGACGAAGCCATCGCGAAGCTGCAGGAGCTCGCGCGGCGGCAGGAGGCCCTGCTGAATCAGGCGAACCGCCGCAACGGCTTCACCGAGCAGGAACGCTGGCAGCAGGAGGCGCTGCGGCGCGAGACGGAGGAGCTCAAGCGGCAGCTCGAGCAGATGCAGCAGCAGCTCGCGCAGGCGCAGCAGCAACAGCAGGGCCAGCAGGGTCAGCAAGGCCAGCCGGGCGGGCAGGCCTCCGAGGGCATGCAGGGCGGCGAGCAGCAGGCCGGCGGCCAGGCCAGCAATCGGGCCATCGAGCAGCTCGACCGGGCCATCCAGGCGATGGACCGGCTGAGCCGGCCGGGCGACATCGATCCGGAGCAGGCGCAGCGGGCCATCGAGCAGGCGCGGCGCCAGCTGCAGGCGGCCCTCGAGCAGATGACGGCCGAGCGGCAGGCGGCCGCGGGCGAGGCGTTCTCCGACCTCGCCGAGCGGGCGCGCCGGATCTACGAGGAGCAGCGCCAGACCGCGGCGGAGCTCCAGCAGGCCATCCGCGAGGCGGGGGGCGACTCCCGTAACGCCCGGGGCGGCGGCCTCGATCGGGCGCGCGCCGAGGAGCTCGCGGAGCGGCGCTACCGTCTGCAGGAAGAGCTCGAGGCGCTCGAGCAGGAAATCCAGCGAGTCGCCAACCAGTTCCGCTCGCAGACGCCGGGCGCGAGCCAGCGGCTCAACGAGGCGCTCACCGACCTGCAGCAGTCGCAGGCCATCGCACGGCTCGGCTTCGGCGCCCAGGGGCTCCAGCGCGGCCTCGGGCAGCAGGTGGCGGCCACCGACGCGGTGACCACCTCCGCCTTGCGCGATTTGCAGCGCGGCACGGAGGAGGCGCGGGAGCGGGCCACTCAGGAAGCGGTGGCGGGCGTGCAGCCGGAGCCGGACCCCAACGCCGAGCTCGTCGCCGAGCTCCAGTCGCTGCGTCGGCAGCTCGAGGAACTGCGCGAGCGCGGCGCCGGGCAGGGCCAGGGCGAGCGGCAGGGCAGGGCTCCGGGCGACCAGCCCGGCGAGCCGGGCGAGCAGGGCCAGCAGCAGGCGAACGATCAGGGCGGCGGACGGCCCGGCGATCGGCCGGGGCAGCCCGGGCAGCTCGGCGGCGCGGACGGCGGCACCTACGCCCGCGGCGGCCCGTGGGGACCCGGCGGGCGGTTCTACGATCCCACGCGCTCCGGCATCTGGGATCCGCGCGGCCGCTGGCTCAACGACCCCGAGGCGATCGAGCGCGCCCGCGAGCTCATGAACGAGGCGGGCACCAACCTGATCACGCTCGGCAACCGGCTGCGCGCCGAGGGCCTCACCGAGGAGGAGCTGCGCGCGGTCCGCGAGCTCGGCGACCAGCTGCGCGCCGGTCTGCGCGGCAACCCCGAGCTCATCGAGCAGGAGTTCCAGCGGCTGCTCGGCCTCACCGAGAAGCTCGAGCTGCAGCTGCGGGGCGAAGGCCAGGGTGACCAGGCCGCGATCCGCACGGAGGCGCCGCCGCAGGTCGCCCGCGGGTACCAGGAAGCGGTGGCGGAATACTTCCGCCGCCTGAGCCAGGCCAACCCCGATCGTTAGCGGCATGGGCGCGACGGTCCGCTTGCGCGCCGCCGACGGGCACGAGCTCGACGCTTACCGCGCGGAGCCGCGCGGCGAGAGCGTGGGCGGGATCGTGCTGATCCAGGAGATCTTCGGCGTCACCAACCACATCCGTCGCGTGGCGGACCAGTACGCGGACGCCGGCTTCACCGTGGTCGCGCCGGCGATGTTCGACCGCATCGAGCGCGGCATCGAGCTCGCCTACTCGGAGATCGAGAAGGGACGCGGCTACATGCAGCGGCTCGACTGGCGCAACACGATCGCGGACGTGCAGGCGGCGGTGGACTCGCTCGCGGACCAACCGGCGGTGGCCGTGCTCGGTTACTGCTGGGGTGGCACCGTGGCGCATGTTGCCGCCGCCGAGCTCGATCTCGACGCGGCCGTGGCGTACTACGGCGGCGCCATCGCCCGCATGCTCGACCGGCGGCCGAAGTGCCCCATCATGTACCACTTCGGCGACCGCGATCACTCGATTCCGCCCGAGGACGTCGAGAAGATCCGCTCCGCCGTGCCCCACGGCGTCTTTCACGTCTATCCGGGCGCCGAGCACGGCTTCAATTGCGACGAGCGCAAGAGCTACAGCGCGCCGGACGCGAAGCTCGCGTTCGAGCGCTCCGTCGCGTTTCTGCGCGAGCACATGAAGAAGTCGTAATCTGCGGAAGATCGCGGCCGGAAAGCCGCTCCCACCCCTGAACGAACCCTGTGGGAGCGGCTTTCCAGCCGCGATTCTTGGGCTTAGGAGCCCCGATTCCTCGCCGCCCAGCATTCCTTGACACGCGACTTTCGCCGCGCCTGAAGAATGCTTGAGCGGCCGTTCTGCCTCGGGCGAAGTGCCATAATCTCGGCGACCCCGGCACCAGGCAGGCGCCGCACGCGCCGCCGACGAGCCCGTGAGCATGAGCGGCAGTGTGCGCCCAGCGACGATCAAGACCCGCGGCCTCGAGCGGTGTTACCGCATGGGCGGCGAGCGCATCTACGCGTTGCGCGGCGTCGATCTCACGGTTGAGCGCGGCGAGTACGTAGCCATCATGGGTCCGTCCGGCTCCGGCAAGTCCACGCTCATGAACGTGATCGGCTGCCTCGACACGCCCGACAAGGGCGAGTACTGGTTGAACGGCACGCTCGTATCGGACATGAACGACCGGCAGCTCGCGCGCGTGCGCAACAAGGAGATCGGCTTCGTGTTCCAGACCTTCAACCTGCTGCCGCGCGCGAACGCGTTGCACAACGTGGAGCTGCCGCTCATCTACGCAGGCGTCCGGCGCAAGGAGCGCCTCGAGCGGGCCGCGCGGGCGCTCGAGCGGGTGGGGCTCGCGGACCGCATGCACCATCGGCCGAGCGAGCTGTCGGGCGGCCAGCGGCAGCGGGTGGCCGTGGCGCGCGCGCTGGTCACGGAGCCTTCCATCCTGCTCGCGGACGAGCCCACGGGAAATCTCGACTCCGCCACCAGCCGCGAGATCATGACGCTGTTCGACGAGCTGCACGAGGCCGGCCACACGATCGTGCTCGTCACGCACGAGCCCGACATCGCCGCGCACGCGCGCCGCATCATCACCTTCCGCGACGGCAGGATCGCGGAAGACGCACCCAACCCGGAGCGCGTGCATTGAGCGGGCGTCTTGTCGCAACGATCGCGCTCGTCGCGCTCGCCGCCTGCGAGCGCGGCGGCGAGTCGCTCGCACCGATCTACGACACGGTCGCGGTGGAGACGCGCGACATCGAGGTCACCGTGGAGGCGGCCGGCGTGATCGAGCCCGAGGCTACCGTGGAGCTCAAGTCCAAGGCGTCCGGCGAGATCCTCGCCGTGCATGCCGAGACGGGCGACGTGGTCGAGGCCGGAACGTTGCTGGTGGAGATCGAGAAGCGCACCCACCGCAACCGGCTGGCCGAGGCGGAGGCCGCGCTCGTGGCCGCGCAGGCGCGGCGCAAGATCGCGGAGACCGCCATGCGGCGCGCGGAGCGGCTCTTCGAGAACGGCACGCTCACGCAAACCGACTACGAGCAGACGCAGCTCGAGTTCGCGAACGCGGAATCGCTGGTGGTGAGCTCGCAGGTGGCCGTGGAGAACGCGCGCATCTCCCTCGACGAGACCGACGTGCGCGCGCCGATCACCGGCACTATCATCGAGAAGTCCGTCGAGCCCGGCATGGTGATCGCCTCGCCCACTCAGGCCGCGAGCGGCGGCACTGTCCTCATGAAGATGGCGGACCTCACGGCCGTGCGCGTGCGCACCCTCGTGGACGAGACGGACATCGGCAAGATCCAGCCCGGCATGCCCGCGCGCGTGACCGTGGCCGCCTATCCCAATCAGCCGTTCGCAGGCGAGGTGCTGAAAATCGAGCCGCAAGCCATCGTCGAGCAGAACGTCACGATGTTCGCGGTGCTGATCCGGCTGCAGAATCCCAGCGGCCTGCTCAAGCCGGGCATGAACGCCGAGGTGGAGATCGAGATCGCGAGCCGCCGGGGCGTGCCCGCCGTGCCGGCCGCGGCCTTGCGGGCCGAGGAAGACATCCCGCTGACGGCCGAGATGCTGAAGCTCGACGAGTCCGCTCTGCGGGCGCAGCTCGACGCGAGCGGTGCCGCGCCGCCGGGGCCGGGCAACGTGCTGACGCTGAACGGCCGCCGCATCGAGCTGCCGGACGGCGTCGACGCCGAACGGGTGCGCGCCATCCTGGCGAAGCGGCGCAGCGGCGGGGAGCTTGCGGACGACGAGCGGGCGCTCCTGCGCCGCGTGTTCGAGTCGGCGGGCTTCGCCGGCGGCTCGGGCGGCTTCGGCGGGGCATGGGCGGGCGGCGCGCCGTTCGCAGGCAACGGGGCGCGGGCCGCCGGGCTCGGGCCGGACGGCGCGCGGTCCGTGACCGAGTATCAGTTCGAGGGCAACTACTGGGTGGTGGCGCGGCGCGGCGGCAAGCCGGTGCCCGTGCGGGTGAAGACCGGCTTGACGGATCTCGAGTGGACCGAGGTGGTCGCGGGCCTCGAGCCCGGCGACGAGGTGCTGCTGCTGCCGAGCTCGAGCCTCTACGAGCAGCAGGCGCGCCTGCGGGAGTTCATCTCGCAGCGCTTCGGCGGCTCGCCGTTCCAGCAACCGCAAGGCGGACCGCCGCCGGGCGTCATCCGCTTCCAGGGCGGCCCACCGGGGCGCTGAGCGCAGGGACGCGCGTGCCGATCGAGCGCCGATTCGAGGTCGCGGGCCTCACGCTCGCGGCCCAGGAGTGGGGCCCACCGGACGGCCTGCCGGTGCTCGCCGTGCACGGCTGGCTCGATAACTCCGGCAGCTTCGACCGGCTCGCGCCCTTGCTCGAGGGATGCCGCGTCGTCGCCGTGGACCTCGCGGGCCAAGGGCGGAGCGACTTCCGATCGCCCGACGCCTCGTACCTCCTCTGGCAGGACGTGGCCGATCTGCTCGAGATCGCGGATCAGCTCGGGTGGAGCGAGCTCGTGCCGCTCGGCCACTCGCGCGGCGCCGCCGTCGCCACGCTGTTCGCCGCCGCGTTCCCGGAACGGGTCGTGAAGCTCGTGCTGCTCGAGGGCGGCGTGCCGCTCACGTCGTCGGCCGAGGAGGCGCCCCGTGACCTCGCGCGCGCCCTGCGCGACCGGCGCGCGCTGCTCGGCAAGCAGGGTCGCGTGTTCGCGGACCGGGACACCGCCATTCGCGAGCGCGCGGAAGGGTTCTCGCCCGTGAGCCGCGAGGCGGCGGAGATCCTCGCGCGGCGCTCGCTGCGGGAGGTGCCGGGCGGTTTCACCTGGCACGCGGATCAGCGCCTCAAGGCGCGCTCGGAGTTCCGCTACACGCCCGACATGGCCGTCGCGCTCGTGGCCGCCGTGGAGGCGCCCGTGCTCATGCTGCTCGCCGAGCGGAGCCCGTTCGCGGACCTGCCGGCGTTCCAGTCGCTCGCCGCCAGGTTCCGCAAGCTCGAGAGCCACCGCCTGCCGGGCGGGCACCACTTCCATCTCGAAGGCGCCGAGCACGAGCTCGCGCGCCGCATCCGCGCGTTCCTCGGCCTCCGCTGAGCACGCCGCGTGCGGCCGCGTCGCGCGATTGACCGCGCACCGGCCGGCCGGTAGGTTGAAGCAAAACGCGATCAGGCAGCGAGGGAACGGGATGAAGGCTTACCACGTCGTCCAGGGCAGCACGGACATCGACGGGCTCAAGCGCGTGGAGCTCGAGCCGCCCGAGCCGGGCCCCGGGCAGGTGCGCGTGCGCATGCGCGCGGCCTCGCTGAACTTCCGCGACCTCGCGATCGTGAGGGGCAAGTACATCGGCGGCGCGGTGCAGCGCGATCTCGTTCCGCTGTCCGACGGCGCCGGCGAGGTGGAGAAGGTGGGGCCCGGCGTGCGCGGTCTGCAGGTCGGCGACCGGGTGCTCGCCACGTTCCATCAGGGCGACCCTCCGGTCGCGCTCGGCGCCACGCCGCTGGACGGGGTGCTCGCCGAGTACAGGGTGTTCGACGAGCGGGGGCTGCTCAAGATCCCGGAGCACCTGTCGTTCGAGGAAGCGGCCACGCTGCCTTGCGCGGGCGTGACGGCCTGGAACGCGCTCGCGTACGGCAGGCCCACGCGTCCCGGCGACACCGTGCTCACGCTCGGGACGGGCGGCGTGTCGATCTTCGCGCTGCAGCTCGCCAAGCTCGCGGGCGCTCGCGTGATCGTCACCTCGTCGAGCGACGAGAAGCTCGAGCGCGCCAAGGCCTTGGGCGCGGACGAAGGCATCAACTACGTGAAGACGCCCGAGTGGGCCGACGAGGTGCTCAGGCTCACCGACGGCAAAGGCGCGGATCACGTGGTCGAGACGGCGGCGCTCGGCACGCTGCCGCAGTCGTACCGCGCCGTGGGCTTCGGCGGCGAGATCGCGCTGATCGGCGTGCTCACGCGGCCCTCCGGCGACCTGAGCCCGCACCCGCTCATGTTCAAGGGCGCCACGCTGCGCGGCATCTTCGTGGGGCACCGCGAGCACGCGGAGACGCTGCTCAAGGCCGTGGCGCAGAATCGGCTGCGGCCCGTGGTCGATCGCGTGTTCGAGTTCGACGCCGCGCCGGAGGCCTACCAGTACCTCCGGGACGCGAAGCACTTCGGCAAGATCGTCGTCCGCATCTAGGCGCCTAGACGTCGAGCACGGAGCGGTCGATGTCCGCGATGCGCGTGCGGCCCGCCATTGCCATGGCGGCGGCGAGCTCGCGGCCGAACGTCTGGATCAGCGCGGCCACCGAGCGCCGGCCGCCCGTCGCGAGCGCGTAGGCCCACGCGCGCCCCAGCAGCACGCCGTTCGCCCCGAGCGCGAGCATCCGCAGCACGTCGAGCCCGCTGCGGACGCCGCCGTCCGCGAGCACGGTGAGCCGGCCGCCGACTGCGTCCGCGATGGCGGGCACGGCGCGCGCCGTGGAGCGCACGCCGTCGAACTGCCGGCCGCCGTGGTTCGAGACCACGATGCCGTCGGCGCCGAGCGCCACCGCCTGCTTCGCGTCCTCGGCGTCGAGGATGCCCTTGATGATCAGCGGCCCCTGCCAGCGCTCCCGGATCCAGTCGAGATCGCGCCACGTGACGGACGGGTCGAAGTTCCGGCCGAGCCAGTCGATGTAGTCCTCGAGGCCGCTGTTGCGGCCGAGCACTGGGATCAGATTGCCGAGCGAGTGCGGGCGGCCCAGGAGCCCCACGTCGTACGCCCAGACGGGCTTGCGCAGCGCCTGCCACACGCGCCGCGCGCGCCCCAGCGGGCCAGCGGCGCCGGCGAGCCCCGAGCGGAAGTCGCGATAGCGGATGCCGGGCACCGGCATGTCCACCGTGAAGAGCAGGGCGGAGCATTGCACCGCGGCGGCGCGATCCAGCAGGTCACGCATGAAGGCGCGGTCGCGTATGACGTAGAGCTGGAACCAGAACGGCCGCGTGAGCTTCGAGCGGACCTCTTCGAGGCTGCAGATCGACACCGTGGAGAGGCAGAACGGCACGTTGGCGTCTTCCGCCGCGCGTGCGGCCTGCGTCTCCCCGCGGCGCGCGAGCATGCCGGAGATGCCGATGGGCCCGAGCCCGAACGGCATCGACCACTCGTGGCCGAAAAGGCGCGTCTTGAGATCGACCTGCGACACGTCGCAGAGCACCCGCTGCCGCAGCTCGATGGTGCGCAGATCCTCCACGTTGCGGCGGAGCGTGTGCTCGGCGTAGGAGCCGCCGGCCACGTACTGCGCGAGAAACGGCGGCAGGCGCCGCATGGCTGCCTGCGTGAGGTCGTCGGCCGAGCGAAGCTTCATGCGTCCCCCCGCGAATCGGTACGCGCGGGATGGTACTGCAAAAGGAAAGCGCCGCGGCCGCGGCGCGGCGCGCCTAGCGCCGCTCCACGGCTCCCGGCGAGACGGCCGATGCGTCGTTGCCCCAGGCCCGGCGGATGTACGTGAGCACGCCCGCGATCTCCTCCGCGGAGAGCTCGTGCGCGTACGGCGGCATGCCGTAGGGCATGGGGTTCGCCGCCGTGCTCGGCGGATAGCCACCGAACAGCACCGTCTGCAGCGCGTTGTTGGCCGAGGGCGCGGTCACCGAGGGGTTGCCGGCGAGCGCGGGATACACGTAGGCCTCGCCTTCACCGTCGTCACCGTGGCATTCGGCGCAACGGTCGCGGTACACGCGCTCGCCGAGCCTGGCGAGCCGCTCCGCCTGCGGGCCGCCGGCCGGTGCGCCGCCGCCGGCGGGCTCGCCGCCCGGCAGCGTGCGGATGTACGCCACCATCGCGTCGATGTCCGCCTCGTCGAGGTACTGCAGGCTCTGAAACACCACCTCCGCCATCGGCCCCGTCACGACGCCGCGGGCGGACGTGCCGGCCCGCAGCAGCTCCGCCATCTCCTCTGCCTCGGCGTCCGACATCGGCCGCGCCGGGGCGAGCGGCGGCGCGTCCCAGCCGAGCATGGGGATCGCGCCGCCCGCGTGGTGCTCGTCGGGATCCGTGCCACCGAGCCAGGTGCGCCGGCGGTGGCACTCGCCGCAATGGCCGAGCCCTTCCACGAGGTAGGCGCCCCGGTTCCACGCGGGCGAGCGGCCGGGATCGTCCTCGTGCACGCCCGGGCGGAAGTAGAGCGCGCGCCACGCCATGAGCGCGAGCTGCGTGTTGAACGGGAAGCGCACCTCGGGCTCGATGCGCGGGCTCTTCACCGGCGGCAGCGACCGCAGGAACGCGAAGATGGCGTCCACGTCGGCGCGCGTCACGCGCGTGTAGCTCGTGTACGGGAACGCGGGGTACAGCAGCCGCCCGTCGCGCGACTCCCCGTGGTGCATGGCGCGCCAGAAGTCGTCGGAAGACCAGGCGCCGAGGCCCGTCTCGGGGTCGGGCGTGAGGTTCGTGCTGAACACGTCGCCGAACGGCGTGGGGATGCGCCGGCCGCCCGCGTACGGCACGCCGCCCGGCGCCGTGTGGCAGCCGATGCAGTTGCCGGCTCGCGCGAGGTACTCGCCGCGCGCCACGAGCTCGGGCGTGGGCTTCACGGCGATATCGTGGCGGGAGGAATCCTCGTCGGCGTCCGGGCGCGCGAGCCACGACCCGAAGGCCAGCACCGCCGCCACCGTGGCGGCGACCCATCGCTTGCGGCGGCTCACGGCACGCCTCCGCAGGGCAGCGGGAGCTCGTGCGTCAACCCGGGCGCCGGCGCGTGTTTCTCGGGAACGGGCCGGCTCGCGATCCAGGCGGTCACGGCTGCGATCTCGTCGCGCTCCAGGCGACCGGCGACGGCTGCCATGCAGTCCGGCGGCGCGGCCTTGCGAGATCCCGCGCGCCACGCGCCGAGCTGCGCGGCGAGGTAATCGGCCGACAGGGCGATCAATCCGGGGATGGCGGGCGCTACGCCGAGCAGCCGCTCGCCGTGGCAGGCCACGCAGGCCGGCAGGTCGCGTGCCGGGTCGCCTTCCTCCACGAGCCGGCGGCCACGCTCGAGCATGGCCGGGCTCACGGCCCCCTGCCGCGCGGCGACCGCCGGGCGCTGCGCGGCGTAATACGCCGCCATCGCTTCGAGGTAATCGTCCGAGAGGTAGGCGAGCATCTGCTGCATCACGCGCTGCTGCCGGCGGCCGTCCCGAAAGTTCTTGAGCTGCTGATGCAGGTAGCCCGCGGGCTTGCCGGCGATCGACGGCGCGTAGGTCTCTTCCGCCGAGCGCCCTTCCTCCCCGTGGCAGGCGGCGCAGGCCTGCAGCCGCCGCTCCATGTCGGCGAGCTCTGCGCCTGGGGACGAGGGCGTCGCGAGCGCGAGCAGCAGGCCGAGACAGATTCCTATGTGTCGCATCGCTAGTCCCTTAGCACTCGCCCTCGCCGCGGGCGCGCATTATCGGGGACCCGATGCCTGCAGGGGAATCCGTACAAGCCCCAACCCGGCGACGCGCAATGCGTCCACCCGGCCGGCCCTTGGTCCGCGCGATTGACTTGCCGGACCCCGGGCGCGAGGCTGATCGACGCGGGTGGCCGCGGCCGGAGCGCCGCGGAGCGTTCCAGGGAACACTGCACCGGAGGACGAGCATGGCCATCGAACGCACGGCAACGGGGACGTGGCGCGGCAGCCTCAAAGGCGGGCGGGGCACGATCGGCAGCGCGAGCGGCGTGCTGCGCGACACGCCGTTCACTTTCGCGACGCGCTTCGAGAACGCGAACGGCACCAATCCGGAGGAGCTGATCGCCGCGGCACACGCGGCCTGCTACAGCATGGCGTTCGCGAACTACCTCGCGAGCCAGGGGCACGAGCCCGAGGAGATTCGCACCACGGCGACCATCACGCTCGACAACCTCGCGATCACCAGGATGCACCTCGTCACCGAGGGCCGGGTGCCGGGCGTGGACGAGGCGACGTTCAAGCGCCTGGCGGACGAGGCGGAGAAGAAGTGCCCCGTGTCGAACCTGCTGCGGAACGGCCTCGCCATCACGCTGGAAGCGAAGCTTGCGAGCTAGCATTCGAGCGGCGCGCCGGCGCCGGAGGTAGCGGCGGCTTTTCGGCCGCGATGTAAGCCGTCGCATGCACGACATCGATCTCCCCATTCACGCCGCGCTGCCCGCGCTGCGCGCCGCGCTCGCGGCGCATGCGGCCGCCGTGCTGCACGCGCCGCCGGGCGCCGGCAAGAGCACGGTGGTGCCGCTCGCGCTGCTCGACGAGCCCTGGGCGCGCGGCAAGCGCATCGTGATGCTCGAGCCGCGGCGCCTCGCCGCCCGCGCCGTCGCCCGTCGCATGGCGCGGACGCTCGGCGAGGACGTGGGCCGCACGGTGGGCTACCGCATGCGGCTCGACACGCGCGTCTCGCGCGACACGCGCATCGAGGTGGTTACGGAGGGCGTGCTCGCGCGCATGCTGCAGGACGACCCGGCCCTCGAGGGCGTGGCGCTCGTGATCTTCGACGAGTTCCACGAGCGGAGCCTGCAGGCCGATCTCGGGCTCGCGCTCGCGCTCGACGCGCGCGACGCGCTCGCGCCGGAGCTGAAGCTCCTCGTGATGTCGGCCACGCTCGACGCAGAGCCCGTGCTGCGCCTGCTCGGCGACGCCGAGCTCGTGAGCGCGCCCGGACGCGTGTTCCCCGTGGAGACGCGTCACGTGGGCAAAGGGGCGCCTTGGCTCCCGGGCGCGGGCGGCAGCTTCGATGCGCCGGAGCGCATGGTGGCGCAGACCGTGCAGCGCGCGCTCGGCGAGACGGAAGGCGACGTGCTCGTGTTCCTGCCGGGGGCCCCCGAGATCCGCCGCGTGCAGCGCCTGCTCGAGGAGCGCGGGATCGGCGGGCAGGTGCAGGTGCTGCCGCTCTTCGGCGACCTCGACGCCGCCGCGCAGGACGCGGCGCTCGCCCCGGCTCCGCCCGGCGCCCGCAAGGTGGTGCTCGCCACGAATATCGCGGAGACGAGCCTCACGATCGAGGGGGTTCGGGTCGTGGTCGACTCGGGGCTCGTGCGCACGGCCCTGTTCGATCCGGTCACCGGCATGAGCCGTCTCGAGACGCGCCGCATCTCGCGCGCTTCGGCGGATCAGCGCCGCGGCCGCGCGGGCCGCACGGCCCCGGGCGTCTGCTACCGCTGCTGGAGCGACGCCGCGGAGCGCAGCTTCGCGCCCGCCACGCCGCCCGAGATCCTGTCGGCCGACCTCGCCCCGCTCGCGCTCGAGCTCGCGAGCTGGGGCGCACGGGACGCGTCCACGCTGCGTTGGCTCGACCCGCCGCCCGCGGCCATGCTCGCGAGCGCGCGCGACCTGCTGCGTCGTCTCGGGGCGCTCGATGCGGCGGGGCGCATCACCGCGCACGGCCGCGAGATGGCCCGGCTCGGCGTGCACCCGCGGCTCGCGCACATGCTGCTCCGCGGTCGCGCGCTCGGTCACGGCGGGCTCGCCGCGGAGCTCGCGGCCCTGCTGTCCGAGCGCGACCTGCTGCGCGGCGGGCCGGGCGGACGCGACGCGGACGTGCGCACGCGCCTCGACGCCTTGCGGGGCGAGGACGGCGGCCGGCAGGTGGAGACGGGCGCGCGCCACCGCGCCCGGCGCCTCGCCCGGGAGCTCGCCCGCCAGCTCGGCGCAGACCGCGAGGAGGCGCTGGCGGACGACCGCATGGTCGGGCTGCTGCTCGCCTTCGCGTATCCCGATCGCATCGGCCGCCGCCGGCCGGGCGGCGAGGGGCGCTACGCGCTCGCCAACGGGCGCGGCGCGGTCTTCGCCGAGGCGCAGAGCCTCGCGCGCGAGGAGCTCATCGTCGCCGTGGAGCTCGACGATCGCGAGCGCGACGCGCGCATCCTGCTCGCAGCGCCGCTCGCCAGGGCGGACCTCGAGGCCCACTTCGCGGCGGACCTCGAGCGGCGCGAGGCGGTGGAGTGGAGCTCGCGCGAGCAGGCCGTGATCGCCCGGCGCACCGTGCGGCTCGGCGAGCTCGTGATCGACGAGAGCCCGCTCGTGCCCGTGCCTCGAGAGGCGGCGGCGCACGCCATGCTGGAAGGCGTGCGCGAGCTCGGCCTCGACGCACTGCCCTGGACCGACGAGGCGCGAAATCTGCAGGCGCGGGTGGAGCTCGTGCGGCGCGCCATGCCCGAGGAGGCGGCCGACTGGCCCGCCATGGACGACGCCGCCCTCGCGGCCTCCCTCGACCGCTGGCTCGCGCCGTGGCTCGACGGCGTAACGCGCCGGGAGCAGCTCGCGCGGGTGCCGCTCGAGGAGGCGCTCTCCGCGCTCCTCACGTGGGAGCAGCGCCGCCGGCTCGACGAGCTCGCGCCGGAGCGCCTGACCGTGCCGAGCGGCTCGCGCGTGAGGATCGACTATCGGGACGAGAACGCGCCGGTGGTCGCCGTGCGCCTCCAAGAGGTGTTCGGGCTGCGCGAGACCCCGCGCATCGCCCGCGGCCGCGTGCCGATCACGTTCAAGCTGCTATCGCCGGCGCAGCGGCCGGTGCAGATCACGCGCGACCTCGCGAGCTTCTGGCGGAGCGGCTACGCGGAGGTGAGGAAGGACCTGCGGGGACGGTACCCCAAGCACTACTGGCCGGAAGACCCCTTCGAGGCCGAGCCCATTCGGGGCGCGCGGCCGCGGCCCGCGGCCGGTCGTAAGGAAGGCTGACCGCCCGCAGGCGGTCGGGAAGGGCGACGCCGCGCCGGCCGCGCCGCCCGCACGAAGCTCAGCGCCGCTTGCGCTTGACGCTCTTCGACTTGCTCTTCGCGGCCGCGCGCGGCGCGGCCTTCTTCTTGGACGACGCCTTGGCCGCGGCCTTGCCGCCTGCGACGGCCGGCTTCGCCTCGCCGGAGATCGTGAGCAGCGTGAACTTCGGATCGGCGGCGATGCACTCGGCCTCGGGCAAGCCGTGCTCGCGCCGCACCATGTTGGTGCCCTGCACGAGCGACACCATCTTGTAGAACGCGTGCCGGCGCGCCATGCCCTCGCGGCCCATGCCGCAGTCGGAGGAGATCACCAGGCGCTCGAGCGGGATGTACTTCAGCGCCATGCGGATGTGGTCGGCCACTTCCTCGGGGCGCTCCACCTGCAGCGAGTGGTGGTCGATCACGCCGATGGCGATCTTCATGTCGGTGATCTCTTTGCCGATGGCTTCGAGATCGATGCCGCCGGAGCTGCAGGACTCGAACGTGATCACGTCCGCGTCCACCTGGTTCAGGAGCTTGAGCGCCGGCTTGTAGCTCTGCACGTGCGCGAACATGCGCTGCTGCGAGGGGTTGCCCCAGCACGTGTGGCACCACACCTCGGTCTTCGCACGCAGGCCGCGCACGGTGTTATTGAACACCTCGAGCATGAACTCGGGGTTGATGACCTTGTCGACGATGCCGCGGGCCGCGAGCAGGTGGATCTGCGGCTCCTCGAGCTGGATGACCGGGCAGCCGGCGTCCGCGAGCGCGTGCAGCTCCTGGTTGAAGGCGTCGGAGATCGCCCAGATCCGCTCGCGGATGTCCTTGTAGTAGAAGTCCTGCACCGCGAAGGCCACGAGCTCGGGCGTGACCGTGCCGAACTTGACGGGCTTCGAGGTCATGCGCTGCGCGGCCTTCCAGATCTGCGCGTACTGCATCTCGCCGGGGCCCACCGGGCCCACGATGCTCGGCATGAGCCGCGCCTCGATGTAGTCGTGCAGGATGTGCCCGCGCGGGAAGGTGATGCCGCCACCGCCGATCGGCGCGAGCTTCGGAATGCGGTCGAAGCCCGACATGTGGAACGGCGGATAGCTCGTCCAGCTCTGGCCGCCGATGTCTTGCGTGAACCGCGCGTCGCCGTCGGTGAGGATGTCGAGGCCGGCGATCGTCTGCTCGCTGATGTAAACCGCCAGCGTGTCCTCGTACTGCTCGCGGAACCGCGACTCGACCATCGCCGCGAGGAACGAGCGTTGGCCCAGGTTCTCCGTGTACCAGCTCGGGCGCGGCAGGGATCCGGTGATCGTCGTAGGAAGCAGGATATTCGCGGTCGCGCGTAGCATTCGTTGTTGTCCTTCAGGGAAAGATGAGTGGCGATGAGGCGGCGATACGATATTGTACAACCGCGCCCCCTACAACCCCGGATGACAGGCGTTCCGAGCGTTTCGCCCCGCCAACCTCGTCATGTCCATCGAATTCCATCGCCGCATGCTCGCGGACTCCATCCGCCACCGGGCCTTCCACGCGGCGCTCGAGCGCGTGATCGAGCCGGGCCGCACTACCGTAGCCGATATTGGTGCCGGCACCGGGATCCTGGCGTTCCTCGCGCGCCGGCTCGGTGCACGGGAGGTGTGGCTCTACGAGCCGGGCGACGTGCTCGGCCTCGCCGAGGCGGTGGCCGCCCGTAACGGCATCGACGGCCTGCACTTCGTGCCGCAGCACTCGCTCTCCGTCGAGGAGCCCCCACGGGTCGACGTCGTGGTCGCCGAGGTGCTCGGCAACTTCGCGTACGAGGAAGGCGTGCTGGAGACGCTGCGGGACGCGCAACGCTTCCTCGCGCCCGGCGGCACGCTGATCCCTGCGGAAATCGCCCAATGGGCGGCGCCGGTGTCCGCGGAGCGCTTCGAGCGGGATTTGCGGAGCTGGCGCTCGGTGGGCTTCGATCTCGACTTCGCGGACGCGGAGCGCATGAGCCGCAACAACATGTACGTGTTCCCCGTCGAGCCGGGCGACCTGCTGCCGGTGCCGCCCGCCGAATGGGACCGCGTGCGCTTCGCGGGCGACTTCGAGAGCCGGCGATCCGGCCGGGTCGAGTGGTCGGCGCCGGACGGCGGCGTCGTCTACGGCTTCGTCCTGTGGTGGGAATGCACGCTCGCGCCGGGCGTGGTGCTCTCGACGAGCCCGTTCGCGCCGCGGACGCATTGGGATCAGATCTATCTGCCGCTGCTCGAGCCGCTCGACCTGCGTGCGGGCGACGCCGTGGCGCTCGAGATCGAGAGCGAGACGGGCGGCGGCGAAGCCGGCATCGCCGTGCGCTGGACCGTGGAGCAGCGCCGTGGGCCGGACCGCCTCGCGCGCCAATCGCTCGATATCGGCGCAGGCTTCCTCGCCTCCTGAGCGGGCGGGCGCGCCGCGCCGAAGCCCGCTCGTCCGACTTCGATCGGCGGGGTGAGCTACAATGGGTCGAGCCTCGCGCCCGCTACCCCGAACGATCCCGTGCCGGGCGACGGTTGCGCTCGGCGCGCCGAGCGTGCGTCGTTCGCCGCCCGACGACAAGAGAGCTTTGAGGAGAAATCGATGGATTTAGGCAACGGCCTAGGTCACCTGACCTATTCGACGCTCGTGCATCCCGGCGACACGTGGGCCGAGATGTGGGACAGTCTGAACCGCTACGTGCCGCAGGTGAAGGCGCGCGTGGCGCCCCACCAGCCGTTCGGCGTGTCGCTGCGCCTGTCGGCGGACTCGGCGGGCACGCTGCACTCGAGCCCCCGCGAGCGGGAGCGGCTCAAGGAGTTCCTGAGCCAGCACAACATGTACCTGTACACGGTCAACGCGTTCCCGTACGGCCCCTTCAAGAATACGGTCGTGAAGGAGCGCGTGTACGAGCCCGACTGGACCACGGACGAGCGCGCCGTCTACACCATGCAGGTGGCCGACATCCTGGCCGAGGTGGCGCCGCCCACGGTGAACCCCTCGATCCAGAGCCCGCCGCTCGCCTTCAAGCCGAAGGTCAACGACAAGGCGGTGCAGGCGTTCACGCGCCAGGTGCTTCGCACGGTGGCGCATCTCGTGCAGATCGAGCTGCGCACGGGCCGCCGGGTGTGCCTCGCCCTCGAGCCCGAGCCCTACTGCTTCCTCGAGACCACCGAGGAGGCGCTCGACTACTTCCAGAACCACCTGTACGCCGACAGCGCGGTGCGCTCGCTCGCGTCGCAGACGGGGTTGTCGCATTCGCAGGCCGAGCAGGCGCTGCGCAACCACCTCGGCATGGTCTATGACATCTGCCACCAGGCCGTGGAGTTCGAGGACATCGGCGCGTCGCTGCAGGCGCTCGCGAACGCCGGCATCCCGGTGTTCAAGCTCCAGGAAGCGGCGGCGCTGCGCATGCCCGAGGTCACGCAGCGCACGGTGGATGCGCTGCGGCCGTTCGCGGACACGGTGTACCTCACGCAGACGGTGGAGAAGCGCGACGGCAAGCTCACGCGGTACCTCAACCTCGAGGACGCGTTCGCCGCCTGGGAGCGCGATCCGGGCCCGCGCGAGTGGCGCACCCACGTGCACGTGCCCGTGTTCCTCGACGACTTGGGCGAGTTCCGCACCACGCGCTTCGCCATCGAGGACGCGCTGAAGTTCCACAAGAAGAACAAGCTCTCGCCGCAGCTCGAGATCGAGACGTACACGTGGGACGTGCTGCCGCCGTCGCTCAAGACCGGCGACATCGTGGACTACGTGCAGCGCGAGCTCGAGTGGGTCAAGAGCCAGCTCGTTTGAGCCGCTTCGAAGGCAGGGAGAATCGACGGTGAAGGTAGGATTCATCGGCCTCGGCCGCATGGGCCAGGCCATGAGCAACCGGCTGCTCGCCGCCGGGCACGACCTCGTGGTCTACAACCGCACGCGCTCGAAGGCCGAGGCCCTCGAGCAGGCTGGCGCCACGGTGGCGGCCTCGGTGGCCGAGGCGTGCCGCGGCCGGGACGCGGTGATCACGATGGTCGCCGACGACAAGGCGCTGCAGGAGGTGGTGCAGGGCGGGATCCTGGAGGCGTTGCCGAAGGGCGCCGTGCACGTGGCCATGGGCACGCACGGCGTCACGGTGCTCAAGGAAGTCGAGTCCATCCACGCCGGCGGCGGCCAGTCGTTCGTCGCGGCGCCGGTGCTCGGTCGCCCCGACGCCGCGGCCGCGGGCCAGATCGTCATCGTGGCGGCGGGCCCCACGGAGGCCGTGGCGAGCGTGCAGCCGCTCTTCGACGCCATGGGGCGGCGCACCTTCAGCGGCGGCACCAACCCGGCGGGCGCGGCGGCCGTGAAGCTCGCGAACAACATGGTGCTCGGCTGCGCCATCGAGGCGATGGCCGAGGCGTTCTCGCTCACGCGCAAGTACGGCGTGGACCCGGCGGTGTTCTACGAGGTCATGACGGACGGCCTGTTCGCCGCGCCCGCCTACAAGGTGTACGGCAACCTCATCGTGAAGCAGGCCTTCGACCAGCCGGGATTCACGACGGCGCTGGGCCTCAAGGACGCGAACCTCATGATGGCGGCGGGCCTCGCGGCCAGCGTGCCCCTGCCGAGCCTCAACGTGTACCGTGACCGGCTGATCAGCGCGGTGGCCAACGGCGAGGCGGATCTCGACTGGTCGGTGATCGCGCGCGTGCAGGCGCGCGCGAGCGGTCTCGAATGACTTTGCGGCGGAGGAAGAGCAAGTGATCAACGCAGGAATCGTTGGACTCGGTTGGTGGGGTAAGACGCTCGTCGAGGCCATCTCGGGCCAGAGCGACGTGATGCGGTTCGTCGCGGGCACGTCGCGCACCGTGACGGACGAGCTGCGCAACTTCGCGGACCACCACGACTTGAAGCTCGTGTCGAGCTTCGACGAGATGATCGCGGATCCATCGATCGACGCCGTGGTGCTCGCCACGCCGCATTCGCTACACGTGCCGCAGATCATCGCGGCCGCCAGCCAGGGCAAGCACGTGTTCTGCGAGAAGCCGCTCGCGCTCACGAAGGCCGAGGCGGAGGAGGCCGTGGCGGCCGTGCGCAAGGCCGGCGTCACACTGGGCCTCGGCTACAACCGCCGCTGGCACCCGGAGATGGTGCGGCTGCGCGAGCAGATCGAGGCCGGCGAGCTCGGCGTGATCCTGCACGTGGAGTCCACGATGACGTTCCCGAACGCGCTGCTGCTCAAGCCCGAGGCGTGGCGCGCGAACAAGAAGGAGACGCCGTGCGGCGGCCTCACGCCGATGGGCGTGCACGCCGTGGACGGCATGATCGACCTTTGCGGATTCATCGACGAGGTGTACTGCCAGAGTTTCCGCCGCGTGGTCGCGATCGACGCGGACGACACCACGTCCGTGCTGTTCCGCATGAAGGAGGGCATGTCGGGCTACCTCGGCACGATGACGGCCACCGGCGGCGGCTTCAGCTTCCAGGTGTATGGCTCCAAGGGCTACGTGCGGCTCGAGGGCATGACTCACGTGGCGGGCGCGCCCTCCGAGGAGCGACGCACCCGGCTCTTCGGCAACGTGATCTTCAAGCCCACGCAGGGGCCCGCGAAGACCTGGGAGGCGGAGCGCTGCGACGTGACCAAGGCCGCCCTCGAGTCGTTCGCGAAGGCGGCGTCCGGCGGTCCCGCATTCCCGATCCCGCTGGAGGAGATGGTGCACGGCGCGGCCGTCACGGAGGCCATCGTGCGCTCCGCGGAGACGCACAAGCCGGAGAAGGTGCCCGCCTGAGGCGCCTTCGCGCTTCCGCTTCCCGATGGGAGCGGCTTTCCAGCCGCGATCTTCGGCGCCGTCCGGCGAAGAATCGCGCCTGGAAAGGCGCTCCCACCCGGCCCTCGAGCGACGCCTGAAGCGCGGCTTTTCGAGCCGCGACTGCCGCGCGCGCTACAATCGCGCCAACGGTCCCGAGAAGGAGAACAACAATGACCCTCGCGCGCGTCGCGGTGGCCTGCCTCGCGCTGGCGGCTGCCGCTCCCGGCTTCGCGCAGCTCCCCGACCTCGAAGAGGCGCTGCGCACCACTCAGATCCGCGAGCAGAAGATCGCCGATGGCTTCTACGTTCTGTTCGGCGTGGGGGGCAACATCGTTGTGTCGATCGGCGAGCAAGGCGTGCTGATCGTCGACGACCAGTTCCCGGAAATGGTGCCGCGGTTCCAGGCCAAGATCCGCGAGCTCGGCGGCGGCGACGTGGACTTCGCCATCAACACGCACTGGCACTTCGACCACGCGGACGGCAACCAGACGCTCGGTCCCGCGGGCACGTGGCTCGTGTCGCACGCCGTCTCGCGCGACATGATGACGCGGGACAACCGCATCAACCTCGTGAGTCAGGTGCGCGAGCAGCCCGCCTACCCGGCGAGCGCGCTGCCCGTCATCACGTTCACGGAGAGCATGCAGTTCGTGTTCAACGGGGAGCGCATCGATCTGCTGCACGTGGGTCCGGCGCACACCGCCGGTGACACGGCCGTGATCTTCCGTGACCGCAACGCAGTGCACCTCGGCGACGTGTTCAACAACGCGGGCTATCCGTTCATCGACGCGGACAACGGCGGCAGCCTCACGGGCATCATCGAGTTCTGCACGCGCGTGCTCGCGGAGCTGCGCCCGGGCGCCACGGTGATCCCGGGCCACGGCCCGGTCGCGAAGTACGAGGACCTGCGCGACTACATCGAGATGCTCACGACGATCCGCGACCGCATCAGCTCGCTGATCGAGAGCGGCGCGAGCCTCGAGCAGGTCGTCGCGGCGCAGCCGACGAAGGAGTGGGATGCGGCGAAGGGCGATCCCGCGAGCTTCCTGAATCGCGCCTACACGAGCCTCGTCCGCGAGCGCCCCGCCGCGCGCAACTAGCACGGCGATCGCGGGCGCATCGCAGCCCGCGCTGATGATCGCGGCTTCGTTGGACGAAGAGCGGGCTTGTCAGGCTTCCCTGTCCGCGAGTACGGTGACGACAAACGAACCGTCGGCCGCGCTCGCGGCCGGCGAACCAGGGGGAGAGCTCACGATGACGACCCATGACCCCGGCGAGGCGCTCGAGCCCGTCGCCGGCAACGGCCTGCTGCATCGCCGGCTGTTCCTGACCGGCGGCGCCGCCACGCTCGGCGCAGCGGGCCTTACGCTCCTGACGGCGCGTCACGCCCGCGCGGCCGTGCCGCCCGAAGTGCCCCAGTGGATGAAGGCGCCCGGCGCGCCCTTGAGCGCCTACGGCGCGCGCTCGCCGTACGAGGCGCACGTCGAGCGCATGGTGGGCTCGCAGCCCGGCACGACGGGCAGCGGCGGCTCGCGCACGCCCATCGAGCACCTGGAAGGGATCATCACGCCGAGCGCGCTGCACTTCGAGCGCCATCACTCCGGCGTGCCCGAGATCGATCCGGCGCAGCACCGGCTGCTGATCCACGGCCTCGTGGAGCGGCCGCTGATCTTCGACATGGAGGCGCTCTGCCGCTACCCGCTCGTCTCGCGCATCCAGTTCCTCGAGTGCTCGGGCAACAGCGCGGGGAACAACGCGCCCGAGCCGGCGATGGTGTCGGCGGGTGCCATCCACGGCCTTATCTCCTGCAGCGAGTGGACGGGCGTGCCGCTCGCCATCCTGCTCGAGGAAGCGGGGCTGCGCCCCGAGGCGCGCTGGCTCGTGGCCGAAGGCGCGGACGCGGCCGCCATGAGCCGCAGCGTGCCGCTCGAGAAGGCGATGGACGACGCGATCCTCGCCATCTACCAGAACGGCGAGAAGCTCCGGCCGGAGCAGGGCTATCCGCTCAGGCTCTTCCTGCCGGGCTGGGAAGGCAACATGAGCGTGAAGTGGCTGCGCCGCATCAAGGTGACGTCGCAGCCGGCAATGACGAAGGACGAGACCTCGAAGTACTCGGACTTGCTGCCCGACGGCAAGGCGCTGCAGTTCACGTTCCCCATGGCCGTCAAATCCGTCATCACGTCGCCATCCGGCGGCATGCTGATGCAGGGGCCCGGGCTCTATCAGATCTCCGGGCTCGCGTGGTCCGGCGCGGGACGCGTGCGGCGCGTGGAGGTGTCCGCCGACGGCGGGCGCACCTGGGCCGAGGCCGCGCTATCCGATCCCGTGCTGCCGAAGGCGCTCACGCGCTTCCGCATGGCGTGGCGCTGGGACGGCGGGCCGGCCGTGCTGCAGAGCCGGGCCGTGGACGAGACGGGCGCCGTGCAGCCGACGCGCGCCGCGCTGCTGGCCGAGCGGGGCGCGCAGTATCGCTATCACTATCACGCGATCCAGAGCTGGCGCGTGACCGAGAGCGGCGACGTGGTGAACACCTATGCGTAGGGCCAACGCCGTCGACCTGCGGATCGCCGCCGCCGCACGCGCGGGCGCGACGGCGGTCGCAACGCTCGTGAGCGCGCTCGCCGCGGCGCAGGAGGGACCGAACCTCGGCGTGGTCGCCACGCCCGAGCAGGTGGCCGCCTGGGACCTGACGATCCTGCCGGACGGCAGCAACCTGCCCCCGGGCAGAGGCACGGCGCGCGAGGGCGCCGCGGTGTACATGGAGAAGTGCGTGGCGTGTCACGGCCGCGAAGGCGCGGGGCAGCCGAACGATCGCCTCGTGGGCGGCCACGGCACGCTCACGGACGCCGAGCCGGTGCGCACCATCGGCAGCTATTGGCCCTACGCCACCACGGTGTTCGACTACATCCGCCGCGCGATGCCCTACACGGCGCCGCAGTCGCTCACCGCGGACGAGACGTACGCATTGACCGCCTACCTGCTGTACCTCAACGGCATCATCCGCGAGGACGAGGAGATGAACGCGGAGACGCTGCCGAAGGTGGTCATGCCGAACCGCGACAACTTCGTGAACGCCTACGAGCCTCGCTGAGCGAGGCGCCCGCCGCGCCACGCTGCAGCCGCGCGAACGCGGCGTGCCGCTCGGCCTCACGCCCCCCGTTGCTCGCGCCCCCGGCCAGCGTGATCCACAATGGCAGGGCGGGGCCGCGGCCGTCCGCCGCGAAGGCGCGGTCGGCGCTCCGCACCCGAGCGAGCATGCGAAGCCATGGAGGTGACGTGCGGGGCGCACGCGCCGGGGCGGGCACGAGCCGGTCCGCGGCAGGCCAACGAGGACGCGCTGCGCCATGGCCCGCCGCGATCCTGCTGGGCGCGGCGGCCGCGGCGGGCTGCGGCCCGGCGACCGCGCCCGACGCGCCGCCCACGCTCACCTGGTACATCAATCCCGACAACGGCACGCAGCAGGTGCTCGCGGAGCAGTGCTCGCAGCAGTCGGGGGGCCGATACCGTATCCGCACGGCGCTGCTGCCCCGCGACTCGACCGGGCAGCGCGAGCAGCTCGTGCGCCGGCTCGCCGCGCGCGACCGCGGCATCGATCTCATGAGCCTCGACGTGCCGTATCTCGCGGAGTTCGCGAATGCGGGCTTCATCCGTCCCTTCAGCGCCGAGGAACGCGCATCGCTCACGCGCGGCATGCTCGAGGCGCCGGTGCGCAGCGCCGCCTGGGACGGCCGGCTCTTCGGCGTGCCGTTCAACGCCAACACGCAGCTCCTCTGGGTGCGCAGGAGCGTGGCGCGGCGGGCGGGGATCGATCTCGACGCGCAGCTCACCTGGGACGAGGTCATCGATGCCGCGGAGCGCACCGGCAGCACGGTGCTGGTGCAGGCGCGGCGCTACGAAGGCTACTCGGTGCTGATCAACTCGCTGGTCGCGTCCGCCGGCGGCGCGATCCTGCTCGATCCCGAGGCCGGCCGGGACGTGACGCCCGGCATCGACTCCGCTGCCGGACGAGCCGCGGCCCGCATCGTCGCGCGCCTCGCGCGCTCGACCGCGGCCGCGCCCGATCTCGGCAACGCGGACGAGGGCGTCACGCAGGCCGGTTTCCGCTCGGATACCGCGGGCTTCATGACCAATTGGCCGTTCGTCTACACGGCGGAGAACGGTCGGCCCCTCCAGCAGGACTTCGGCTGGTCGCGCTGGCCGGCCGTCGAGCCGGGCCGGCCGAGCGCGCCGCCGCTCGGCGGCATCCACCTCACGATCAGCGCCTTCAGCGAGCATCCCGAGCTCGCCGTCGACGCCGTGCGCTGTCTCACCTCGCCCGAGAGCCAGCGGCGCTACATGCTCGGCGAGGGGCTGCTGGCCACCGCGGCGTCGGTCTACGACGATCCCGAGGTGCGGCGCAGCTTCCCGATGGCCGATCTGCTGCGCGAGTCGGTCGACGCGGCCGCACCGCGCCCGATCACGCCGTTCTACCCGGACGTGACGGCCGTGATCCAGGACACCTGGCATCCCCCGTGGTCGGTGACCGAGGACACGCCGGCGCGCACGGCCCGGCGCATCGTCGACGTGCTCCACGACAAGCGACTGCTCTGACGGCGATGGCGCGTGCGGCACGATCGGCGGCGTGGCGACGGGGCGAGCAGCGCCTCGGCTGGGCGCTCTGCGCGCCCGCGGTCGCCGTGATGCTCGCCGTCACGGCCTATCCCATGCTGCACGCGCTGTGGCTCTCGCTGCAGCGCTACCGCATCACGGACCCGGGATCGCACCGGTTCGTCGGGCTCGACAACTATGCGCTGATCCTGACCGACCCGCTGTGGTGGCGAGTGGTCGGGGTCACGCTGCTGATCACGGTGATCACCGTCGCCGTCGAGCTCGTCCTCGGCCTCGGGATCGCGCTCGTGATGCATCGCCTCGCGCGCGGGCGCGGCGTGGTGCGCACGGCGGTGCTCGTGCCGTACGGCATCGTCACGGTGGTCTCGGGCTTCGCCTGGCTGTACGCGTTCCGCGGCGACTCGGGTTTCGTGGCCGGCTGGCTCGGCCTCGAGGGCTACGACTTCTTCGCGGGATTCGGCTCGTCGCTGCTCGTGATCTGTCTCTCGGAGATCTGGAAGACCACGCCGTTCGTGGCGCTGCTGCTGCTCGCGGGCCTCGCGCAGATCCCTCCAGAGCTCGACGAGGCGGCCGAGATGGACGGCGCCACGGCGTGGCAGCGCCTCTGGCTCGTGACCCTGCCGAACATGAGGGCCGCCATCATGGTGGCGGTGCTGTTCCGCACGCTCGACGCCTACCGCATCTTCGATAACGTGTTCGTCATGACGGCCGGCGCCAACGGCACCGAGACGGTGTCGTTCCTCGCGTATCGGCAGATCGTGAGCCGCACGGCCATGGGCCTGGGCGCGGCGGTGTCGGTGCTGCTGTTCCTCACGGTGGTGCTGATCGCCTGGGTGTTCATCCGCCTGTTTCGCACCGACCTCGCGCCGGTGGGGGCGGGGCGCTGATGCGCGCGCGGGGCCGCATCGCCTTGACGGTGGCGGGCGCGGCCATCGTGCTCTATGCGCTCTTCCCGGTCGTCTGGATCCTCATGCTGTCGCTCAAGGCGGACGCGCAGACGCCGGGCTTCCTGCCGCGCGAGTGGACGCTCGAGAACTACGTCACCGTGCTCGAGTCGGGGCTCTTTCTCTCCGCGCTGCGCAACTCGATCGGCATCTCGCTGATCGCCACCACGGCGTCGGTGACGCTCGCCACGTTCGCGGCTTACGCCGTGGCGCGCCTCGAGTTCAAGGGCAGGAGGGGCGTGCTCGCCACGGCGCTCGCGATCGCGATGTTCCCCACGATCTCGCTCGTGCCGCCGCTGTTCGATCTGTGGCGAGCGGTGGGGCTCTACGACACGTGGCTAGGGCTCGTGATCCCGTACATGTCGTTCACGCTGCCGCTGTCGATCTGGATCCTGGTGGCGTTCTTCCGCGAGATTCCCTGGGAGATCGAGCAGGCCGCACGCATGGACGGCGCCACGGCGTTCCAGGCGTTCCGCCTCGTCATCGTGCCGCTCGCCGCGCCCGGCGTCTTCACGGCCGCGATCCTCACGTTCTTCTTCGCCTGGAACGACTTCGTGTTCGGCATCTCGCTCACGGCCTCGGAGGCGGCCCGCCCCGTGCCCGCCGCGCTCGCGTTCTTCACGGGCGAATCGTTCTTCGAGCAGCCGGCCGCGCAGATCGCCGCCGCCTCGATCGTGGTGACGATCCCGGTGATCGTGCTCGTGCTGCTGTTCCAGCGGCGCATCGTCGCGGGCCTCACGGCCGGGGCCGTGAAGGGCTGATCGCGATGGCGGCCATCCGGTTGCGCAACGTGGTGAAGGCGTTCGGCGGGTTCCGCGCCGTGGACGACGTGACGCTCGACATCGCGGATGGCGAGTTCATGATCATCGTGGGCCCCTCCGGATGCGGCAAGTCCACGCTGCTGCGCATGATCGCCGGGCTCGAGGACGTGACGTCGGGCGACGTGCTGATCGGCGGCGAGCGGGTCAACGACAAGCCGCCGCGCGAGCGCAACCTGGCCATGGTGTTCCAGAGCTATGCGCTCTATCCGCATCTCACCGTCTACGACAACATCGCGTTCCCGCTGCGGCTCGCGAAGCTGCCCGAGCACGAGGTGCGCCACAAGGTGCGGCACGCGGCGGAGATGCTCGAGCTCGAGGAGCTGCTCGGGCGCAAGCCTGCCGAGCTCTCGGGCGGCCAGCGCCAGCGGGTCGCGATGGGGCGCGCCATCGTGCGCGACGCGCAGGCGTTCCTGTTCGACGAGCCGCTGTCGAACCTCGACGCGCGGCTGCGCGCGCAGATGCGCGCGGAGATCGCGCGGCTGCAGCGGCGGCTCGGCACGACCACGGTCTACGTCACGCACGATCAGACCGAGGCGATGACGCTGGGCGACCGCGTGGCGGTGCTGCGCAGGGGGGTGCTGCAGCAGTGCGCGCCGCCGCGCGAGCTCTACGAGCGGCCCGCCAACCTGTTCGTGGCCGCGTTCATCGGCGCGCCGCCGATGACCCTGCTGCCCGCGCGGCTCGAGGACGAGCGCGTGGCGCTGCCGTTCCTCGCGGTGCCGCCGCCGCCCGACGTGGACGCGGCGTCGCTGCGCTCGCGCCCGCTCGTCGCCGGCATCCGGCCCGAGGCCTGCGTGGCCGCCGACCGGGTGGACCCCGCGCGGCGCGCGCTCGGCGGGGCGTTCGAAGGCGTGGTGGACGTGATCGAGTGGCTCGGGCACGAGCAATATGCCCACGTGGCGTACGAGCTCGCGCCCGACGGCGCGCGGGCCCTGCAGGGCCTCGCGGCTGCGCTCGATTACGACGAGCTCAAGCCGCGGCTCATCGCGTCGCTCGACCCCGGGAGCCGCGTGCGCGAGGGCGAGCGGGCGCAATTCTGGGTGGACGGCTCGAAGCTCTATCTGTTCGACGCCGAGAGCGGCGAGAACCTGCGCGCGCGGGCATGAGGAGCCGCCTACTCCGCGGGCTCGATGCGGAGCGCAGCGCCGGGCTAGAACGGCCAGACGATCGGCGCGAGCGTCACGGCAACGGCGCCGACCAGCACGTTGAGCGGCAGGCCGATGCGCACGTAGTCGGAGAACCGATAGCCGCCGGGGCCGTACACCATGAGGTTGGTCTGATAGCCGATCGGCGTCGCGAACCCCGCCGACGCGGCCATCATGATCACCGCCACGAACGGCCAGAGGCTCACCCCGAGCCCCTCGGCGGTGGCCACGGCGAACGGGAAGGCGATCACGGCCGCCGCATTGTTCGAGAGCACCTCGGTGAGCAGGTTCGTGAGCGCGTAGATCGCGACCAGCGTGAGCCACGGGTTGCCGCCCGCGAGGTCGACGCCCGCTTGCGCGATGGCGGCGGCGGCACCGCTCGACTCGAGCGCGTGGCCCAGGCCGAACGACGCGCCGATGACGGTGAGCACCGACCAGTCGATGCTCGAGCGCGCGGAGCTCGCCGTGGTGCAGCGCGTGAGCAGCATGAGGCCGCCGGCCACGAGCCCCGCCTCGAGCATGGACAGGAGCTCCGTGGCCGCCGCGAGCACCATGAGGCCCAGGATCAGCGTGGCCACCCAGGCGCGGTCGTGGCGGGGCAGGCTCGCGCCCTGCACCTCGCTCAGCAGCAGGAAGTCGCGCGAGTTGCGGTGCCGCGCGGCGAAGCTTGGCCGCGACTCGAGGAGCAGCGTGTCGCCGGCCTGCAGCTCGATGTCGCCGATCTTGCCCCGCAGGCGCTCGCCGTTGCGCGCCACGGCGATGACCACCGCGTCGTAGCGCGAGCGGAACCGGCCCTCGCGGATCGTGCGGCCCACCACGGGGCACGTGGGCGAGACCACCGCCTCGATGAGCCGCCGCTCTGGGCGCGGCGCCGTGAGCTTGAAGAGCTGCTCCGGCGCGGGCACGAGGCCGCGCAGCCGCAGCAGCTCCACCACCGATTCCACCACGCCCACGAACAGCAGCCGGTCGCCGGCCTGCAGCTTCTCGCTGGGCTCCACCGCCGGCAGCACCGTGTCCGCGCGCTCGATCTCGGCGAGGAACGCGCCCGGCAGGTGCCGCAGGCCCGCCTCTTCCACGCTCTTGCCGATCAGCGGGCTCGACTCCTGCACGAGCATCTCGATCGCGTACTCGCGCGCGTCGGCCCCCTCGCGCAGCGGCGGCCGCCGCTCGGGCAGGAGCCACTTCTGGAACGCCACGATGAACGAGATGCCCACCACGGCGCACGGCACGCCGAGCGCGCCGATGGCGAAGAAGCCCATGGGTCCCAAGTCCGTGCGCTCGAGCACGAGGCCGTGCACGACCACGTTGGTGCTCGTGCCGATGAGCGTGAACATGCCGCCGAGGATCGCCGCGTAGGAGAGCGGCAGCATGAGCTTCGACACGGAGATGCCGCTGCGCCGCGCCCAGTCCTCCACCACGGGCACGAGCATCGCGACGAGCGGCGTGTTGTTGAGGAACCCGCTCATGCCGGCCACGGGCAGCATGAGCCGCAGCTGCGCCGCCGTGACCGAGCGCGGGCGCCCGAGCAGCCGCGCGCCCACGGCGTGCACGGCCCCGGTGTCCACGAGCCCGGCCACCACCACGTACAGCACGCCGACGGTCGCGAGGCCGGGATTCGCGAGGCCCGCGAGCGCCTCTCCGGGCGAGACCACGCCGGCCACGAGGAGCACCGTCAGCGCGCCCACCATGACGGCGTCCGCGGCGAGGTTGGTGCCGATCAGCGTGCAGATCGTGACGCCGACCACAGCCAGCGTGAACCAGGCCTCGAATCCCAAGCGGAGCTCTCCAGTGGATGCGGCGGGCGGGCGTGAGGTAGGCGATCCTGTCTGCTGCGGGTTGCCGGCGGCCGCCGCCGAGCGGCGCGCATTATACAGGCTCCGCGACAGGCCGCCCGGCTGTCGCGGCCCGGAGGGCTTTCGGGCTACGCTTCCCCGATGGCCGCGAACCCGGATCAACGTCCACGAGCCCGCTCGCTCAAGCCCCTGCGGGCGCTCGTGCCCTATCTCGCGCCGTATCGGCGCGTGCTCGCCGCCGCCATCGCCGCGCTGCTGATCGCCGCGGCGGCGCAGCTCGCGCTGCCGGTGGCCCTGCGCTACCTCGTGGATCGAGGCCTCGTGGTGCGCGACGCCGCCACCATCGACCGCTACTTCCTGGCGTTCCTCGGGGCCGCCGTGCTGTTCGGCGTGTTCGCGTCGCTGCGGTTCTACCTCGTGACCTGGCTGGGCGAGCGCGTGGTGGCCGACATCCGCAAGAAGGTCTACGACCGCGTGATCGGCATGGACCCCGCGTTCTTCGAGATCACGCGCACGGGCGAGGTGCTGTCGCGGCTCACGGCCGACACCACGCTCGTGCAGACGATCTCCGGGGCCGGCATCTCCATCACGTTGCGCTCGGCGCTCACGTTCGGGGGCTCGCTCCTCATGCTCATCGCCACGAGCCCGATGCTGACCGCGATGATCGTGGTGCTCATGCCGCTGGTCGTGGGGCCGCTGCTCGTCCTCGGCCGGCGGCTGCGCAGCCTGTCGCGCGACTCGCAGGACCGCGTGGCGGACACGAGCGCGCTCGCGGGCGAGACGATCAACGCCGTGCAGACGGTGCAGGCGTTCACGCTGGAGAAGCTGCTGTCCACGAAGTTCGCGGAAGCCGTGGAGCGCTCGTTCCGCGTGGCGGTGCGGCGCATCAAGGTGCGCGGGCTGCTCACGGCGCTCGCCACCACGCTCGTGTTCGGCGCGATCACGCTCGTGCTGTGGTTCGGCGCGCGCCGCGTGCTGCAGGGCGAGCTCACCTACGGGCAGCTCTCGCAGTTCCTGCTCTACGCGGGCTTCATGGGGGTGGCGGCCGCTTCGTTGTCGGAGATGTGGGGCGAGGTGCAGCGGGCGGCGGGCGCGATGGAGCGTCTCGTGCAGCTCGAGCAGGCAGTGCCCACGATCCGCGCGCCCGCGCGGCCGGTGGCGCTGCCGCGGCCGAGCCGCGGGCGCATCGAGTTCGATCACGTGTCGTTCCGCTATCCGTCGCGGCCCGATACCGCGGCGCTGCACGACTTCACGCTCGTCATCGAGCCCGGCGAGACGGTGGCGTTCGTGGGCCCGTCGGGCGCGGGCAAGACCACGGCTTTCCAGCTGCTGCTCCGGTTCTACGACCCGACCGCCGGGCGCATCCTCATCGACGGCGTGGACATCGCCACGGCCGATCCGCGCGAGGTGCGCAGGCACATCGGCCTCGTGCCGCAGGACACGGTGCTCTTCGGGACGTCGGCCCGCGACAACATCCGCTACGGGCGCCCGGACGCGAGCGACGCGGAGATCGAGGCCGCGGCCGCCGCCGCGGCGGCGGACGAGTTCATCGCGCGGCTGCCGGAGGGCTACGACACGTTCCTCGGCGAGCGAGGCGCGCGGCTCTCGGGCGGGCAGCGGCAGCGCATCGCGATCGCGCGCGCGATCCTCAAGGATCCGCCCATCCTGCTGCTCGACGAGGCGACGAGCGCGCTCGACGCGGAAAGCGAGCAGCTCGTGCAGCGGGCGCTCGAGCGCCTCATGCAGCGGCGCACGACCATCATCATCGCGCATCGGCTTGCGACGGTGCTCAAGGCCGACCGCATCGTCGTCATGGACCAGGGGCGGCTCGTCGCGATCGGCACGCACGACCAGCTCCTGCGCGCGAGCCCGCTCTACGCGCGGCTCGCGGAGCTGCAGTTCGGCATGGAGCCCGCGGCCGCGGCGCGGCGGCACGCGAGCGGGGCCTGACGCGCATGCGCCTCTGGTCCGTGGAAGGCAACCGCCAGCGCCTCGACGGCGGCGCCATGTTCGGCAACGTGCCGCGCGCGCTCTGGTCGCAGTGGTTCCAGCCGGACGAGGCGAACCGCATCGAGCTCGCGTGCCGCGCGCTGCTGGTCGACGACCTCGACGGCCGGCGCGTGCTGTTCGAGACGGGGATAGGCGCGTTCTTCGAGCCGAAGCTCAAGGAGCGCTACGGCGTGCGCGAGGAGCGGCACGTGCTGCTCGACTCGCTCGCCGAGCGGGGGCTCTCGCACGAGGACGTCGACGTCGTCGTGCTGAGCCATCTGCACTTCGATCACGCGGGCGGCCTGCTCGCGGCGTACCGCGAGAACGCTGCGCCGGAGCTGCTGTTCCCGAACGCCTGCTTCGTCGTCGGCCGGCGCGCGTGGGAACGCGCGCTCGCGCCGCATCCGCGCGACCGGGCGTCGTTCATCCCGGGGCTCCCGGAGCTCCTCGCGGCGAGCGGCCGGCTCGAGCTCGTGGACGGCGAGCGCTCGCCGGCGCTCGGCGACGCGGTGCGCTTCATGTTCAGTGACGGCCACACGCCCGGGCTGCTGCTCGCCGAGGTGGGCGGCGACGGCGGCGTCGTGTTCTGCTCGGACCTGATCCCCGGAAGGGCCTGGGTGCACCTGCCCGTGACGATGGGCTACGACCGTTATCCGGAGCGGCTCATCGACGAGAAGCGGGCGTTCCTCGAGGACAAGCTCGCGCGCGGCGTGCGGCTGTTCTTCACGCACGACCCTGACTGCGCCATGGCGCTGCCCGTCCGCGACGAGCGCGGGCGCTTCGGCGTGACGGACGCCGTCGCGTCCGTGGACGGCCTGACCCTGCCCGGCTGACCGCAGCCTGTGGGAGCGGCTTCCCAGCCGCGATTCCTCATCTGTGGGAGCGGCTTTCTAGCCGCGATCTTTCGCTGTGGGAGCGACTTTCTAGTCGCGATCTTTCGCTGTGGGAGCGACTTTCTAGTCGCGATTCTTGCGTCACCGCGGGCGGCGCGGCTCGCATGTGCTCCTTCCAGCACCGCCGTGAACACCTCCCTGTGGGCTCGCTCGCGCACATCCTGTGCGCGAGCGTGCTGAAGGGGCACACGCGATCCACGCCGCGAAGCGTCCTCGCGGGCTTTGGCGTCCCGCAGATCGCGACCTGCGGCGCTGAACATCGCGGCTGGAAAGCCGCTCCCACCTAGCGTGGCGGCGTGCGCTATGCTCGCTCGGCCATGCAGCTCGCTGCGCTCGCCGAGGCTTCGGCCGCCCTGGCGGCGACGAGCAGCCGGCTCGAGAAGGTCCGGCTGCTCGCGGAGTGTCTGCGCGCGCTCGAGCCCGAGGAGCGCGCGACCGGCGTCGCGTGGCTGTCGGGTCGCCTGCTCGGCGGCCGCGTCGGCTTGGGCCCCGCCACGATCCACCAGCTCCGGTCCGTGCCGCCGGCGCCCGCGGCCTCGCTGACCGTGGCCGAGGCGGCCGGGCGCATCGAGGCGCTGCGAGGCATCGCGGGCGCGGGCTCCGGCGCCCGACGCCGACAGGCGCTCGGGGAGCTCTTCGCGCGCGCGACGGCGGCCGAGCAGGACTTCCTCGCGCGCCTGCTGCTCGGGGAGCTGCGCCAGGGCGCGCTCGAGGGCGTGATGGCGGACGCGATCGCCGCGGCGGCCGGGCTGCCGCCCGCGGAGGTGCGCCGCGCCATCATGCTCGCGGGCGACGTGACGCCGGTGGCGGTGGCCGCGCTCGGCGAGGGGCGGGACGGGCTCGCGCGCTTCCGGCTCGCGCTCTACGAGCCCGTGAAGCCTATGCTCGCGAGCCCCACGGAGGACGTGGCGAGCGCGCTGGCGGCGCTCGGCGCCGCCGCGTTCGAGTACAAGCTCGACGGCGCGCGCGTGCAGGTGCACAAGGGCGATCGCGGCGTGCGGATCTACTCGCGCACCGGGCGCGACGTGTCGGACAGCCTGCCCGAGCTCGTGGCCGCGGTGAGCGCCTGGCCCGTGCGCACGCTCGTCGTCGACGGCGAGGCGATCGCGCTCGACGGCTCGGGCCGTCCGCGGCCGTTCCAGGAGACGATGCGCCGGTTCGGGCGCAAGCGCGAGGTCGGCGACCTGCAGGCCGAGCTGCCGATGTCGCTGTTCTGCTTCGACTGCCTGCACGCGGAAGGCGAGGACCTCATCGACCGGCCGACGGCTGCGCGCTTCGAGCGCCTGGCCGCGCACGTGCCGGAGGCGGCCATCGTGCCCCGCACCATCACGGGCGAACTCGAGGCGGCCGAGGCGTTCCTGCGAGACGCGCTCGAGCACGGCCACGAAGGGCTCATGGCCAAGTCGCTGGAGGCGCCGTACGAAGCCGGCAGCCGCGGCGCGGCGTGGCTCAAGATCAAGCTCGCGCACACGCTCGATCTCGTGGTGCTCGCCGCGGAGTGGGGCAGCGGCCGGCGCCGCGGCTGGCTCAGCAACCTGCACCTCGGCGCGCGCGATCCGAACGGCGGCTTCGTGATGCTCGGCAAGACGTTCAAGGGGCTCACGGACGAGATGCTCCGGTGGCAGACCGAGCGTCTGCGCGAGCTCGCCGTGGACAGCGACGGCTATGTCGTGCGCGTGCGGCCCGAGCTCGTGGTGGAGATCGCGTTCAACGAGCTGCAGGTGAGCCGCCGCTATCCCGGCGGGCTCGCGCTGCGCTTCGCGCGCGTGCTGCGCTACCGACCGGACAAGACGGCGGCCGAGGCCGACACGATCGACACCGTGCGCGCGATCGCGGGCCTCGGGAAGCGCTGAGAGGGGTCATTCGCCGCGGCGCTGCTGGCGCTCGCGGCGCTCGGCCTGCTCGCGGCGGGCCCTCTCGAGCGCCCGGTTCACGCGCTCGGCCGACTCCTCGGCCGTGGGCTCGCGCGGCTCCGGCTTGTCGCAGTCGAGCTTCGCCCAATCGATCTCGCGCCGCTGATCGAGGATGTACATGGCCTCGGCCGCGGCCTGAATGAACGCGAGGCTCGACCGCAGCTGCTGCTCGAGGTCGCGCACGTCGGCCGGTGTCAGCCGGCTCGCCGGGTGAAGCTTGCCGGTGAGCTCGCAGTTGAAGCCGGCCTCGTGGCCGGTCACGGAGAAGTCCTCGAAGCCGCCGGCGGCGCCGTCGCGCTGATCGCCCCAGATCCACGTGAAGTCGTCGCGAGGCAAGCTGACGAGACCGGGAAACCCGCCGAGCTGCCCCTGCGCATCGGGCAGCACCGACATCGACAGGCAGCCGACGGCGAGCGGCAACAGCGTTCTGATCGTCATGGCCGTCTCTCTTGCGGGCGGTGCGCCGGGGGTCCGCGTCCCCGACCTCCCATCATACGCCGATGCGCCCATGGGGTCGCCCCGAGGGTGGTCGCGCCCCGGGTCCGCGTGCGGGCTCTACTGATTGACAAGCAATTTTTTTGCTTCCTAGACTTGGACCAAACTTGGACCAAGTCCAATAACAGAGTCAGTCTAAGCTCGAACGGGAGGCAAGCGGATGGTGCGTTGGCGCGTGCTATGGGTCACTGTGGGCCTCGCGCTCGGCGCGGCCGGCGGGGCCGAGGAGGCGGCGATCACCGGGGAGGCCACCTCGGCCGCGGCCGAAGCGTCCCCGCCGGATGGGGCAATGTCTCCCGTCCCCCCGATCGAGCAGTCGCTGCTGCTCGCCTTCCTCGCGAACAACGAGACATTCACGCTGCTCGACGCCCGCTCGCCCGAAGAGTTCGGTGTGGGGCACCTCTACGGCGCGAAGAACGTTCCCCATGACGCCGTGGAAGCCCACGCCGACGCGCTGCCGGCGGACCGCGACGCCCCAATCGTCGTCTATTGCAAGACCGGCAAGCGGGCCGCGGCGCTCAAGGAGCGGCTCGTCGAGCTCGGCTACAGCGACGTGCGGATCCTGGGTCCGCAGCAGATCGTCTGGAGCGACACCGCGCCGATGTTCAACTGCGGCGTGCCGGATTCACAGGAGACCAGCTTGTTGTCGACGAAGTAGCGGCCCGGCCGCCCGCGCGGGCGGCCACCGCGAGCGTGGGGTGCTTTGCATGAAACTCATCGTTGCGTTGATGGCAGGTGCGCTCGTCACGTGCGCGAGCGCGGAACCGTTGGGGTTGCCGCCGCTGCCCATCCCGGAGGACAACCCGCAGACGCCGGAGAAGGTGGCGCTCGGCGAGCGCCTTTTCCGCGACGTGCGGTTCTCCTCCACCGGCACGGTGGCGTGCGCCAAGTGTCACGTGCCGGAAGGCAGCCTCACCGATTCGCCGCTCCAAGTGTCGGAAGGGGTGAACGGGCTCACCGGCACGCGGAACGCGCCCACGGTGTGGAACGCGGCCTATAACCGCACGCAGTTCTGGGACGGCCGCTCGTCCTCGCTGGAGGATCAGGCGATGCATCCGTTCCTGAACCCCGTGGAGATGGCGGTGCCCGACTACGACTGGCTGCTCGAGATCGTGCGGGGCGACCGCAATTACGTGCGCGCGTTCCGCCGGGTGTTCGGCGTGCAGCCCGAGCAGATCACCATGAAGGAGGTCACGCAGGCCATCGCCGCGTTCGAGCGGACGAAGATCTCAGGCAACTCGCCGTTCGACCGCTGGTATTTCGGCGGCGAGGAGGACGCCGTGAGCGATGCCGCGAAGCGCGGCTTCGAGGTGTTCATCGGTCAGGGCCGTTGCGTCTCCTGCCACACCATCGAGCAGGACCACGCGCTCTTCACCGACCACCGCTTCCACAACATCGGCGTCGGCATGAACGAGGTGGAGGACGCGATCCCCGAGCTCACGCGTGCGTTCCTCGTGGCGAAGGCGCGGGGCGTGGACGTGGACGCCGAGGTGCTGTCGAACCCGAAGACGTCGCATCTCGGGCGCTTCGCGGTGACCGAGGACCTGAGCGAGGTGGGCGCGTTCAAGACGCCCACGCTGCGCAACGTGGCCGTCACGGCGCCGTACATGCACGACGGCAGCCTGGCTACGCTGCGCGAGGTGGTGGAGCACTACAACAACGGCGGCGTCACGCCGGCCGGAGCGCCGGTGAGCGCTTACCTGAGCGGCGGCATCCGTCCGCTCGGGCTCACCGAGCAGCAGATGGACGACCTCGTGGCGTTCATGGAGGCCTTGACGAGCCCCGAGGTGCAGGCGGCGTTGGATGCGACCAGGACGACCCAGGTCGCGGGAGGCAACCGATGATGAGCTTCGATAGACGTCGATTCTTGAAGAGCGCGAGCGCGGCGGGCATCGGCGGGCTGCTGCCGATGAGCCTGGTGCGCCTGTCGTTCGGCCAGGAGAACGACAGCTTCACCTTCGGCTACATCTCCGATTCGCACATCCAGCAGATCCGCGGCAACGAGTTCGTGCGCAACTGGGACCGCGGCCTCACGCGGGCCGTGGCGGAGATGAATCTCCTGGAGCCCAAGCCCGACTTCGTGGTGTTCGGCGGCGACCTCGCGCAGCTCGGCACGCGCGCGGAGCTCGACCACGGCATGGAGATGCTGTCGAAGCTCGACTACAAGCTCTATGGCGTGATGGGCGAGCACGACTACTACCTCGATCTCGGCGAGTACTGGAGCGAGCTGTTCGGCGACCACTACTACAGCTTCGATCACAAGGGCGTGCACTTCGTGGTGCTGAACAGCGTGCTCACCTACGACGAGTGGACGTACGAGCGCTGGGAGAGCGCCGAGCGCCGCATGGCCGAGATGGCGGGCCTCGACAACCCGAACGGCTCGCCGTTCATGGTGGGCGAGCGCCAGCGCGAGTGGCTCAAGCAGGATCTCGCCCGGGTGCCGCGCACCACGCCGATCGTCGTGTTCTCCCACTCGCCGCTGCAGAAGATCTACAAGGGCTGGAACTTCTGGACCGAGGACGCGGAGGAGGTGCAGGCCATCCTCGCGCCTTTCGAGAAGGTGAACGTGATCTACGGCCACGTGCACCAGATCCAGTACAACCAGATCGGCTCGATCGCGTTCAACTCGGTGATGGCCACCGCGTGGCCGTGGCCGTACCCGTCGACGTACGCGCACTCCGGCAGCCACGTGCCCGTGCTCACCGTGCCCATGAACCGGGCCGATCCGTTCAACGAGCGCGACGCCACCGGCTGGCAGTTCGTGAACCTGCACACCGGCCGCGTGGACATGACGTACACGCTCTACGACAACAAGAACCGCACGGTCGCCTTCAACGCCGCGACCGGCCGGCCCGAGGACGTGGACTTTCAGCGTCCGTCGGCCCGCATTCCCCCGCAGCACCATTACTGAGGTGGAGACGATGAAGAAGACGGCAACGGCGGCGCTGGCCGCGGCCTTGCTCGCGGCCGGGGCGGCGCACGGCGACGAGTTCACGCAAGAAGACCTCGAGCGCTGGGCCGCGCAGTTCGAGCAGGTGGCGCAGCGCGGCCGCGAGCTCTGGACGAGCCCCGAGCTCGGCACGAACGGCGTGGTGTGCGCGCAGTGTCATCCGAACGCGGCGAACACGCATCCCGAGACGTATCCGAAGTTCCAGAAGCAGCTCGGACGCGTGGCGGCGCTGCGTGAGATGATCAACTGGTGCATCCGCAACCCGCTGCAGGGCGAAAATCTCGCGCTCGACGATCCGCGCATGATCGCGCTCGAGGCGTACATCCACAAAGAGCGCCGCGGCGTCCCGCTCGAGCCCGGCAAGCACTGACCAAACGCCGCTCCCACGGCCGAACGAAGCCTGTGGGAGCGGCTTCAAAGCCGCGATCGTTGCGTCACCGCAGGCGGCGCGGATCGCATGTGCCCCTTCCAGCACCGGCGTGAATACTTCCCTGTAGCCTCGCGCGCGCACGTCCTGTGCGCGAGCGTGCTGGAAGGGGCACATGCGATCCACGCCCCAAAGCGTCAGCGCGGGCTTTCGCGGTCTGAAGATCGCGGCTGGAAGGCCGCTCCCACAGGCTCTGCGATTTGACATAGCCGAAGTCGTTGCAGCCGCAAAGCAACACTTTTCGCCTTACATAAAACGGTCCGCGCGTCGCGCGCGCCCGCGTCTCCACGCCGACCGTGCGTGCTCGGTTGACATGCCAACCCGGCCGCCACATCCTGCCCGGCGCGCTGACAAAGGCACACTTTTCGAAAGAAAAGGTCGCAAAGCCACCGGTCTAAGGGGTCACCTATGACGGCGGGGTTGCCAGCCAGGCGATCGTATTGATCGCGCGCAATCTTGTTGCCGTCCTCCGGTGGCGGCCCGACCGGGCAGGAGGACCGCCATGACGTTCGACACTCTGCTCGCGATCACGCCTTTCCCCGCGATCTCCGCCTTGCTGTGGATCGTCCTCGCCGTCGCCGTGCTGTATCTCTCGCGCGGCACGGCGCAGAAGGTGATCGCCATCGTGTGCGAAGCGCTGCACGAGGTTGCTCGCACGGCCGCGCAAGCCGTGCAGTCGGCGGAGCAACGCCTCGCGGCGCGCAATCGCGAGGTGCTGCTCGCGGCAGGCCGCGAGGCGAAGGAGCGCATCGTGGAGCGCGAGTTCGACCGCATCGCGGATGCCGTGCACCGCGACCTCGCGGGCTACCCCGCGCTCCAGCGTGCGCTGAGCGAGGCCATCGCCCGCATCGAGGAAGACCATCAGCAGGCGGCGCAAGTGCCGCCGGAGCCTCCGGGATGGACCAAGGCCGTGGAGGCGATGGCCAAGCTCGATGCGAAGAAGGACGCGTCGGTGGCCGAGATCCTCGCCGACATCCACGACTCCATCGTGAAGGCGCAGGGCAACGCGCTCACCGAGTACCGGGCCGCCACGCGCCGGCGGCACGAGCTGCTGCGGCGCATGATGCCGCAGTGGCGCATCGTGCAGCAGACGCTCGCGCGCGCCACGAAGAGCGTGGAGAGCATCCTCGAGCGCTCGCGGGCGATCGACCGGCACCTCCAGGAATACCGCGAGATCGTGCAGGGCACGGAGCGGGCCACGCAGGTGCTGTCGTCGTCGTCGCTGGTGCAGTTCTTCGTGTCGGCGCTCGTGCTCGCCGTGGCCGTGGGCGGCGCCGCCATCAACTTCTCGCTCATCGCCCGGCCGATGGCCGAGATGGTGGGCGGCACCACGTTCATCGGCGACTTCCGTACGTCGGAGATCGCGGCCCTCGTGATCATCATGGTGGAGATCTCGATGGGCCTGTTCCTGATGGAGTCGCTGCGGATCACGCGGCTGTTCCCCGTGATCGGCGCGCTGTCCGACAAGGCGCGCGTGCGCATGGTGGCGGTCACGCTCGTGATCCTGTTGCTGCTCGCGTCCGTGGAGGCGGGCCTCGCCTACATGCGCGAGCTCCTCATGCAGGACGAGCTCGCGACCGCGGAGCTCCTGCGCGGCGGCGAAGCGATCGTGCAGAGCGATTACCTCTGGATCACCACGGCGGCGCAGATGGGCATGGGCTTCACGCTCCCGTTCGCGCTGGTGTTCGTGGCGATTCCGCTCGAGACGTTCGTGCATTCGCTGCGCACGGTGCTCGGTCTATGCGGCATCGGCGTGCTGAAGACCGTGCACCTCCTGCTGCGCCTGCTCGGGACGCTGTTCACGCACCTGGGCACGGTGCTGGTGCGGCTCTACGACATCCCCATCTTCATGCCGCTCTGGATCGAGGCCGCGTACCGGAAGCGGGAGTCGTCCGAGCGGCGCCGGGACGGCTACGCGGAGGCGCGGCAATGAGAGCGATCGGGTTCTGCGCGGCGGTGCTCGCCGCCGCGCTCGCGGCCGGCTGCACGAGCAGCCCGCGGCCGCGCAACTCGGGCATCTATCTGCTGCTCGACACGTCCGGCACCTACCGCCAGGAGCTCGACAAGGCCGAGCAGATCATCAACTACACGCTCGCGCGGCTCGAGCCGAACGACTCGTTCGCGGTGGCGCGCATCGACACCGGCAGCTTCAGCGAGAAGGACATCATCGCCAAGGTGACCATCGACGACCGCCCGAGCACCGCCAACATGCAGAAGCGGCAGTTCTCGAAGACCGTGGCCGCGTTCCTCGACGAGGTGGAGCCGGCGCGGCACACCGACATCACGGGCGGGCTGCTGCAGGCCGTGGAGTTCCTGAACGAGAAGGACACCGGACGGAAGACGGTGCTGATCTTCTCCGACCTCGAGGAGGACCTCGAGGAAGGCTACGTGCGGGACATCTCCGTGCCGCTCCATGGCTTCGAGATCGTGGCGCTCAACGTGACGAAGCTGCGCACCGACAACATGGAGCCGCGCCGTTATCTCGAGCGGCTCGAGGAGTGGCGCAGGCGCGTGGAGTCGGAAGGCGGCACGTGGCGGGTCATCAACGATCTCGACCGGCTCGAGGGCCTGCTGTCGAGCTGAAGCCCGAACGGGCACGCTTTCGACTCGGAGCGACGCAAGACCGTGCGCGAGCTCCTCGCCGACTGGCGGTACCGGCTGCTTTTCCACTGGTACGCCTGGGAGAAGGGCAACGTGGTGTTCTTCTCCCTGCTGCCTCTGCCGGTCGTGCTGCTCGGCTTCCTGGTGCATTTCGCGTACGAGGACTGGAGCCGCATCGAGGCGGAGCGGCGACGCCGCGTCGATCTGCAGTGCCTGGCCGAAAACGTCTACTACGAGGCCCGCGGCGAGCCCGTGAGCGGCCAGTACGCGGTGGCCGAGGTGACGATGAACCGCGTGCGGGCCAGACAGTTCCCGTCGACCGTCTGCGACGTGGTGCACGAGAAGCGCTGGGATCCGCTCCGCAAGCGGCTCGTGGGGGCGTTTTCGTGGACCGAGCTCGAGCGCCTGCCTCGCCCGCGCGGTCCCGCCTGGGACCGGGCGCGCGCCGTGGCCGAGGCCGTCTACGATCAGAAGGAAGCGCCGCGGGTGGAAGGCGCGCTCTACTACCACGCCGAGCACATCGAGCCGAGCTGGGCGAAAGAGAAGCGGCTCGTGGCGGAGATCGGCAGGCACCGCTTCTACCGGTGACCGTGTCCGCGCCGTAATGTCGCCTCTGCTTGCTTCCTGCTACGCTCTGGCGCAGGAAGCCAAGGACAGCGAGGCGCGACATGGTGAAAGCGATGGGTGGATCTCTCGGCGGTGCGCTCGCCATCGGCCTGCTCGCGGGCACGGCGTTCGCGCAGCCCGGCACGCCGGGAGACGGGCACATGATGGGCATGCGCGGGCCCACGATCACGGTGTCCGGCACCGGCGAGGTCGAGGCCGACCCGGATCACGCCGTGGTGCGCCTCGGGGTCACGGGCGAGGCGGAGGAAGCCGCGGCCGCGCAGGAGCAGGTGAACCAGGTGATGGCCCGCGTGCTGCAGGCCATGCGCCGGCTCGACGTGCCGGAGAGTGACGTGCGCACCGAGCAGCTGTCGCTCTACCCGGTGTATGGCAATCCGGTGCCGGGCCGCGAGGCCCGCGAGCCGCAGATCACCGGATACCGCGCGAGCAACGTGGTCGCGATCGCGCTCGACGACCTCGGCAAGGTCGGCGACGTGATCGACGCCGGCATCGAGGCCGGGGCGAATCAGTTGCAGGGGGTGTCGTTCACCATCCGCGACGACGCGAAGGCGCGCGCCGAGGCGCTGCGGCTCGCCGTGCAGAAGGCCCGCGCCGAAGCCGACGCCGTCGCGGGCGCGATGGGCGTGACGATCGAGGGCGTGAACCAGGTCGTGGTGGGCGGCTACAGCGTGCAGCCGCCGCAGCCGTACGTGGACATGCGCAGGGCCGCGCTGGCCGAATCCACGCCGGTCCAGCCCGGCCAGGTGACGGTCGCCGCCAGCGTGACCGTCACGTACAACCTCCGCGAGGGCGCGGGCCCCGGCCGCAACCGCTGACGCCCGTTGCACGGGTAGGAGCGGCTTTCCAGCCGCGATCTTCAAAACGCGCAACGCCGCGCGAACGTGTCGCGGCGTGGATCGCATGTGCCCCTTCCAGCAGGCTCGCGCACATGGATGTGCGCGAGCCTGCCTACACGGATGTATTCACGGCGGTGCTGGAAGGGGCACATGCGAGCCGCGCCACCTGCGGTGACGCAAGAATCGCGGCTGGAAAGCCGCTCCCACAGGCGAAGATCGCGGCTGGTAAGCCGCGTGTTCGTCTATCCCGCGAGCGGCCACAGCGCGCCGAGCGGGTGGTGCGAGCGCGCGATCGACACGATCGCGCCGAACACGGCGAGCGCGGCGATCCAGCAGAAGAACTTGCCGACGACCGTGCGCGCGCGCTTCAGCGCGAAGCTGCCGAGCACGATGTACACCACGACCAGCAGCACTTTGGCGGTGAGCCACGCCTGCTGGAACGGGTACTGCGACAGCATCCACGACAGCATGAGCGCCGCCGCGAGCAGCACCGTGTCGATGGTGTAGGACAGATATCGCAGCGGCGCCGCCATACCCCACCGCGCGCCGCTCAGCACAGCGAGCCCGCGCACGAAGAACAGCAGGCCGCTCGCGGCCACGGCAGAAACGTGCACGAGCTTCACGTCCGCGTAGAGCTCGATCACGGTGCGACCGCTCAGCGCTCCGCGGGCTGCGTGCCGGCGGGGACCGCTTCCTCGCGGCGCGGCACCAGCCACAGTCGCACGACGAACCAGGCGAACATCACCGCCCCGGCCGCGAACACGACGTCGCCCGGCACGCGCAGCCACACCAGCAGCTCGACGATCGGCTGCTGCATGAACTGCTCGGACCGCGCGTACCAGTACCCGTTGTCGATGGCGGCGAGGAGCTGCAGCGTGCCGAGCGGCAGCAAGGTGAGCGCCGCCATGAGCGCGAGGCCGATGTTCAGGCTCCAGAACGCCGCCGAGAGCAGCCGCTCGTTCCAGTGCAGCCCCGGCCGCAGCCCGCGCAGGCAGAACAGCACGAGCCCGATGCCGAGCATCCCGTACACGCCGAACAGCGCGGTGTGGCCGTGCAGCGGCGTGAGGTTCAGCCCCTGCATGTAGTAGAGCGCGAGCGGCGGATTGATGAGGAACCCGAACAGGCCCGCGCCGACGAGGTTCCAGAACGCCACCGCCACGAAGAACAGGATCGGCCAGCGGTAGCGTGCCATCCACGGCGTCGCCCGTCCGAGCCTGTACGTGTGATACGCCTCGAAGCCCAGGTAGGCGAGCGGCACCACCTCGAGCGCGGAGAAGCTCGCGCCGATGGCGAGCACGGCCGTCGGCGTGCCGGCGAAGTAGAGGTGATGGAGCGTGCCCAGCACGCCCCCCGCCATGAACACGATGGTGGCGAACAGCACCGCGACGGTGGCGCTCTGCGGGCGCAGCAGGCCGAGCCGCGTGAACAGGAACGCGGTGACGGCGGTGGCGAACACCTCGAAGAACCCTTCCACCCACAGGTGCACGAGCCACCAGCGCCAGTACTCGACCATCGACAGGTGCGTGCCCTCGTTCCACAGCAGCGCCGCGCCGTAGAAGAGCCCGATGGCCGTGGCCGACAGGAACAGCAGCCCCACGATGGACCTGGTGTCGCCGCCCTTCGTGATGGCGGGCCACAGGGCTCGGCCCACGAGCGTGAGCCACAGCATCAATCCCGCGAACAGGCCCCACTGCCAGAAGCGGCCGGTGTCCGCGTACTCGAAGCCCTGGTGGCCGAACCAGAAGTTGCTCTCGAGCCCGAGCGTCTGCTGCACCGCGAGCCACTGCCCGGAGAACCCGCCCACCACGATCACGAGCAGGGCGACGAAGAGCACGTTCACGCCGAGCCGCTGGAAGCGCGGCTCGTGCCCCGACACGGCCGGCCCGATGTACAGGCCGGTGCCGAGCCACGCGGTGGCGATCCAGAGCACCGCGAGCTGCGTGTGCCAGGTGCGCGTGAGCGAGTAGGGCAGCACGTCGGCGAGCTCGAAGCCGTAGAGCTCCTGCCCCTCCACCTGGTAGTGCGCCGTGATCGCGCCGAGCAGGATCTGCACGAGGAACAGCGCGAGCACGAGCCAGAAATACTTGGCCGTCGCCTTCATCGACGGCGTCACCCGTACCATCGCGAGCGGGTCCGAGGAGGGCGGCGTCGCCGGCTCCTCGGTGCGCCCGTGGGTCATGGCGTGATGCCAGCCGAGGAGCGCGATGCCTGCGATCAGGAACAGCACGCTGAACGCCGACCACAGGAACGTGCTCGCGGGCGGTCGGTTGCCGATGAGCGGCTCGCCGGGCCAGTTGTTGGTGTAGGTGATGCGCGAATCCGGCCGGTTGGTGGCTGCCGCCCACGCCGTCCACCAGAAGAACGCGGTCAACGCGCGTCGACTCGCCTCGTCCGGCACCGTGCCTTCGCGCATCGCATACGCCTGGCGCAGCGCCGCGGTCGCCGGATCGTCGCCGAACAGGCTCTCGTAATGCGCGGCCACGGCGGCGACCGCCGCCGCCCGATCGGCATCGAGCATGATGGTGCCCGTGCTCGGATCGTAGGTGTTCGTCCGCAGGCGGGTCTCGAGGCGGCCCTGCAGGGCCGCCCGCTGCTCGGCGGGGAGGTCCGCGTAGCTCTCCGCGCCCATGTCCCGCGCCCACCGGTCGAGGACCGCCACGGCTTCCCGATGCAGCCAGTCGGCGCTCCAGTCCGGGGCCACGTAGCTGCCGTGCCCCCAGATGGAGCCGAGCTGCATGCCGCCGATCGACTGCCAGACGCGCCGCCCGCGCCGAATGTCCTCGGCCGTGTAGATGGTTGCGCCGTCGGGACCCGCCACGCGCTCGGGAAGCGGCGGCGCCTGTCGATAGATCTCGCCGCCGATGAAGAGCAGAACGCCGAACGAAGCGGCGAGCAGCGCTCCGAGGGCGATCCAGAGATTGCGTGGGCTATTCATGCGTCCCCCTCCGTGAGCCCGTGCGCGAGCCCATTATCGGCAACGGCGGCCGCGGAGTGGAAGGAAGGATGCCGAATGCGGGCGCGCCGCCGGCCGCGTGGGGCTTACGCGCGCGCAGAGGCTTCGGTGCCGGCAGGAGGCTCTCCCGCGCCGCTCTCGGCCCGCGCGGGCTCGAGCTCGTTCATCACCTCGTCCGCCACCACTTGCAGCAACGCGCGCTCGCTCTCGCTCAGCTTGCGCGGCCCGGTATCCACCACGCACAGCGAGCCGATCGCGTGGCCGTCGCGGGTGCGCAGCGGCGCGCCGGCATAGAATCGGATGCCGTGCTTCTTGAGGAACGGGTTGTTCGCGAAGCGCGGATCCTCGTTCGTGTCCTCGATCACCACGACGTCGTTCGACCCGACGACGTGGCCGCAGATCGAGGTCTCGCGCGGGCTCTTGCCGGCCGCCGCGAGCTCCTTCGGCAGACCCGTCTGCGCCTTCCAGTGCTGATGGCGCTCGTCCACGATGCTCACCAGCGAGATCGGCACGTCGAACGTCTCGGCCAAGCGCTTGGTGAGCTGCTCCAGCCGCTCGGAGCGCGGCGCCTGGAGCACGCCGAGCTCGTCGATGGCCCGGAGGCGCTCCTTCTCGTCCGGCGGGAGCGGCGGCGTCGCGAACGAGTCCGGTTCCCGGCCCGCGGCGCGAACGACCGCCTCCACGGCCTCGCTCAGCACGCCCGCCGTCCACACGCCTTCGCCTGCGATGCCGGCCGCCGGCTGCTCCGCGCGGCCGCTCCAGAAGCCGATCAGGATCGGCGTGTCCGGCACCCGGCGCTTGAGCCGACGATAGGTTTGCCGCGCCGGGAGCAGCGAGGCGGCGTCGAGGTAGGAGAGGCACACCACGTCGAAGTCGGCGAGCTCGCCGTTCGGCAGCTGCTCGCGCGCCAACGCTTCGGCCGGCACGACGCGCGCCTCGAAGCCCTGCCGCTCGAGGAGCTGCGCGAGCATGGCGGCGACGGCGAGGTCGAGGCCGGACTTTCCCGCGGCGCAGAGCACGGACTTGCCGGCGCCCGGCGCGGGGCGCTCCGCCGCCTCCGCCGTCCGGGGCTCGGGGTCCTGCTCGTCGGCGAGCTCCTCGATCACGTCGAGCACCGAGCGCGTCACCACGAAACGGCGCTCGGGCGTGAGGGCTCTGCGGCGATCGTCCTCGGCGGCGAGCCTCAAGGCCGGCACCACGACCTCGTCGTAGAACTCCACGAGCGGCTTCTTCTCCAGATACTTCTCCGCGATCTCCACGTTCTCGTCCACGTCGCCCGCGAGCAGTCGCTGGTAGAAGCGCTCGGGCAGCGTGAGCGCCGGCGCGCTGCCGAGCAGCACGTCGAAGAACCGCAGGCTCGGGAAGTACCGGCCGACGACGGCGAGGCACACCGTGAGCGGCGTCGCGAGCAGCAGCCCGACGGGTCCCCAGAGCGCCGTCCAGAAGATCGCGGCCACGATGATGGCCACGGCCGAGATGCTCGTGCTCGAGCCGTACAGCCACGGCTCGACGAAGTTGTTGCTCACGAGCTCGATCACGAGGACGGCGCCCACGGTCAGGAGCAGCGTGGTCCAGCCCGGGTCCACGGCCACGGCGAGCAGGATGGGGAAGGACGCGGCGATCACGGGGCCGAGATACGGCAGGAAGCGCAGCAGGATCGCGAGCACCGCCCACAGGAAGGCGTTCGGAATGCCGATGAAGTAGAGCGCGATGCCGAGCGGGATGCCGTACGTCACGTTCACGACGAGCTGCATGAGCAGATAGCGGCTCACGCGACGGCCGATCTCGTCGAGCGCCTCGGTGGTCACGCGCAGGTTCGGGCCGAGCAGGCGGATCAGCCGGTTCCGCAGGTCTTCCCGCTCGAGCAGGATGAAGATCACGAGCACGGCGGCGAGCCCGGCGCTGCCCAGCGGACCGAGCACCGGTGCGGCGAACTCGACGAGCACGTCGTAGGGCGACGGCGGCGGCTCGCGCATCTGCACGACGGGCACTTCCGACTGCTCGGCAGGCGCAGGCTCGATCTCCTCCCGAAGGTCCTGCACCATGTTCGAGAGCCGGTCCACCGCGCCGCCGCCCGGCGACGCCTCGCGCAGCCCCTGGAGCTTCGCCTGGATGTTGCGCTGGTAGTTCGGCAGCTCCATCGCGAGCTGCGTGACCTGCAGCCCCACGAGCACCGCGAACGCGCCGATCAGCAGGAATGCGCCGACGGCGGTGACGACGACCGAGACGTTCCGGCCCAAGCCGATCCGAGTCAGCCGGTTCACCACGGGCGCCAGCACGAACGACAGCAGGATCGCCACGGCGATGGGCATCAGCACGCCGCGGCCGATATAGAGGATCGCCACGACCAGCGCGAGGCCGGCGGTGGTTGTGAGCCAGGACGTTCCCGGTCGGAGGGCGACATCGGCCCGGTCCGGGGCGTCGGTGCGGGTGAGTCGCTCCATCGCTGGTTGCGTTGGAGCAAGTTGCGTGCCACCGGAAGACGGCGTCGCCTGGAAAGCCCCCTACGGGGCCGCGAAACGAAGACCGTGGGAGCGCCTTTCCAGGCGCGATTCTTCGTTCGGCGTTGCAAGATCGCGGCTGGAAAGCCGCTCCCACCGGCTTCGTCTGCCGGCGGGAGCGGCGTTCCAACCGCGAGCGTGCCGCGTTCGCTACTCGGCGCGCTGGAGATACACGCCGATGTGCGCGGCGGACAGCGTATTCGCCGTCGCGTCGTATTGCCCGTGCGCGGCCAGGGCGACGGCGGCGTCGCCCGCGCCGAGCCGCGCGGCGAGCGCGTCGGCGAACTCACCGAAGTCGGCGAAGAGCTCCAGGTGCCCGCGCTCCGCGATCACGAACAGCGCTCTGCCGTCGCGGGGCACGAGCGTGGGCGCTGCCGCCATCTCGAGCAGGTCGAGCACCCGGGCGCCGACGCGCAGGTGATGCGGCTCGCCGATGTCCGGGTTCGCGAGGTCCAGCACGAGGCCGGTCTCGCCCATGCTCGCGAACGGCGCGAGCGTGCCGGTCGGGCCCCAGCCGATGCGCAGCGTCGCGCGCAGATGACGATGATCGACCACCGTCCGCCCCTCGAAATCGGGCGGGGCGGCGCCGAACGGCGTCACGAAGCCGAGCACGCTGGCCGCCTCGCCGGGCGTCAGCGTGCCGAGCGACAGCGTGGCGGTGGCCACCTCGTAGCTCGCGGGGTCCGCGTCCAGGCTCGGCGTGGCGCCCGTGCCCGCGAAGTCGAACGCGCTCGCGGGCAGGCGATCGATGGCGCGCAACGCGAGATCGAGCTGCCCCGCCGTCACGCGCTCGACGGTGCCGTGCAGGCGCGTGACGAGCATGCGCACGCGGCCCTGAGTGGCATCGAGCACGGGCACGCCGTCCGGCTCGGCGGGCTCGGCGAGCTGGCCGAACGCCACGAGCCGCTGGCCCACCGAGAGCGCGTTCGCGTCGAAGCGTTCGCCGGGCGCGCCGATCTTGAGCACGGTGGTGTCCGGGCCCACGTCCACGAGCACCGTGCGGCGGAAGCGCGCGATGCCGTCGCGGCGCACCGCGTAGGCGCCCTTCACCGTGAGCGTGTCGCCGTTGCGCGCGACCACGTTGCCGTACACCGCGTCCACGTTCACGCCGTCGACGCTGTCGCGCGCGTGCACGATCTCCGCCGTGAAGCGGCGGTCGGCCGTGCTCAGCGTGCCGAAGGCGACCGTGAACGTGCCCTCGGGCAGCTCGGCCAAGGCTTCGAGGCCTTCCTTGCCGACGTACGTCTCGGCACCGATCTCGAAGCTCGTGGTGCTCGTCGTGTGCACGACGAAGCGGCCGTGGTCTCCGTCGCGGCGATGCCAGGGGCGCACGGCGATGACGTACTCGTCGTCGTCCACGCGCACTTCGCGCACCGCGCCGCGCACCCGGAGCTGCTTCTGCTCGACGGGCGCCACGGCCGCCACGATGACCGGCTTCACCGCCACCACGGGCGGGTCGCGGGTGACGTCCACGTCGTGCGAAGCGGCCAGGTCGAAGTCCACGGTCAGAAACGCGGTGCGTCCCCGCGTGACCACGAGATGCTCGCGATCCGCGAGATCGATCTCGAGCTCCGTGACGCCGAGCGGCGCGCCGGTCTCGTCCACGACCTGCGCCTGTACGGTCTCACCGCCCGCTTCGACGAACACCTCGGCGTTGGAGTAGTCGAGCCGGATGGTGCCGCCGTCGAAGTCGCCCGGCGCCACCGTGGCGGCGGTCAGCAGATCGGCCAGATCGACGAGCTGCGCGAAGTCCACGCGCGTGGCGTTGGGCAAGAGCTCCACGGTGGCGCCGTTCTCGCGCCGCAGCGTGACCGACAGCACGTCCACGGTGTAGCTCACGAAATCGCCGTCGGCATCCGTGAGCGCGACGAGCACCGTGCCGCACTCGGCGGACGTGGCAGGATCGGCGGGAACGCACTCCGCGGCGCTGCCGCCTGCGGCGAGGTCGCCGCCGCCGGAGCCGCCCCCCGAGCCGCCGCAAGCCGTCAGAACGGCGGCGAGCGCGCCCGTGCCGAGCAGGGCGAGCGCGCGGCGCGTCATCGTTGCGTCATGAGCCGTAGCATGGTCCCTCCCCTCCGAGGCTGGAAACACCTCGGCCAGCACAACGCGCCGGCACGGCGCGCGGTTGACACCGCGAGGGGCTACGGAGAAGAGGATTCTACGGAATGCGGCGAAGCGCGACGCCGATCAGCGAACGTGCCACCACTCACGCAGACGCGTGCAGCGCTTGTCCGCGTCGAAGTCGAGCAGGAACACGCCATTGAGCTCGACGTTCGTCCCGCTCGAGATCGTGGTGAACTTCGCCGACCAGGTCGCTATGCCGGTGTGACCGGTCACCGCGACGATCGAGTAGTCGAAGCGAACGTCTCGCTGGTCCGCCGTCACGCGCGCCCAGTAGTCCCTGACGCCCGCCGGGCCCACGAACGGCTCCGCGTAGGGCGTCTCGTGATAGCGCGCGTCCGGTGCGAAGAGCTTTGCGGCGGCATCCGGATCTTTCCCCTCCCAGGCCTGCTCATAAGCGCGAAGCCACGCGTCGAGGTCGTCCTTGGAGATTACAACGTCGTCTTGAGCCATGGTTTGCGTCACCAGAATTGCGGCGAGCGCGCAGGCCTTGAGCAGCGAGCGCGCCGGTTTCACCTTCGACCACCCCCGCAGTGCGCGCCGGCCCATCATCGGAGCGCGGCTGCGAGCGTTTCACGCAGCGTCCTTGCCGGGCGGCCGGCGAGCCTGGCGACTGCATCCGTGCAGCTCGCCATGAAGCCTTCGCGGATCGAGCGGCCGAAAGAGGCGACGAGCTCGGCGCCGTACTTGAGGTGGTCGTCGTCGGCCGCATCGCCCACCAGTCTTTCCACGAAGGCCCCATCGTCCAGGTCCACGACTTCTATCGTCTTGCCGGTGAGCTCTTCGTAGAGCGCCGCGAGCTCCGCGGCGCCGAAGGCTTCCGGACCGGTAATGTCGTAGATCGCCCCTTCGTGCCCTTCGCCGAGCAGCACGGCCGCTGCGGCCGCGGCGCAGTCCTCGCGGGACACGTAGGCCACGCGGCCTTCGCCGCGGTTGTGGACCAGAACGCCGGACTCCGCCGCGCGGCGTGCCTCGACCGCCTGAAACTCGGCATACAGGCTGTTGCGCAGGATGGTCCACCGCAGCCCGGACGCCTGCAGCCGCTGCTCGGTCGCATAGTGGCTCGGCGCCACGGCGGCGGGGTTCGGCGGCGCGGGCGAGAGCCCCGACGTGTAGATCACGTGCGCGACGCCCGCCTGCGCGGCCGCGGCGATCGCCGCGGCATGCTGCTCCGTGCGACGCTCGAGATCGGTGGCGCTCACGAGCAGCATGCGCGTGCCGCCCGCGAACGCGGCGGGCAACGACTCGGGTTGCGCGAAATCGCCGAAGCGCACGCCGACGCCGCGCCGCGCGAAGTGGGCGAGCGCGTCCGGCGTGCGCGTGACGAGCACGAGCCGCTCGGCCGGGCAGGACTCGAGCACGAGCTCGGCGACTCGCCGGGCCAGCTGCCCGGAGGCTCCCGTTATGACGAGCTGTTGCATGCTACTCGGCATCGTGCCATCGATGTGGTCTGCCGAAGCCGCGGCCGGCGCGCGACCTAGAACTCCTTCACGAAGTCCACGCCCCAGCGCCGGGGCGGGGCCTTCCAGAGGAACCCGCCGGGCGAGAACTCCGCGTTGTACGCCACGTCGTTGAAATTGCGCTGCCAGGCCGTGACCGACCAGGAATCGCCCTGGAGGCCGATGCGCCAGTCGAGCAGGTTGACGGGCTCGCGAACCGTGATGTTGCCCGGGTCCCACCACGTGTCGCCCAGGCGCTGGTAGTCGCTACGCACGAACAGCTCGAGGCCCGAGTCTCCCAGCGGCCGACGGTACTGCACGCCCAGGTTGATCGTGTCTTCCGTCACGAGCGGCGCCTGGTTGCCGACGTCGGCGGCGCGGGTGGCCTCCTTGATCTCGCTGTCGGTGTACCCGTAGCCGAAGAACACGTCCCAGTTGCTGCCCAGGCGCGCCCTCACGTCGAGCTCCAGGCCCTGGTAGTCCACGCGCTTGAGGCTGCCCAGGTTCTGCGTCGAGCTCGTGGGCAGGAACACGAAGAAATAGGAGCCTTCCGCCTCGGTATCGAACACGCTGAAGTTCAGCGCCACGCGCCCGTCGGCGAGCTGGCTCTTGAGGCCGAGCTCGAAGGTATCGGCCACTTCCGCGTCGAAGAGATCGACGACGCCGAGCTCCTGCGCGACCGGATCCGAGCCGACGCCGGTCTGATTGAACCCGCCGCTGCGGAAGCCGCGTCCCCAGCTGCCATAGAGCGTCAGGTCATCGGAGGGCTGATAGCGCAGCGTGATGCGCGGCTGCAGCTCGTCCCAGGTCTTCTTGCGGACCTCGCCCGTGCTGGCGTCGGGCGTCGGCAGGAACGGCGTGGGGGTGAGCGTGGTGTTCTCGCGGGTGTCCTCGTCGTAGCGCAGCGCGATCGAGAGCTCGGTCCGCTCGCTCAGGTCGGTCGCGATCTCGCCGAAGACCGCCCACGCGAAGTTGTCCTGCTCGTCCGCGAGGAACGTCGTCTGGAAGCTGTCCGGGAACGACGCCTGGTCGAACGGGAAGTTGCCGCGCGGCGTGCGGTAGACCGGGAAGGCACCGAGGCCGCGATCGACGATGTTGCCCGTGGAGATGAAGCGATCCGTCTGGATGAAATAGGTGCCGGCGATCCAGCGGACCCGCGCGTCCTGGCGCGACGTCCAGCGCAGCTCCTGGCTGATCGTCTCCACGTCGAGGAACTGGCTTTGCGCCAGATCGTCGCCGAAGAGCATGAAGAACAGCGACTCCTCGATCGGCTTCATGTCGAACTGGTCGCCCGTCAGGATCTCCTCGATGGAGTCGAACGAGGTGATCGACGTGAACGTGCCGTAGTCCGCCTCGTAATCCACCTTGAACGAGAGCTGCGAGAGGTCGCGGTCGTTGATGCCGGGGTTGTTCACGCGGATGGGGATGTTCGTCTCGTTCGCGTCGTTGCCGTTCACGAAGTAGAGCGCCTGCGTCTCCACCTTCGAGTAGTACACGCGGCCGTCCCACCGGAGCCGGTCGCTCGGCTCGCCGATGAGCCGCAGGCGAACGGAGGTGTCCTTGAACGGGTCGGGCTCGTCCTCGAGATACGTGTTCCAGAGATAGCCGTCGGTGTCGAAATACGAGAAGTTCGCCTGATACTTGAGCGTGTCCGAGCCCCCGAGCGGGCCGCCGCCCAGGAATTGCGCCCGCATGCCGGGGCCGGAGTCGTAGCCCACCCGCGCGCGGCCCTCGAACTCGTCGCCGGGCTCCTTGGTGGTGATGACGATCGCGCCGCCGATGGCGTTGCGCCCGTAGACCGCGCCCTGCGCGCCCTTGAGCACCTCGATCTGCTGGACGTCGAAGAGCTCCTGCGTGAACTGCGCCGGGTTCGACATCAGCACCCCGTCGACGAGCACGGCCACCGACGGCTCGCTGTTGCGCGCCTGCGAGATGCCGCGAACGGTGATGAAAGCCGTGCCTTGATTCTGCGTTTCGACGAGCGTGACGTTGGGCGTCAGCGAGATGAAGTCTCGCGGGCGCTCGATGCCGGCCGAGCGAATGTCGTCTTCGCTGAAGGCCGTGATGGTGACCGGCACGTCCTGGAAGGACTCGGCGCGCCGGCGCGCCGTGACGGTGATTTCCTCGAGCCCGACGTCTTGGGCCGACGCGAGATCGTGGGCGGCCATGGACGCCGCGCCGAGCAGCACAGGAACGACAGCAGATTGGCCGAGTGACTTCACGTCTTCTTCTCTCCGGGAACGACCGGCACCGGTAGCCGGCGCTCCGCGGAGGGTCGCCGAAAAGGGGGTGAGTACGCCTCCCTTTCGGGCTGTGCGGAATCACCCGATTCGGGTGAGGGAGCGCTGCCGGCGGGGCTCGGCGCGAGGCGCCCGCGGAGGGGCGACGCCGCCTGCCGCCCTCTTGCCCGCGTTCGCGAGCGTGTACCCGGAAGGGGCGAGCAGCGCCAGCGCGCGCGCCCGGCCGACGGCTTCGCTGCGCCCGTGGGCGTTCAGCTTCGCGTACAGGTGCCGGACGTGCGTCTTGACGGTGTTCGTGGACACGCCGAGCTCGCCCGCGATTTCCCGGAGCGAGAGGTTGGTCGGCAGGTAACGCAGCACGCGGATCTCGCTCTCCGTGAGCGGCTCGTGCGGATGCCCGGGCCCGCCCCGGCGGGCGGCCTTGGCCGCGGCGCGCAGATCCAATATGTGCGCCACCAAGGCGGCGTGGGCGGTGCCGGATCTTTGTTGACGCTCGAGCAGCGCCGACACGGGGTGCAGCAGGAACGGCCAGAGCATCCCGTCGGGCTCCGCGAGGTGCAGCGCTTGCTCGAGGGCGCGCCCGGCGCCGGCGGAGTCGCCGAGCCGTTCCCGTGCGAGCGCCTCGAGCAGGAAGGCGTGCAGGCCGTCCCACGCCATGTTCACGACTGGAACGGACCCATCGAGCACGGGCGCGAGCGCGGCCGTGGCCGCGCGGGCATCGCCCTCGAGCAGGTGCACCCAGGCGAGCGCGACCCGCATCTGCGCGTCGTCGCGCGCGCGCTCGTCGAGCTGCGCGAAGGCTTGCGCCACGCGCTCGGTCTCGCCGAGCCATGCCCGGATCGGCAGCTCGAGCGCGGCGATCATCGTGGGCCACATCTGTCCTTGCCCGAGGCTCGTCCTGAGCCGCTCCGCCGCTTCGAAGGCGCGCAGCGCCTCCTTGCGGCGGCCGCGCAGGAGCTCGAGCAGCCCGCGACTCTGGTGATGGAACATGGCGACGGCCGGCTCCACCTCCGGGCGCAGCACGCGCTCGGCGCGGGCGAGCAAGGTTTCCGCCTCCTCGAGCCGTCCGCGCCACACCATGGGGCCGGCCAGCGCCTCGTAGGCGAGCGCGACGACCGGCTCGTCCGTCCAGCCGTGCCTGCGCGCGAGCTCGATCGCTTCGCGCGCGCGCTCCACGCCCAACGCCAGGGAGCGGAAATTCTCGGCGGCGGCAAGGTGCGCGAGGCCGTTCAGCTCGAGGAACGGCCGCTCGATCCGGCGGGCGAGGGCGATGCCCTGCTCGAGGTGCTGCTTCGCTTCGTCGATGCGCAGCGCGTTGAACTCGGCCGCGCCCAGGCTGATCAGGGCCAGCGCGCGTAGATCCTCACCGAGCCCGAGCGGTGCGGCAGCCGGCGTCGGCGGGGGCGCGAGCACTCGCTGCGCTTCTTCGATCGCGGCCGGAAGGTCGCTGCGCTGGCGCGCGAGCGACAGGCGCAGCGCGGCGAGGATCACCTCGAAGCGCTTGCGGCGCTCCTCCGGCACCGAAGCGGCCTCCTGCGTCGCGAGCAGCAGGTGCCGCTCCGCTTCCTCGAGCGAGCCGCGATTCAGCTCGCCCGCGGCGGTGAGCGCGATGAGCTCCGCGTTGGCGGCCACGATGCCGGGCGGAAAGCGGCTCAGCAGGTCGTGGGCGGTGGCGGCATGGCCGTCGAGCACGAGCTCGAACCAGTGGTCCGAGAGCAGGCGCGCGGCCCGGTCCCAATCGTCGGCCGCCTGCGCATGGCGCACGGCTTCGATCGGCTGCCCATGGCTCGCGTACCACGTGGCGGCGGTGGAGTGCAGCCGGGCGAGCTCGTTGGGCGCCGTGCGGCGCAACTCGACGCGCAGGAAGTCGGCGAACAGGTGGTGGTAGCGGAACCAGGTGCGACCGGGATCGATCGCTACCACGAAGGCGTTCGCGTCCTCGAGCTGCTGCAGGATCCGCTCGCCGCCCGAGCCGCCCGTGAGGAGGTCCGCCAGCGGGCCGCTCACGCGGTCGAGGATGGAGGTGCGCAGCAGCAGCCGCCGCACGTCGTCCGGCTGGCGGTCGAGCACTTCCGCGAGGAGGTACTCGGCGACGGTGCGCTCGCTGCCCGAGAAGTCGGCGGCGAACCGCTCGGGGTCGGCGTGCCGCACGAGCGACAACGCCGCGAGGCGCAGGCCCGCCGCCCAGCCTTCGGTCTTTGCCACGAGCCGCTCGAGCGCGGCGTCCGAGAGCGCCACGCCGCAGCCGGCCATGAGCGCGCGGGCCTCCTCGAGCGTGAACCGCAGATCGTCGCGGCGAATCTCGGTGAGCTCCCCTTCGAGGCGCAGCCGGTGCAGGCCGAGCCGCAGGTCATGCCGGGTGGACAACACGAACCGCATGGTGTCGGGCGCCCGCAAGAGCAGCAGCTCGAGCTGGCGCAACGTCTCGTCGCTCCGAACCTCGTGCAGGTCGTCGAGCACGAGCCACAGCGGCTCGGCGGACGCGGACAGGTCCTCGAGGAGCCGCTCGACCAGCGCCCAGCCGTCGAAGGAAGGCGCCGGCGTGAGCACGCGCACCAGGGCCGCTCCGGGCGTCGTCTTGCGCAACGCGTCGACGATGCGGGCCCAGAACTGCTGCGCGTCGTGTTGTGCGCGCGGCACCGAGACCCAGGCCACGCGCTCGGTGAGACCCGCCTCGGCCACCCAGGCGCGCAGCACCGAAGTCTTACCGCTTCCGGCCGGCGCCGAGACTACCGTGACGCGAGCCGCGCCCTGCAGCAGCTCGAAAAGTGCCGGACGTGCGACGAAGCCGGCCCCGCCGGCGTGGCGCGCGGCAGAAAAAACGACTGCCATGACGCGGCTATGTTCGCACGCGCGTGGGGCGGGTGCCATCGGCCGCTACGATGCGGCGCCGGCCTCCCGGCAGCGATCGCAGGTGCCGCAGCGCGGCGGGTCCTGCTCGCCGAAATAGCGGCGCAGGAAGACGCTGCGGCACTCGCGGCTCTCGGCGTAATCGCGCACGGCCGCGAGGCGCCGCTCGTCGGCGAGCCGCTCGACGTCGAGCCGGCGCGCGAGATCCTCGGCGCCCGCCGCGAACTCCTCCGGTCCCGCCTTGATCCGCCACTCCCTGGCGGCCGTCTGCTCGACGAGGCCGATCTCCTCGAGGCGGGCGCACAGCGAGCGCGCGGCCGTCGCGGGCACCGCGGCGGAGTCGGCGAGATCCGCCACGTTCACCGTGCGCCGCTCGTTTGCCCAAGCCTGCAGCGCCGCCGCCACGCGCCGCAGCTGATCCTGTCGGGGACGGCTTTCGGCGAGCAGATAGCGCTGCACCTCGAGGTCGGCCGGGTCGAAGAGCAGCACGCAGCTGCACGGCCGCCCATCCCGCCCGCCGCGTCCGGACTCCTGCACGTATTGCTCGAGCGACGACGGCGCCTGGTAGTGGAGCACGTAGCGAATGTTGGGCTTGTCGATGCCCATGCCGAACGCGCTCGTCGCGACCATCACGGTGCGTTTCTTGGGACGCATGAAGCGCGCCTGCGCGTCCGCGCGGTCGGCCTTGCGCATCTTGCCGTGATAGCGGTGGGCCGGGATGCGCGCACGCTCGAGGGCGCCGAACACGCGGTCCACGTCGACGGTGGTGGCGCAGTAGACGATTCCCGGCCGCCGCAAGCGCCGCAGCAACCGTCCGGCGGCGGCGAGCTTCGCGCTGCCCTGCGCGATGCGGACGGCGAAGCGCAGATTCCTGCGGTGCGGCGGCGCGACCACGAGCGCCGGCTGCCGCATGGCGAGGCGCGCCACGATGTCGTCGCGCACGCGCGGCGTGGCCGTCGCGGTCAGCGCCAGCGCCTGCGGGTTGCCGAGCCGCTCGCGGTGCCGGGCGAGGCGCAAGTAGGCGGGGCGGAAGTCGTGTCCCCATTCGGAGATGCAGTGGGCCTCGTCGACGGCGAGCAGCGCGGGACGCGCCGCGGCGATCTGCTCCCCCACGGTCGCCGACTCGAGCGTCTCGGGCGTGGTCAGCACGACGAGCGGTCCGCCTTGCACGAGCCGCGCGAGCGCCGCGCGGCGCTCGGCCGCGCGCAGGCTGCTGTCGAGGCGAATCACGGGCAGACCGCGCTGCGCGAGCGCCTGCTCCTGATCGGCCATGAGCGCGATGAGCGGCGAGACGACGACCGTCGGCCGCTCGAGCAGCAATGCGGCGGTCTGATACAGGAGCGACTTCCCGTAGCCGGTCGGCAGCACGACGAGGGTGTCCTGCCCCCCGACGATGGCGCGCAGCGCCCGCTCTTGCTCCGGCCTGAGCCGCCCAACGCCGAGCTGCTCGCGGGCGATCTGCCGGGCGCGGGCGAGGGGATCGGCCGGCCGCTTGCGGCGGCCGCGACGCCGTCGGCGCCGCCGCGCGCCGGTGGCCGCGGGAGGGTCGCTCACCAGCCGCCGCGGCCCGGTCCCCAGTCCGGCTCCCAGCCCGTCGGCTCGGAATCGGGCAGGTTGAAGAGGACGGCGTGGATTTCCTGGATCAGGCCGGACTTGACCACGAAGAACTCGCCGACGAGGCGGTCGTTCGCCGTGACGGGATTGACGGCCTGCCTGCCCTCCTGCAGCCCGAAGCGCACGATCGACAGCACGATGCCGCGCTCGGTATCGACCACCGGGTAGCGCCGGTCCCAGATGTTGCGGCCGATGAAACGGCCCTCGTCGAAGCCTTGCGCCGCCGACACGTAGCGGCCGTCGCGCACGAGGCCCGTGGTCTGCAGCCCGTTCTCGAAGCGCTTCACGTCCGGCAGCAGCCTGGCGGGGTGGTAGTGCTCCGTGCCGTTCGTCTGGAACGCGCGCCAGTAGCTCTCGGCCGTGGCGATCAACCCATAATACGAGTCCTGCTCGGCCGGACGGATCGACTGCTGCAGCACGGGCGACACCTCCGTGAGGTTGTCCGGTCCCCACAGCCGATCCGCGTCGCCTTCGTTGGCGCGAATGGTTTCCACCTCCGTGATCTGGCCGTTCAGCACCTTGAGCCGCAGCATGAGCATCGTCTTGCTGCCGTCGTCGTTCAGGACCACGGCTTCGGTGCCGGTGTCGCCGCGGCGCGCGTTCACGATGTCCCAGCGGTAAACGACGCGCTCCGCGCCGTCCCAGAACGAGTCGGCCAGGGTCATCGTCCGGCCGTTCATCGTGAGCTTGGCGTTGCGAGCGAGCGGCACGGCTCGAGGATCGTTGGCGACGAGCGCCTCGAAATACCGGTCGACGAAGCCGGTCAAGCACGCCCGGTCGCATGCCGTTTGAGCCCGGCCGGCGCCGCCCCAGAGTGCGAGCAGCGCCGCCGCCGCGCCGAGCCACGTGGTGAAACGCATGATCAACCCCCTTTGCGCCGTCGAGCGCCGCATTCTTCTCGGCGAGAGACGGTAGCACATCGCCGTGCCGCCAAGTCGCCGTCCGATGCGGCCGGGCCGGCCATCCGCGGCCGACGTCGGGCGCTCGCAAGCCGGCGCCGGAGGCGCGCCGGCCGGCGACGATCAGCGGCCGGCCGAGCTCCGGAGCGGCGCGGGGCCGTGCCCGGCCGGCTGCAGCCCGGCCACCGCCGCGGCGACGTCCGCCCCCGCCGGTCGCTGGAAGAGCCGCAAGCCGAACTCCGGCACGATCGCGAGGATGTGATCGAAGACGTCGGACTGGATGTTCTCGTACTCGGCCCACACGACCGTGCTGGTGAAGCAGTAGATCTCGATCGGCAGCCCTTCCGGACCGGGAGGCAGCTGGCGGACGAGCAGCGTCATCCGGTCGTTGATTCGCGGGTGCGCCTTCAGGTAGTGGAACACGTACGCCCGGAACGTGCCGACGTTCGTGAGCCGCCTGCGGTTCACGGGCTCGCGGCCTGCCTCGCCGAGACTCGCGTAGTGGCGCTCGAGCTCCTCGGTCTTCGCCGTCACGTAGTCCCTGAGCAGCGCGAAGCGTTTGAAGTGCTCCGTTTCCCGCTCGTCGAGGAAGCGGATCGAGGCCTGATCGAGATAGATGGCGCGCTTGATGCGCCGCCCGCCCCACTCGGACATCCCCCGCCAGTTCTTGAAGGATTCCGAGATCATCTTGTAGGTCGGGATGGTGGTGATGGTCTTGTCCCAGTTCTGCACCTTCACGGTGTGCAGGCTCACCTCCAGGACGTCGCCGTCGGCGCCGACCTGCGGCATCTCGATCCAGTCGCCCACCCGCACCATGTCGTGCGCGGTGAGCTGCACGCTCGCGACCAGGCCGAGCAGCGTGTCCTTGAAGACGAGCATCAGGATCGCGGTCATCGCGCCGAGGCCGCTCAGCAGCAGCAGCGGCGAGCGCTCCATCAGCGTGGCCACCACCATCACGCCGCCGAGCACGAAGACCACGAGCTGGAGGACTTGCACGAAGCCCTTCAGGGGCCGCGCGCGGGAAATCGGGTAGGTCTCGTAGATGCGGTTCGCGGCACCGAGGAGCGCCGAGAGCGCGAGCGTCAGCATCAGCACGACGTAGGCGGACGCGACGTTGCGGATCACGCGCGCCGCCCCCTCGTCGAGGTCCGGCACGAGGTGGACGCCCGACAGGACGATCAACGCGGGCACGATCTGCGCCAGGCGACCGAGCACGTCGTTGCGGGTGAGCGCGTCGTCCCAGGCCAGCCGCGTGCGCCGCACCAGCGCCCGCACGGCGCGGAGCAGCAGCCGCCGCACGACGAGATCGGCCGCGAGCGCCACGAGCGCGAGCACGGCGAGCCCGGCGAGCGGCGGCAGCAGCGGATGGATGTTGCGCAGGGTCTCGACCATCGCGGGGCGTAGTTTACCCGGTACCGCCGCTGAGGCCTGGAACCGTCCTGCGCGTGAGATCGTTCGACCGCCTCGGCGGCGAGAGGCCGGCGCTGCGAAGCGTCGGCCGGGGGAGGGGCGCGCTCACGATCGTCGGCGTCAGCGGTAGCGCGCGAGGGCGCCGAGCCATTCGACGACGCCGGCGAAGAACGCCGTGTCGATGATGGCCCAGTGCACGGCCTGCTGCAGCAGGATCCAGCCGGCGCCGATCCACGTGTGCCTGCCGATCGTGCCGTGGCGGCGCCACTCGTGGACGATGATGGCCAAGGCCATCGCGTCGAGCGTGAGGTACATCGCGACCACCGGGAAGGTCTGCAGACCGAGCGGCACCATGTACAGGCGATGGATGCCCGGGGGCAGCAGCGGCAGCATCGCGAACAGAATCAGCCGGCGATGGACGTCGGGCCGGCGCGCGTTGCGGATCGCGAGCGTGAACAGGAGCCCGAAGCCCGTGACCGCCGCGATGCCGAGATAGATGCCATGCGCCGCCCCGCCGCTCGCGCGCGAGGCGCCGAGGATCGTGATGAGGGCGCCCATGATGATCACGGCGGTCGCGAGCGCGATGCCGAAGAGCCCCAGGCTGCGATGCAGCGACACGTTGCGGACGTTCACGAGCGTCGCCTGCGCGACGAGCAGCACCATCCAGCTGAAGTAAGTGGCGCCGTGCAAGTGCACCACGGGCGGCGCCGGGGGGAACGTGCCGGCGGCCAGAGGGTACCAGTAGGTCATGCCGAAGCCGCCGAACACGAAGAACGCCATCAGCAGGACCATCCAGAAATAGAAGGAGCCGCTGAACGTCCTCGCGGCGGTTGCGGGTTGCGCGGTCACGCTCGTGGCCATCGGAAACTCCCCCTCCCGTCGGGCGGCCCCCACCGCGACAGTCTACGTTATCGGTTCGGCTTCACGAACTTGAGCGTGAGCCGGAGCGCGGTGAACGCGATGTCGCCGTAGACGTCCGGGGCTGCTGCGACCTTCGCCGCGGGAGGCGCGAGCCCCAGCGCGGCCGTGGCGAGCAGGATCAAGGTCGTGGCCGGTCCGATCTTCTTGTCGTGCATCGTCCTCTCCTTCTCGAGGAGATCACTGCCCCCGGGACGCCGCCGCTCACAACGTATTACGAGGTATGACGAATTTCAAAGGCGCGCGGGCGTCTCGGAAGCGTCACACCGCTCACCGAAACGCCACCTCCGCGAAGCTGCGCAGCTTCCGCGAGTGCAGCCGCTCGCGCTCATGTGCCTTGAGCTTCTCGATCGCGCGAAGGCCGATCTCGAGGTGCTGGCCGACGCGCTGCCGGTAGAACTCGCCCGCCATCCCCGCGAGCTTGATCTCGCCGTGGATCGGCTTGTCGGAGACGCAGAGCAACGTGCCGTAGGGCACGCGGAAGCGGTAGCCGTTCGCGGCGATCGTGGCGGACTCCATGTCGAGGGCGATCGCGCGGGACTGCGACAGGCGCCTGATCGTGGCGACGTGATCGCCGAGCTCCCAGTTGCGGTTGTCGACGCTGCAGACGGTGCCCGTGCGCATGACGCGCTTCAGCTCGAAGCCGGTGAGCCCGGTCACTTCCGCGACCGCCTGCTCGAGCGCCACCTGCACCTCGGCGAGCGCCGGGATCGGCACCCAGAGCGGGAGCTCCTCGTCGAGCACGTGGTCCTCGCGGACGTAGCCGTGCGCGAGCACGTAGTCGCCGAGCTGCTGCGAGCCTCTGAGCCCGGCGCAATGACCGAGCATCAGCCAGGCATGCGGCCTCATCACGGCGACGTGGTCGGTGATGTTGCGGGCGTTCGACGGGCCGGTGCCGATGTTGATCATCGTGATGCCGTCCCGGTCCGGCCCGACGAGATGCCACGCGGGCATCTGCGGCGGGCGCGTCGGCGGGGCGCCGGAGCTCGCGGCCGAAGCCGCGAATCGCGCGCTCGGTGTGATCACGTTGCCGGGCTCGACGAACGCGTCGCAGCCCGGCTCGCCCCTGGCGATGCGCTCGCGGCAGATGCGGACGAAGGCGTCGGCGTAGAACTGATAGTTCGTGAAGATGACGAAGTTCTGGAAGTGCTCTGGATCGGTCCCGGTGTAGTGATGCAGCCGATGCAGGGAGTAGTCGACCCGCGCCGCGCGGAACAACGCGAGCGGCGCCGGCGACGACGCGTCGGGCGGCAGCGTGCCGTTCACGATCGCATCGTCCATGACGGCGAGGTCCGGCGTGTCGAAGAAGTCGCGCAACGGACGGCGCGACGTGGGCGCGCCGAAATCGGCGCCGACGCTCACGTCGCGCCGATAGGCGAAGTGCACCGGGATCGGCTCGTCGGACTCGCCGATCTCGACCGGCACGCCGTGGTTCGCGATCAGGAGGCCGATCTGGTTCGTGAAATACGCCCGGAACAGATCCGGCCGCGTGACGGTCGTCTCGTAAACGCCGGGTCCGTGAACGAAGCCGTACGAAAGCCGCGAGTCGACGCGCGCGTGGGTGGCGGTCGTGATGCGCACGAATGGATAGACGGCGCGCACGCGCGTCTCGAGCGGCTGGCCGTTCGCATAAGCCTCGAAGCGCTCGCGCAGGTATGCGGTGTTGCGCTCGTAAATCTCCTCGAGCCGCGCGACGGCGGCGGCGGGATCGGTGAAGAGCTCGGAGGGGATCGGCGGCGGAGACGAGATCTCTAACGGACGCATGCGGCTAGATTCCACGGCCGGCGCCGGCGGCGCAAGGCCGCCGCCGGCGGCGGGGGCGGACAACGACGGCGGACTATCAGCGGGGAGGATGCCGCTCGAGGAACGCGCGGATGCCGGCCTCGACCTGCCGGGCGCTCACGATGAAGCCGGAGTTGTGGTCGCCACGGATCTCGAGGAGCTGCTTCGGCTCCTTCGCCCGTGCGAAGAGCGTCTCGGCGTGGGAGAAGGGCACGATCTCGTCATCGCGGCTGTGGATGAGCAGCACGGGTGCGTCGACGGCGCCCACGAAGCGGGCGGTGGCGTAGTCGAAGCGCGCGAGGAGGCGCACGGGCAGGAACCAGTACAAGTCCGCGGCGAGGTCCGGGACCGAGCTGAAGGCGGCGATCGTGATCAGCGCGCGGGGCGCGACCTCGCTCGCGAGGTGCGCGGCGATGGCCCCGCCGAGCGACTCGCCGAAGATCACGATGCGGCCGGGCTCGATGCCCCGCTCGCCGACGAGGTAGTCCCACGCCGCGCGCGCGTCCCGATACGTGCCCGGCTCGTCGGGGCTGCCGGTGCTCTGGCCATAGCCGCGGTAGTCGAAGAGCAGCGCACCCAGACCCGTGCCGTGGAGCATCGACAGCCATTCGAGCCGGTGGGAAATGTTGCCGGCGTTGCCGTGGCAGAAGATGACCACGCTCGCGTCCGGCCGCGGTCCCGGCACGTACCAGCCGTGCAGCTCGACGCCGTCCTCGGCCGTGAAGCGCACCTCGTCGTAGGCGAGCCCGATGTCGGCGGGTGTGGCGGTCAGCTCTCGGCCGGGGACCGTGGGGAAGTACACGAGCCGCGGCTGCAGCACGAACAGGAATCCCGCGAACGCGACGTACAGGAGCACGGCGGCGAGCAGGAAGAGCAACACGGTTCGCGGAACGACGGCCGACACGGGCGCACCTCACGACCCGCCACGATGACGCGCCGAGAATCGAAGTGCAATCGGTGCACATCCCCGTACGCGGTTGTCGGCGGCTACCCGCTGGGGCAAGCTGGCCCGAGGCAGGGTCGCACCGCGGGGGGCGGCACGCCGGAAGCGTCCCCGCTCCGTAGGGGTGGCGACCACGGTCGCTCGAGAACGAGAGTCGGGGTGAAGCTCTACGACGCACCGGGCGCATGCCCGCACGTCAGGGCGAGCTCCCGCGAGAGGACCGGATCTCGTCTGCGTACCGGCAAGCCGGCGAGGAGGAGACCAGTGGCCAGCAGGCCGAGCGTGTGCCGGGTGCTGCTTCAACCGGCAGCAGCCCGAGGGGGCTGGACGAGCAGCGGCACCGTCAAGGCCGAGCGCGCGGTAGGTGTGGCGTCAGTACGGCCTGTCGAGGTGGTTGCGCACCGGCTGGGCAGAGCGCTCCAGGTACGTGGGAAGGGACCGATCGAGCTTGCGCCGCATCGGGTCGCGCGACAGCCGGAGCAGGAAGCCGAGCGGCACGAAGAACAGGAAGAACAGCAGCGCGAGGAGGACCCGTGTGTTTATCGAGCCGACAATCGTGCCGACCTTCATCCAGCCGAAGTACACGGGCTTCAAGAGGATCGGCGCCACCGCCGCGACGACGGCGAACACGCCGGAAACCACGAACACGATAGGGGACACCGCCGTGCTCCATATCCATGGGATCAGCACGCCGAAAAACAGCGAGATCATGACCGCCATCACGAGGCCGAACTTGCGCAGCTCCCGGGGGGATACGACCTGGGCTCGTTCCGTCATGTCGTCGCGGTCCCTAGTCCAGCTCGAACTGCGTCTTCCATGATTCGTCTTTCTCGGTCGCCGGCTGCCGGCGCTTGTCGAGGAGGAAATTTTCGAGCACCAGGTAGTCCATCTCGGTGCGCATGAAGCAGCGGTAGGCGTCCTCCGGCGTGCAGACGATGGGTTCGCCGCGAACGTTGAACGACGTGTTGACGAGCACGCCGCAACCGGTTTCGGCCTCGAACGCCTTCAAGAGCTTGTAGAAGCGCGGATTGGTTTCCTCGTGGACGGTTTGGATACGGGCCGAGTAGTCCACGTGGGTGACGGCCGGTATGTCGGAGCGAGCCACGTTGAGCTTGTCGATGCCGAACAGACGCTCCTGATCGGCGCTCATCTGCACGCGCCGCTCGGCCTTGACCGGGGCCACGAGCAGCATGTAGGGGCTCGGGCCGTCGAGCTCGAAGTACTCCGAAACGCGCTCGGCAAGCACGGCCGGCGCGAATGGGCGAAAGGATTCGCGGTACTTGATCTTGAGGTTCATCACCGACTGCATCCTGGGGGATCGCGGATCGCCGATGATGGAACGGCCCCCGAGCGCACGCGGTCCGAACTCCATTCGCCCCTGGAACCAGCCGACGACCGCTTCGGCCGCTAGCAACTTCGCGAGCCTCGGGAACAGCGCCGCATCGTCGACCACCTCGTACACCGCGCCGCAGGCATCGAGCGCCGCGGCAATCTGGCCGGCGTCGTAGCGGGGGCCGAGAAAGGAGCCGAACATGGCGTCTCGCCCGTTCACGCGGCGGGCGTCGGCGTGGCGGTCGTACCAGGACACGAGAGCGGCGCCGATGGCGCCTCCTGCATCCCCCGCGGCCGGTTGTATCCACAGATCGTCGAAGATCCGCTGGCGCCGCAGCAAGCCATTCGCCACACAGTTGAGGGCCACGCCGCCGGCGAGGCAGAGGTTCGAGCACCCCGTTTCTCGCCTGAGCGTCCGGGCCAGACGCAGCACGACGTCTTCGGTGACCTTCTGGATGGAAGCCGCGATGTCCATGTCGCGCTGCGTGAGCGGCGTCTCGGGCTTGCGAGGCGGACCACCGAACAGCTCGTGGAAGCGGTCGTTCGTCATCGTCAGCCCGGTGCAATAGTTGAAATACGACATGTCCAGGCGGAACGACCCGTCTTCCTTGATGTCGACGATGTGCTCCCGAATGGCGTCGACGTAGCGCGGCTCGCCATAGGGAGCGAGCCCCATCAACTTGTACTCGCCCGAGTTGACCTTGAAGCCGGTGTAGTAGGTGAAGGCCGAATAGAGCAGGCCCAGGGAGTGCGGAAAGTCGATCTGCCACAGGGGTTGCAGCTGGTGGCCGCTGCCGAGCCATGCGGTCGTGGTGGCCCATTCCCCGACCCCGTCCATGCAGAGCACGGCGGCGCTCTCGAACGGGCTCGGGAAGAACGCCGATGCGGCATGCGATTGGTGGTGAGCGGCGAACAGCAGGGGCGGTAGCGCCTTTTGCGGCATTCCGCCCAGCTCGGCCAGATTGCGTCGCAGCGTGGCCTTCAGGTACAGCTTCTCCTTCAGCCACACCGGCATCGCGGCGATGAACGACCGCAAGCCTTTCGGCGCATAGGCGAGGTACGTCTCGAGCAGCCGCTCGAACTTGACGAGCGGCTTGTCGTAGAAGACGACGTCGGCCACGTCCGTCAGGCGTATGCCGGCTTCGGACAGGCAATAGCGAACGGCGTTGGCGGGGAACCGCGGATCGTGTTTCCGCCGGGTGAAGCGCTCCTCCTGGGCGGCCGCGACGATCACGCCATCGCGAATCAGGGCGGCGGCGCTGTCGTGATAGTACGCGGAGATCCCGAGGATATACGTGGGGGACAACGCCGAGGTCCGGTTTGTCGATGATGCTGCGGTATCCGCAGAAGTTGGGCGGCGCGGATTATCGCCAACCGGGAAGCGCACCGGCAAGGAATTCCCGGCATGCCAACTACGTCGACTCGGCGGCTCGAGGACGGCCGTCGTGCAACGCAGGTGCTCCGGCGATGCGCGCCGTGCGGAACGCGGGGCCGGTCGAGACCGGCCCGGCTCCCAGATCGGCCGGCGGCGGGCGCGTGACGCTGTCTCCGCTCGGCTCGTGCTCGCGCTCGGCGACCGTCGCCGGGTGTGACGGCGCGAACGCTTTGGGAAAAAATTCGGGGTTCTCACCCATTTGGGGGATGCGGCTGTCCAGCCTCCGGCATAGATTTCCGCGTCGATCGCACCGCGGGCTCTAGCGCCGAACCGGCCGGGGGATCCGCGCGAGCGCGCACCACGAACCCCTGTTCCCGGGTGCAGATGCTGCAACGGCAACTTCGGCCGTCGGAACCGATCGGCCAGCGTCAGTCAGGCCGGGCCAGCCCGCGTCAGGTCTCGCTGGCGGCACGTTGCCTCGGGTCCGCCGTGCTGGCCGTTCTGAGCGTGGTCGCGACGTTCGCGCTGTGCGAGATGCTGCTCCGGCTTGCCTGGACGCCTCCGTCGCTGCGCTCTACGCAGGCGTTCGAGCCGCATCCCGTCTACGGTGTGGCGCCGATACCGGGAATCGCCGGTGTACGGCACACCGTCGAATACGCGCACCCGTTCGCGCACACGCCGCAGGGTTTCCGCGCCGGATCCGCGCTTGGCGTAGTGGCCGCGCACAAGCGTGCTCCGCGCGTGCTGTTCCTCGGCGACTCGTTCACGTATGGAATGGGCGTCGCGGACGACGAGACTTTCGTCAACCGGGTAGCCGCCGCCCTTCCCGGCGTCGAGGTGGTCAATGCCGGGGTCAACGGCTACGGGCAGTTCGAGGAGCTTGCGCTTCTCGACGCGCTCGGACCGGCACTGCGCCCCGACCTGACCGTCGTCGTCTTCTTCTGGAACGACCTCGAGGACAACCTCGAGGCCGGTGCGCCATCGTTCACCGTGGATTCCGACGGGCGTGTCGTGAGGACAGACCTCGTCGTGCCGGCGGCGTTCGATCCGCTCGCGAGCCGCACGGGCCATGTCGAGCGGCCGTCGGCTCGGGGACCGCTGTACTACACGCGGGAGCTCGTCAAGGAAGGGCTCAAGGGGGTCCGCTATCGCTATCTCGGCATTTCGGCGCGGGACATCCAAACGGAAGAGCAGCTCCGCCAAGCGTGGACCGTCGCCGCGAACGCGTTCGAGCTGCTGCTGCGCCGCGCGCGCGAGGTCGGCTCGAGGCTGCTCGTGATCTCGATTCCCGACCACAACAAGGTCGATCCGCTCGCCGTCATCAAGAACATCGAGCCGCTCAACTACGACGTGGAAGACGCTCTGCGGGAGACGCTCTTGCGGCTCGGCGTTCCATACTTCGATACTTTCGACGCCCTCCGCTCGGCGCACGAGTCGGGCGAGGGTGGCCTCTACTACTATGCGGACAGGCACCTCACGCCGCGCGGCCACCGCGTCCTCGCCGATGCGCTGCTGCCGGTCGTGGCAGCGGAGCTCACGGCGGCAGTCGAGCGACGCAGCGGCGTGCCGAGTCCGCCCGCTGCCGGCGCCGGAGGCGGGCCGTGACGGCGGTGCCCGGCCAGGCCGTGCATTACGACGGCGCCGCCACGTGGCTGCGCGCCGGCAGCATCGTCGCCGCGGCTGGGGAGGAGCGCCTCTCGCGAACGAAGCGCGATGCGCGTTTGCCGCGGGCTGCTATCCGCGACTGTCTCGAGGAAGCCTGATGCTGGATCTTCTCGCCGATCTCTGGGGTTTCATGCGCGTGCGCAAGAAGTTCTGGCTCGCGCCGATCATCATCGTGATGGTGCTGCTCGGCTGCCTGATGGTGCTCGCCCAGGGCTCGGTCGTCGCGCCGTTCATCTACACGCTGTTCTAGCACGCCCGGGGTCCCGTCGGCGCGGGCCGTCCCGCGCCTACGCCGCGGCCCTGTGTGGGGGCATCCTGTGCTATGGTTGCTCCGCCTTTTCGTAGCGGGGAAAGTCGGGCACGGTCTTGGCCGCCTCATCGCAAATGTCCTGGCCAGCCGCGATCGGTTGGGACGCCTGGGCGGGCGGTGACGCTGCCGCCGTGCTCGACTGCCACCGCGACCCCCTGCTCGTTATCGACGAAGAGCCCACGTTGCTCTACAAGAATCGCGCAGCGCAGGCGATCGGGGGGCGCGACGGACTCGCAGAGTGCGGCCGCAAGCTGCGGCTCGGTCCGAAAGCCGATGCCGAGCTGCGCCGAATCGTCGCCGCATACCGTCGTGCAAATGTCTCCGGCGGCGGATGTCGCGGTTTGCGCCTGGCGCAGCGCGACCGGGAATGGTTGCTTCTCGTGTGCCCACTGGAGCGCCCGCCCGGCGTGCAGAGCATCGCGCACCGTTTTCTCCTCCACGCGGTGGCGCGTACCGCGCCGCGCACGCCGCCTCACGAGGCGCTGCACGACGTCTTCGGCTTGACCCCGAGGGAAATCAGCGTCGCGACGGAGCTGTTTCGCAGCGCCACGGTGCGGCTAGCCGCCCAGCGTCTGAAGCTCGCGCCGGAGACGGTTCGCAGCCACCTGAAGCGCACGTTCCGGAAATGTAACGTGCATTCGCAGGCGGAGCTGTTCGCGTTGTTCCAAAGTCTCTCGGAGTTCGGCCCACCTCGATAGGCGAGGCTGCGGCGGCGAAATCCCGCGTTCCGGAACTGGCGCAGCGGCCATTGCAGCCGGCGCTCGCAGCGCACCCGTCTCGAGGGCGACGTGCGCGTGCGTTTTTGCTAGGTTGTATTTCGTCGGATGGATCGACGGAGGCATCGCCATGGATCGGGAGCGAAGCCGTTCTCATGGTGGACGGTGGGGCTGCGCGCGAGTGCTCGTCGCGCAGCGCGCGGCGAGGCGAGGGTGATGCCTTTCGGCGGCGAGGTGGAGATTCGCACGCGCGGCGCGGTGCTGCAGGGCGACTTGCAGGTGCCCGAAGGCGCGAGCGGCATCGTGATCTTCGCGCACGGCAGCGGCAGCAGCCGCTTCAGCCCCCGCAATCGCAGTGTTGCGCGCTATCTGCGGGAGCGTCACCTGGGCACGCTGCTTTTCGACTTGCTCACGGCGGACGAGGAGCGTGCCGACAGGGCAACGGCACGGTATCGCTTCGACATCGGTTTCCTCGCGCCGCGCCTCGCGGCCGTTGCCGAATGGCTCGAGCGGGAGCGCCCGGGCACGGCCTTGGGCTATTTCGGCGCCAGCACGGGCGCTGCGGCGGCGCTCGTGGCCGCCGCGGAAGCGCCGCACACCATCCGCGCAGTGGTTTCACGAGGCGGGCGGCCGGATCTCGCCGGCGACGCGCTCGAGCGAGTGCGCGCGCCGACATTGTTGATCGTCGGCGGGGAGGATCATCAGGTGCTGCGCTTGAACGAGCACGCGCTCGCCTCGCTGCGCTGCGAGAAGGAGCTGGTCGTGGTGCCCGGAGCCACCCACTTGTTCGAGGAGCCCGGTGCCTTGGACGAGGTCGCACGTCACGCCGCGGGCTGGTTCGAGGCGCACTTTTTGCAAGCGTAGCTTCGTGCGTGCGCTTGCGCGGCGCGCTGCGCCGGATGCTGCCGCGGCGGGAGAAGAGTGCCGCCTCCTCGGAGCTCGCATGCGCTGCACGAGTGCGCGTACCGCGACGTACGGGACTACGTAGAACTCGTAGCTCGACTGACCTGGTGGCCGGCGCTATGTTGCGACCGTAGCTCACGTGACAATCAACAGGAGGATTGCCATGGCTTTTGGAGACATGGTGCCCTGGAGATGGGGTGGATTGCGTCGCTTTCAGCGTGAGGAGCGCCCGTTCGAGAGCTTTCGGCGCGAGATCGAGGCATTGCACCGCGACATGGATCGCTTGTTCGAGCGTATATGGGGGGAGAGCGAGGCGACGTCGCTGCTGCCGGATTACTGGACGCGGCGCGAGCTCGTGCCCCAGCTCGACATAGCGGAGGACGACAAGGCGTTTCACGTCAGCGTCGAGCTGCCCGGCATGGACGAGAAGGACGTGGACGTCACGTTGTCCGACCAGATTCTGACGATCAGGGGCGAGAAGAAGGAAGACAAGGAGACGAAGGACAGGGAGTTCTACCGCCGCGAGCGTGTGTATGGCGCGTTTCGACGCAGCATCGAGATCCCCGCGAGCGTCGATACGTCCAAGATCGAAGCCTCTTTCCGCAACGGCGTGCTGACGATCGACCTGCCGAAGACCAAGGAGGCCCAGGACAAGGTCAAGCACATCGCGGTGAAAGCGGCGTAACGTGCGGCACTAGGGCGGTCCGCCGAACGGCGGCCGCCCGCTTCGGGCGCGAGCAAAAAACGGAGGTGCGAAATGGCCAGGTGCGAGACGTGCGGCAACGATTACGACAAGGCCTTTCTCGTCACGATGAACGGCAGCGCACACACGTTCGATTCGTTCGAGTGCGCCATCAACGCCCTAGCTCCCAAGTGCAAGCATTGCGGCAACCGCATCATCGGCCACGGCGTGGAAGCGGGTGCCTACATGTATTGCTGCGCCCACTGCGCCCATGCCGAGGGTGTCGGGCAAGCCGTCGACCGCGTCTGAGAGCGGTTCCGCGGCTCAATCCCAGAACTTCCGCCAAGGCTTCGCAGGAGCCGGCGCCTCGGGCGTGGAAGGCTGCGGTTCGAGCAGTCGATGAACGTGAGCTCCCCCTTGCACTCGTCCGGCGAGTACGGCACGTCGGCAGGCGGCAGCATGTCGCTGCCGGTGTACGTGCCGACGAAGTAGACGGGATCCTCGGCCGTGTAGCTCCGCATCAGCGTGGGTCCGGCCGGGTCGAGCCAGAACCGTTCGACGACGTGCAATCGGTCGCTGTGCACCACGGGCGGCGACAGCACGCCGGGCGCGAAGCCGACGGTGTCGACGACGAGCACGTCGTCCTCCTCGGAAGCAAGAACATCGAAGAATAAGAACTCTCAGGTGCAGTCGATATGCGTCGCTTCGGAGCCGTCGTGTCGATCGTGCTCGTGCCGCTGTGCGGAGGGTGCCTGCGGCATGCGGCGGCGGAGGTGGCGGGGCGGAAGCGGAGGCAGAGGCGGAGGCGGAGGACAAGCCGTTGCGCCGCCCTCCGGCCTTTCCTACCCATCCCCGGTCGAGGCGACGGTCGATACGCCGATCGCGGTGCTGACTCCGACCGTCACGGGCAGCGTCACGAGCTATACCGTCTCTCCAGCGCTCCCTCCCGGGCTCACCTTGAACGCGACGAGCGGCGCGATCAGCGGAACGCCGACCGCTGCGAGCGGGCCGGCGACGTACACGATCACTGCGTCCGACGGCGCCGGTTCGACCACGTTCGCGCTGCAATTGACCGTCGTGTTGCCCGGGCTCGTTTGGGACGGCGGAACGTGGGACCGCGTCGCGTGGCAATAGGGGGAACGTTCGGCCGCGCCGCCTTTTCGATAAACACGACGAAGAGATGAAATCATGATCAAGCTCTTCGCCTCGAGCTCGTTGCGGGCCGTGTGAACGCTGATCCCGAGGGCGTCCGCGGCGGCCCTGAGCTCGGCACCGCCGGCGAGCTGTCCGAGCAACCGCGATTCTGCCGGCGTCAATTCGAACAGCCGCGCCATGTGTCCGACGGCCGTCGGGCTCGGCCGATCGGGGAGTAGCCAAAGCAAACCGATCGCGCTCGGGCGCACCGACCCGGAGAACGGAGGGGCGGTGGCGATCGGGGTCGCGAGCAGGACCCGCTGGGTGCCGCTCGAGCCGAGCACGAGCATGACCGTCGCGCCGGTACCGGCGATGAGATCGCGGATGGCTGCGGCGCAGCTCTCGGCGTTGCCGAGGCCCGTCCCAGGGCAGAGCCTGCCGCCGAGCGACGAGAGCCAAATGCCGTCTCGTAGTATCTCGTCGCCTGGCCGGTTCGCGTGGACCAGGACTCCGTTGCGATCGATGGCGAAGAGCGCCGCAGCGAGATTGTCGAGCGCGTGCTCGGTCGTTGCCTTGAACGCAAGGAGCGAGCGGAGCGAACAGTAGTTGCGAGCGGCAACGAGGAGATGCGGCTTCACCTGCTCGAGCAGCTCTATGTCCCCCTTCGAGGATGGCTCCTTGCCAACGCCTCTGAAAACGCTCAGCTGCGTGATTTGCTCTCGCGGTCACGATGAAGGTTGACCGTGACCATGCGATCGATGTCGTTATCGCGAAGGTACTCGTTGAAAAAAGCCGACTTTTGGAACGTCCGACGCTCGACCGGCGCATCGTCTACGCAGGTGAGCCCCTCGACCGAAGAGGACCCGTGAACCGTTCGCCGTGCCCAGCCCGCGGCGTGGGGTGGCTCGAATCGGCGCTCGACGTGGTGACGATGACGCTGCTCATGGCCGCCGCTGTGTATGCGGCGGACGACGACGCGGCGCTGCTGCTCGCGATCGCGCGGCAGGCGTTCCTTGCGGCGCTCGCCGTCGCGTACCGCTTCGCGGCCCGGCGGTGCATTCCTGATCGTTGCAGTCGTCTTCTTGTGCGTGCGTTACGCAGTCGAGCCCCGTGTCGACGCGCCGCGCGCACACGACGGGCAGCTTGCCCGTTGCGAGCGGCTCTCTCAGAACGCAACGTCCAGCGACATCCAGAGCTTGTCCGTGTCCGTGAGCAGCGCGGCTGCTCGATAGGTCGCGTACTTCAGCGTAAGCACGAGTCGCGGCGTGCGGGCGACGAGCTGGAGGTTCAGCTCGTCGCCGTATTCCGCGCTGCTCGCATCGGCCGCATAGTCGTGGTACAGCCCGAGCAGGCTCACCGCCGTGAACGGACCGTCCTTCGGCAGCGCGTACGACAGCCTGAGATAGCGATCCTCGATGCCGTCCGGCGGCGTCGCGAGGAATTTGTCGGCCCAGCCCTGGAACGCATGCAGCGTCGCGAGCGGCGTCGTGAACGCGACCGTGCCGTCGCCGCCGAGCGTCTCGATGCCGGCCCAGACCCCGAGCTTCCCGAACGAGAGCCCGCCCTCGATCAGCGACCACGTCTCGGCGATATCCGCCGGATTGTTTGCGACGTCCGATTGCCGGGCGATGCCGAGCGCGTAGCTCGCCTGGAGCCGGCCGAGCGGCCTCGAGCCGCTGAGCCGCAAGCCGGCGGTATTCGTCGACGCCGCCGGCATCTCGTCGATGTCGAGATAGTGGTCGAAGACCGATAGAGCGCCGGCCGGCGTTGGAATGCTCATGCTCGCGAGGACGACGTCTCCCTCCCACTTTCCCTGCGGCGAATCCGGACCGAACACGCGGTTGATCTGCGCCGCGTACGTGAGGTCGAGCTTCGCGGCCGCGTCGATCTCCGCGCGGAGCGCGTCGAAGGTCTGCTCGTGCTGCCGCCAGCCGACGTTGCCGACGAAGCGGGCGTCGTCGTGAACGATCCGCTGGCGGCCGACCGTCAGCTTCGTGCCGGGCAGCGACTCGTTCACGAGCGCGAAGCGGTTGATCGCGACGAGGTCGTCCGGATCGGCGACGACGGGGTACTGCGTCGCGCCGTTGAGCGTGTCGTTGTAGCCGTCGCGAAGCGCCTCGATCCAGACGGCTTCCCCGAGCAGCGAGGTCTTCCGCAAGGGCGCCGTCTGCACGCCGAGCCGGAGACGGCCCGTGAGGGCGTCCGCCGCTTCGGCGATCCCGGCTTGATCGACGTTCTCGTACCGCAGCCTGAAATCGACCAGCAAGTCCGATTCGCGGAGCGCCTGGATCGAGGTCTCGGCCGCGTCGGCGTTCGCGCCGCATGCGAGCGGCGCGAGCACCGCGAGCCGCCGGACGATGTGCCACGCGCCTCCAACGACCTTCGAGGCGTTTGGTTTTGCCATTCGATCTCTCCTGGCGGTCGCCTTCGGCAACACTCGTTCCGTCATTTCGTTCGCTCCTGGGTCGCGTGATCGTCGCTTCTCGCTGCACCAAAAGGAAAAGCCGCTGGTCGACGCTTCGTGGTCGAAGCGCTACCAGCGGCGTTGCTGATCTGTCGGGCCCGCCGATGGACCCAATGCCGCGCCTCGTTCAGCGGCGCGACATGCTTCGCGCTCGATACAAGAGTCGTGCCACAGGCGGAAGGAGCTGGTTGGACGCAGTAGTCAGAGCTTTCACCGAGTCGGAGATGTTGCGCGCAGGAGGCCGGTGGGCCGTGCTGCGACGCTTCCGAGGGCGCCGGTAAGAGCGGGCGGCTAGGCGCTGCGTGACCAGTTTCGGAGCATGCGCCGCGCGCGGGCGCACCATTTCGATGCGATTTGGACTTCCGCAAAGGGGCTCGCGCCGCGCTTCGCCTCGCTGCAACCCGCCGCCCGCCGCGGTTCCGGCGCGTTCCGCCGCCCGTTCGCCGCCATGGCATAGCTCTTGCTCATCCACGCGCAATCGATCCAACAGCGGGTCGACCAGGCAACGCCGCCGTCAGCAGGAGATTCCGTGTCCTGCTGCGGCGGCTCTTCTTTTTCCGGAGCATAGGAAGCGCAACATGTCCTACCTTGCCCCCTCGGAGTTCGTCGCGAAGATGGTCGACGCCGGCGAAGCGAAGATCTGCATGTCGACCAAAGACACGCTGATCCGCGCCTACATGGCCGGCGCGATACTCGCGCTCGCGGCCGCGTTCGCGGTGGCCATGACGCAGCAGACGGGCTCACCGCTCATCGGCGCGGCGCTGTTTCCCGTCGGCTTCAGCATGCTGTACTTGCTCGGCTTCGACCTTTTGACCGGCGTGTTCGTGCTGTCGCCGCTCGCCTGGCTCGACAAGCGTCCGGGCGTGACGCTGCGCGGCGTGCTACGGAATTGGGGGCTCGTGTTCGTGGGCAACTTTGCCGGCGCGCTGACGGTGGCTGTGCTGATGTCCATCGTGTTCACGTTCGGTTTCTCAACGGAGCCGAATGCCGTCGGCAAGGCCATCGCAGGCATAGGCGAGGCGCGCACGCTCGGCTACAAGGAATACGGCGCGGCCGGCATGCTCACGCTGTTCGTCCGCGGCATGCTCTGCAATTGGATGGTCTCCACCGGCGTGGTGGGCGCGATGATTTCCACGTCGGTCAGTGGCAAGGTCATCGCCATGTGGATGCCGGTGATGGTGTTCTTCGCGATGACGTTCGAGCACTCGATCGTCAACATGTTCCTGTTTCCGTCCGCGCTGATGATGGGCGGCGGCTTCTCCGTTATCGACTATCTCGTCTGGAACGAGATTCCGACCGTCCTCGGCAACCTGGTGGGGGGTATCGCCTTCACGGGCCTCACGCTGTACTCCACGCACTTCGAGGCGGCACCGAAGCGCGTGCTGAAGCGCGTGGCCTGAGCGGCGAGCGGCGCCGGGCAACGGAGCGGGCACGCGGCCGAGGCGTTACAGCGGGTGCTCGTGCGATCCGAGCGTCGGGCGTACTATCCGTGGATGGGCATTGAGCACCCGCGGCGTGGACGAGTTCGCGGCGCTCGCTCGGCAGTCGCTCGCCTTTTTCTCCGAGCGGCGGCAAGTGGTCGAGTCGTTCTCGGTCGACGGCGATCGCGCCGTGGCGTCGATCGCGTTTCGTGCCGTGGTGGCGAGCGACCTGCCGAACGGCCTGAAGCGGGGTCAGGTGCTCCATCTTCGCGGCCGGTCGGAGTTCGAGTTTCGCGACGGCGCGATCGCTCGAATCACGGACGTGAGCTGAGCAGTGATCGGGAAGCGCCTGCGAAGCAGGCACAAGCGGCGCTGGCGGATGCGTACGCGGCCGTGACGATGCAGCGCCATTGAAGGGATAGCAGCTCCGGCGGGCTCCTCATCGAGCTCACCGTCTGCCTCAAAGCTCCGGCTGCGGCTCGGCGCCCGGCGAATCGAGGTAGAACGTCACCACTTCTTCGTACGGCACGTCGCCGGTGTTCACGGCTCGATGGGCGCGCGGCTCCGGCTCGTCCCATTCGGCCAGCCCGGCGTGGACGGCCACGCGGATCGGCTCCATCGCTTCGCGGAACTCGATCGTGAGCTCGCGGCCGCGCACCACGACCGTGAAACGGCGGCAGCGGTCGACGTGCCATGGCGTGGCCTCGCCGGGCTCGAGCACGAGCCTGCGTATCAGCAGATCGTCCCTTCGGCTGATCAGCTCCACGCGCATGGCGCGCATCCTATAACGGTGGCCGCTTCCTTCGGAATCGGAACCGTGTGGCGGCCAATGGTGATCCGAGCCGCCGCCGGTTGCCAGCCTCGAGCTCGCCTTTCCGTGCGTTGCGGCAGCACGGGGCCGCCGCCGGTCGGGCTACGATAGGGCCGCGTAGGGGGTACCGTGTCGTTTCCGAGCAGCGGGCACGTCAGGGGGGCAGCATGGTCAGGACACATGGTCTCACGCGCATTGCGCTCGCGGTCCGAGATCCAGAGCGCTCGGTGGCGTTCTATGCCGCGGTGCTCGGTGTTCGCCAGTACTATCGAGACGAGGCGCAGATCCAGGCGCTGGGCCCGGGTCCTTACGACGTGCTCGCGTTCGAGAAGGCCGAAGCCGCGGCCGGCAAAGCGGGCGGCATCTCGCACTTCGGGTTTCGTCTCACCCAAGCCTCCGACATCGACGTCGCCGTCGCCGAGGTGCAGCGCGCCGGCGGCCGCGTCTTGAGGCGCGGCGGGTTCTCTCCCGGCCTTCTTTATGCCTACGTCGCCGATCCCGACGGCTACGAGATCGAGATCTGGTTCGAATAGAAGAAAAGGGGACGTGCCGATGGCGGCGCAGGATTCGCGCGTAACGATTCACATGGTCGCGAGCCTCGACGGCTTCATCGCTCGCAAGGACGGAGGCGTGGATTGGCTCGAGACGGCCGACGAATACGAGGACGGCGACTCGCTGGACCCCGCGCTCGTCGCCGCGTTCCTCGAGACGATCGACTGCTACGTGATGGGGTCGCGAACCTACGAGACCGCGTTGGCCTTCGAGGCCAAGGGTCTCGGCTGGGCGTACGGCGACAAGCCCACGTTCGTCCTCACCACACGGAACCTGCCGAAGTGCAGGGCTACGATCGAGTTCTATTCGGGCGATCTCGCGAGGCTGGTGAACGAGCGGCTGAAGCCGCGCTTCCGCAGCATCTGGTTCGTCGGAGGCGGTGCGGTCTCCGCCGAATGTCTCCGGCGCGGGCTGGCCGACGAGGTGCGCTATTCGGTCGTGCCTATCGTCATCGGAGACGGCATTCGGTTCTTCGAGGGGCTGGACCGGGACGTCGCGTTGCACCTGCTGGAGGTGAAAGCCTACCGGAACGGCATGGTGGCGCTCCGCCACGAGGTCCGGAGGTAGCGACCGCCTCGATCGCAGGCGGGCTCGAGCCGTGGACTCAGCACGACGTGAAGCTTGCCGGGAGGTGGGCGATGCGGTGGGGGATTCGCTTCGCGATGCTGGCGCTCTGCGCGTTGCCGGTTGCCGCCGCGCTCGCCCAGAGCGAGGCGGTGCTCGGCCTCGATGCGGGCGAGCATTCCTGCTGCAAGAGGAGGATCCGTCGCGCACGGTGAGAGGCGCCATGCCGGGCGCGACGCATCCGCGTCCCGTGCGGATCTATCTCTGGTATCCGGCCGAAGACGCGGAACGCGCGGAGCCGATGCGCTTCGGCCGTTATGCCTCGCTCGCGAGCGACGACGTCTGGCCGCCGGAGATCGCCGGCAACGCGCGCGAGAAGCTCGCGTACTCGCGGCGGCCGCTCGCGCGGTCGCTCGACGGGCGGCAGCTTTCGACGCGCTGCTCCGGCGGCCGCTCCGCGCCGTGGAGCAGGCCGAGCCGTTGGACGGGCCGTTTCCGCTGATCGCGCTGGGACTCGGGCTCTACTACGAGTCGCCCACGTCGTTCGCCGTGCTGGCGGAATACCTCGCCGGACGCGGATTCGTCGTCGTTACGGTTCCTCTCATCGGCACGAGCTCCCTGCTGGTGCGGGTGAACGCGGAGGATCTCGAAACGCAGGTGCGCGACCTCGAGCTCGCCATCGCGCGTGGACGGCCGAGGACGTCGCGGAATTTCGCGGCGTCGCGGAGCTCACGCTGAGCTTCTTCGCCGCGTTCCTCCGGGACAGCGCGGCGGACGCCGCGCTCCTCGCGGAGCAGGGGATGGAGCACCGCGCGGCGACGCCGCCGTCGATCGACTACGACCGGCTGGTTCGGGAGATCATCGCCGGCCGTGGCGACGGGGCGATCGCCGAGCTTCGGGCGCTCGCGGAACGCGACGCCGACCATCCGCTGCTCGCCGAGGAGTCGTTGCGGCGTCTGGTGTTCAGCTTGCTCTACACCTGGGGCTGGGGGAGGAGGCGCTGCCCGTCGCCGAGCTCATGCTGGAGCTGTACCCCTCGTCTGCCGAGGCCAAGCTGCACCTGGCCGAAGCGCACGTGCTGAGCGGGCAGTACCCGGCCGCCCTCGAGATCTATAGCGCGCTGCGTGAGCAGCTTCCGGGCAACCCTTTCGTTCGGCAGCGGTTGGAGTGCCTGCTCGGCCGCTAGCAGCAGCGCGCTCGTGGCATCGCCAGGTTGATCAAGACTCGGCGCGAAGGGCTATAAGACCATCGTCCAACCCCTCCGCCGGGCGACTGGCACGACTATAAGGGAGCTCAGTCGTGCAGATTCGGAGCGGCAGTGATCGGGAGCAGCAGAGGACGCCACCGCGCGCTCGGCTCCGCCGTCGCGCTGGTGGCGATCGTGACGATGTCGCCGGCCGCCGCTCAACCGGATGACTCGCGTTTCGAGCTTCGGCTCGGCGGCCAGGAGTTCACGAGCTTCACGACGGCCATGCGGCTCGACTCGGAGACGCGTGGCATCGGCACCAGAATCAGGCTCGAGTCGGACGTGAACCTCGAGCAGCGTGTTCGAGCGGCTCGCATCGAGGGCGTCTACAACTTCGCGGGTCGGCATCACGTCGCCTTCGCGGCCTACGACATCGATCGAACCGGCACGCGCCGTGTGGAACGGAGCATTCGTTTTCGCGATGAGACGTTTACCCTCGGCACGATGGTAGGCGCCGCACTCGACCAGGACGTCGCCAAGGTAGCCTACGGTTACGAGGCGCTCGCGCGCCCGCGCGCCACGCTCGGTCCCTCGGTCGGCCTGCACGTGATGCGATTCCAGGTCGGCCTGTCGGTATCGGCATTCACCGGCGAGTTCGACGCGAGGGCCACGGCGCCGCTGCCCGTGGTGGGCGTGCGGGGCAGGTGGCGATTCGCCGGCCGTTGGCGGCTCGTGGGCGGGTTGGAGCTGTTCGACATCGAAGTGAACGACGTCGACGGCCGGTTCGTCGACCTGACGATGGCGGTCGAGCACGACACCTTCGAGCGTTTCGGCTTCGGACTCGGATTCAATGGGAGCGACCTCGACGTCGAATCCGGCGACGAGGATTTCCTCGGGATCATCGATCTGTCGTTCAGCTCCGCAATCGTCTACTTCAAGGGGATGTTCGGCCGTCAGCGGCGCCGGGGCGAGTGAACGCACCGCTCCAGCCCGTGCCGGCGCCGTTCGGCAGGTTGAGCATCACGGCTCGGATCTCCCGTATCTTCCCGTCGGTCACCTTGAAGATCTCGGCGAGCAGCAACGTCGGCGTGTCGGGCCCCTCGCGCCGGAACGTTGCGAGCCCGAGCACGCTGCCGTGCTCGACGTCCGCGACGGGGAAACGCCGGTCCATGACTCGAGTGCCCTTGTACAACGCCTGCTCGAGCTGCACCTCCGGGCTCAGCCTGTGCCGCTCGAGGACGGGGTTCTCGGTCACGTTCGTGGTCTGCAGGCCGTTCTCGAAGCGCTTCACCCCGGGGCCGAACGGTGCCTGCACGAATTCCGGAGTGCCCTCGGTGTGAACCGCCGTGAAGTACGCGTTGGCGGTGGCGATGAGCTCTTCGCGCGTGTGCCGCTGCGCGGGCGGCACGGTTTGCGCGAACACGTCGGACATGCGCTCGAGATTCTCCGGGGCGAACCAGCGCTGATCTCCCACGCGAACCACCAGCGTCTCGATCTCTGTGATGCGCCGGTGCTCGACCTTCAGGCGCAAGAACATCTGCGCGATGCCGTCGTACTCGCGAAACGCGGTGAGCGAGGCCGCTCCGCCCGACTCCGGATCGAGCAGGTAATCGCGATACGAGTGCGGGGCTCCGGCCGTCTTCCAGAATCCTTCGCCGAGCTCGATCACTCGGCCGTTCTCGGTGTATTTCACCTCGTCGCCGAGCGGCAGCTTGGAGGGATCGCGTCGGGTCAATGCATCGAAGTAGCCGTCGATGAATGCCTTCAAGCAGGCGCTGTCGCAATCGGCGGCGCTCTGGGCGAACGAATCGAGCGACACGACGCCGAGCGACACGATTCCAAGGAAGGAGAGAGCGCGGCCCGTACGTTCGAGTAGCATGCTGCCTCCATCTGATCGCCCGCTCGCGATCGAGCGGCGCTAAGACGGTACCACGGGTGCGCGACGCTCGACAGCAAGCCCGATGCGGCGCCATGGGCTTGTCCGCGCTGCGGCGCAGAGAACCCGCAGTCCTTCGAGATCTGTTGGAACTGCGGCCTCGACCGTCGCCTGGGTCCGTAGTATCGTCACAGGCAGGGCCCACCCCGGGAGCCAAGCCATGAGCGCCGTGCTCGCGAGCCGGTGTGAACGCGAACATTGCGTTCGCGTTCACGCCCGCCGGGTGCTCTTCAGGGAGGCACTCAGATGAAGCGTCGCGCCTTCTGCGCCGCCGGCGTCTCGGCGGCGGCCCTCTCGTTCCTTCCCTTGCGTCGCGGGTTCGCAGCGGATCTTCCGGCGGTGACGAAGGACGGCGCCGCGGTCGTGCTCCGCGCGAGCGACGTCGAGGATTTTCGCGCCGCGCTTCGCGGTCCGCTGCTGCTCCCGGAACAGGACGGCTACGACGAGGCGCGCCGCATCTGGAACGGCTCGTTCGACCGCAGGCCCGCGCTGATCGCGCGCTGTGCCGGCGCCGCGGACGTGATGCGTGCCGTCGACTTCGCGAAGGCGCACGACCTGCTCGTCGCGGTCCGCGGCGGCGGCCATAGCCTCTCGGGCCAGTCGGTCTGCGACGGCGGGCTGATGATCGATCTTTCGCGGATGCGCGGCATTCGCGTGGACCCGGCCGCGCGTCGCGCGCGGGCGGAGCCCGGCGTGCTGCTCGGCGAGCTCGATCGCGAGACGCAGGCGTTCGGCCTCGCGACACCGGCCGGCACCGTATCCCACACCGGTATCGCCGGTCTCACGCTCGGCGGCGGCTTCGGACGGCTCTCCCGCAAGTACGGGCTCACCTGCGACAACCTGGTGGCGGCCGACGTCGTCACGGCCGACGGCCGGCTCGTGCACGCGAGCGAGGACGAGAACCCGGAGCTGTTGTGGGGCCTGAAGGGAGGTGGCGGCAACTTCGGCATCGTCACGTCGTTCGAATACGAGCTGCACGCCGTCGATCCGATGTTGTACGGCGGCCTGATCGTCTATCCCTACGCTGCCGCACGCGAGGTGCTGCGGTTCTTCGCCGATTTCGCGCTCGAGGCGCCCGAGGAGGTATACACCGACGCGGCGCTGATCACGGCGCCGGACGGAGAGCGCGTGCTCGCCATCGACACCTGTTTCTGCGGTCGGCTCGCGGAGGCCGAGCGGGAGCTCGCGCCGCTCCGCCGCGTGGCGAAGCCGATTCAGGATCTCGCCGGGCCCGCGCCCTACGTGGGGCTGCAAGCGGCGATGGACGAGACGTATCGCTACGGCATCAAAGCGTACGAACGCTCCGGGTTCTTGCGCCGGATCGAGCCCACCCTCGTCGACGAGGTCGTCGAGCGTCTCGCCGCCAGCAATTTGCCGACCACGCAGGTGATCTTCGTGCATCAGGGTGGTGCGATCGCGCGGGTGCGCCCGGACGCGACCGCGTTCTGGCATCGCGACGCGCAGCACAGCCTCCTGGTCCAAGGTCACTGGACGGACCCGGCCCAAGGCGACGAGATCATCGCCTGGGCGCGCTCCACCTGGGCCGAGCTCGAATCGCACACGAACGGGTTCTACGTGAACACGATCGCCGAGGACGATCCCCAGCGGCGCGTGCGCGGGACGTACGGCGAGAACTACCCGCGGCTCATCGCGCTCAAGAACATGTACGATCCAACGAACCTGTTCCGGCGAAACGCCAACATCGAGCCGACGGTCTGAGACGCGGGGGCCGCGGCGGGCCGACACGGGCGCAGGGCGCGGGCGGTTGGATGGAGCGCCCGGCCCGCCGCACGGGGGCGCAGCTCCCGCGGGACCACGCAAGCAGCGGAGAATCGTATAGGATTGGGCGGGACCGTGGACCGGGCCGGGGCGTAGGTATGCCTGCGCTTCACGCGTTATCTTTTATGGCTGCGTTCAAGGGGGATGACAGAAGCGTGCGTGAATCGACACTGTTTGGGCCTGCAGCTACGCTCTCGAGCCGAAGAGGGGCTCCAGGGATGACGACGGCGTTCGTCGCGCTGGCCGGCGCCCTGGCCGCACTGGGCTGGTCCGCCGGCGCCTCGGCGCAATGGCCCGCGTTCCCGGATCCCACGGCGCCGCGCGACGCCGACGGCAACGTGATCATGGATGCGCCCACCCCGC
>DATCLY010000037.1:0-64678 GCA_036563665.1 Gammaproteobacteria bacterium
CTTCCAGGACGCTCGCGCGCAGGATGCGCGCGCGCGAGGCTACAGGGATGTATTCACGCCGGTCCTGGAAGGGGCACACGCAAGCCGCGGCGCGAGGCGTTTGCGCGGGCTTTGGCGTTCTGAAGATCGCTCCGTTTTGCGCTGTCGCCTGGCGCATGAAGATCGCGGCTGGGAAGCCACTCCCACAGGCTGCGTTCGACGCTACTCGGGGACGAGGACGAGGCCGCCCAAGGGGGGCAGCGTGAGCACGATCGATTGCGGGTGGCCCATGCACGGCACGGGCTCCGTGTCGACCGCCACGTTGCCGACGTTCGAGCCGCCGTAGTACTCCGAGTCCGAGTTCAGCACCTCGCGGTAGCGCCCGCTCGCCGGCACGCCCACGCGGTAGCCGTGGCGCGGCACCGGCGTGAAGTTGAGCACGATCACCGCGTGCGAGCGCTCGTCCTTGCGCAGATACGAGAGCACCGAGTGGTCCGCGTCCTGCCAGGAGAGCCATGCGAAGCCGTTGCCGTCGTGATCGAGGCGGTGCAGCGCGGGCAGCGAGCGGTAGAGGCGGTTCAGGTCGCGCACCAGGGTCATCACGCCGCGGCGCGCGGGCTCCTCCGCGAGGTGCCAGGGCAGCGACGCGTGATGGTTCCATTCCCACGGCTGCGCGAGCTCGCCGCCCATGAACAGCAGCTTCTTGCCGGGATAGGTCCACTGATACGTGTAGAGCAGCCGCAGCGTCGCGAAGCGCTGCCACTCGTCGCCAGGCATCTTGCCGAACAGCGACCGCTTGCCGTGCACCACCTCGTCGTGCGACAGCGGCAGCACGAAGTTCTCCGTGAACGCGTACATCGGGCCGAACGTGAGCAGGTCGTGATGGTACTTGCGGTGCACGGGGTCCTTCGCGAGGTAGGCCAGCGTGTCGTGCATCCAGCCCATGTTCCACTTGAACGTGAAGCCCAGGCCGCCCACGTAGGTGGGCCGCGAGACGAGCGGCCAGGCGGTGGACTCCTCCGCCACCGTGATGCTGCCCGGGCACGCCGAGTGCGTGGTCTCGTTCAGGCGCCGCAGGAACGCGATGGCCTCGAGGTTCTCGTTGCCGCCGTAGGCGTTCGGCACCCACTCCCCGGGCCGGCGCGAGTAGTCGAGGTAGAGCATGGAAGCCACGGCATCCACGCGCAGCCCGTCGAAGTGGAACTCGTCGAGCCAGTAGAGCGCGCTCGACAGCAGGAAGCTCTGCACCTCGTTGCGCGCGTAGTCGAACACGAGCGTATTCCAGTCCGGATGTTCGCCCTTGCGCGGGTCGCCGTACTCGTAGAGCGTGCTGCCGTCGAAGCGCGCGAGAGCATGATCGTCCTTGGGGAAATGGCCCGGCACCCAGTCGAGCAGCACGCCGATGCCGCGCTGGTGCAGGGCGTCCACGAAGGCCCGGAGATCGTCGGGGTCGCCGTGCCGGCGCGTGGGCGCGAAGTAGCCGGTGCACTGATAGCCCCAGGAGTCGTCGAGCGGGTGCTCCGTCACCGGCATGAGCTCGACGTGCGTGAAGCCCAGGTCCTGCACGTAGCGCCCGAGCTCCTCTGCGAGCTCGCGGTAGCTCAGGAACTCCCCGTCGGGCCCCCGCCGCCACGAGCCGAGGTGCGTCTCGTAGATCGAGATGGGCTCGCGGAGCCAGTCGCGCTGCGCGCGGCGCGCGCACCAGTCGCCGTCGCGCCACCGGTGCCGGCTGGGTGCCGCCACCTGCGACGCCGTGGCGGGCCTGAGCTCGAAGAGCGCCCCGTACGGATCGGACTTGAGGCGCAGCTCGCCCGTCTCGCGGTTCCTGATCTCGTATTTGTAGAGCTCGCCGGCCTCGAGCTCGGGGATGAAGAGCTCCCACACGCCCGAGCTGCCCCGCACGGCCATAGGGTGGCAGCGCCCGTCCCACCGGTTCCACGGCCCCACCACGCTCACGCGCTCGGCGTTCGGGGCCCACACGGCGAAGCGCACGCCCGCCACCCCGTCTAGCTCGATCGGATGGGCGCCGAGGAAGCGGTAGGCGCGATCGTGCGCGCCGCGGTTGAACGCCTCGATCTCCGCCGCCTCGAGCGAGGGTGGGAAGCAGTACGGGTCGTAGTGCTCCCGCACCGTGCCGGCCTCGTCCCGCCACCGGACCCGGTAGCGCGCCGGCAGCAGCCGCTTCGGCCCCCGCCACTCGAAGAGCGCGCTCGCGCCCACGCGCACGAGCGGTGCCCGGGGCTCGACGAGCACCGCGTCCGTCGCGTGCGGCAGCAGCACGCGCACGTGCGTCTCGTCGCCGCCCGCGTCGTGGGCGCCGAGCACGCGGCGGGGGTCGTGCAGGCGGCTCTCGAGCAGCCGCTCGACATCCGCGGGCAGCGGCTCGGTGGAATTCCCGCCGCCCGCGCCTCGCGCCGGCGGCAGGTTAGACATGGGTTGAGCTCTTTAGTAGCTTGGCGCCTGTATACCGGGTCGTCATCGATGCGAAGAATAGCGAGGCCGATCTCGCGACGGCGGGTCAGTCAGCTCACCCGCAACACCTTGGCCATCATCATGGCGGGCGGACGCGGCAAGCGCCTGCGCCAGCTCACCGATCACCGGGCGAAGCCCGCGACGCCGTTCGGCGGCAAGTACCGGATCATCGACTTCTCGCTGTCGAACTGCGTGAACTCCGGCATCCGCCAGATCTTCATCCTGACCCAGTATAAGGCGCACTCCCTGATCGAACACGTGCAGCGCGGCTGGGGCTATCTGCACGGCGAGCTCGGCGAGTTCGTGTACATCGTCCCCGCCCAGCAGCAGCTCGGCGAGTGGTGGTACCGCGGCACCGCGGACGCCGTCTATCAGAACCTGGACCTGATCGATCAGCATCGGCCGGAGATCGTGCTGGTGCTCGCGGGCGATCACGTCTACAAGATGGACTACGGTCCGCTCGTCACGTTCCACAAGGAGCTCGCCGCGGACATCACCATCGGCGGCGTGCAGGTGCCGCTCTCGCAGGCGCACGAGTTCGGCGTCATGAGCGTCGATCACGAGGGCCGCGTGGAGCGCTTCGACGAGAAGCCCGCGGAGCCGCGTCCCATGCCGGGGCGCGAGGGCGTGGCGCTCGCCTCCATGGGCATCTACGTGTTCACGACGGAGTTCCTGCGCGAGGTCCTGCAGCGCGACGCGGAGAACCCCACGTCGGCGCACGACTTCGGCGCCAACGTGATCCCGGACGCGCTCGCGGCGGGGCACCGCGTGTTCGCGTATCCGTTCGAGGACGTGAAGACCAAGGCGCAGGCCTACTGGCGCGACGTGGGCACGGTGGACGCGTACTACGACGCGAACCTCGAGCTCGTGCACGTGAGCCCGGAGCTCAACCTGTACGACGAGGAATGGCCCATCTGGACCGCGCAGGCGCAGGTGCCGAGCGCGAAGTTCGTGCTCGACGAGGATGGGCGGCGCGGCATGGCCATCAACTCGATGGTGGCCGGCGGCTGCATCGTGTCGGGCGCGGTGGTGCGCGAGTCGCTGCTGTTCTTCAACGTGCGCGTGGACGAAGGCAGCGAGATCCGCCGCTCGGTGGTGCTACCGCATGTCGAGATCGGACGCGGTTGCTACATCGCCAACGCCATCATCGACGAAGGGTGCTCCATCCCGCACGGCACCGTCATCGGCAGGGATCGCGAGGCGGACGCCCGCAGCTTCCACGTCACCGAGCGCGGCGTAGTGCTCGTGACGCGCGACATGCTGGCGGCGCGCAGGGCGGGGCGGCCCTATCGCGATGGCTGAGCGCGCGCCGGGCGGCGCGCCCGGCTCCGCGGGCGAGGAGCCGTTCGATCGCCGGCGCGCTGGCGTGCTGCTGCACGTGACGTCCCTGCCGGGGCCGTCGGCCACGGGCACGCTCGGGGCCGACGCCCGCCGGTTCGTCGATTGGCTCGCCGCGGGCGGCTTCGGCGTGTGGCAGACGCTGCCGCTCGGGCCGGTGGACGCGTACGGCTCGCCGTATTGCCTGCGCTCGGCCCACGCCGGCGACGCGCGGCTCATCGACGCGCGCGATCTCGGCGAGCTGCCCGAGCTGCCGCGGTCGGTCGAGGGGGCGGATGTCGCGGCGGCGCCGCTCGAGGCGTATCGAACGTTCGCGGCCGCGGCCACGGCGGAGCAACGGCGGCGCTTTGCGGCGTTCGTGCACCGCCACCGCCGCTGGCTCCTGCCCTACGGCGCGTTCTGCGTCTGCCGGCAGCGCCACGGCGAGCCGTGGTGGCACTGGCCGGCGCCGTACCGCCACCGCGACCGGCGCGCGCTGCGCGAGCTGCTGCGGGACGCGCGCGAGGCGCTGCGCGCGTTCCTGTTCGAGCAGTACCTGTTCGACCTGCAATGGCGCGCGCTCAAGCGCTACGCGAACGAGCGCGGCGTGCTGATCTTCGGCGACCTGCCGTTCTACATGGACCGCGACAGCGTGGAGGTGTGGCGGCAGCCCGAGCTCTTCCGGCTCGGCGCCGACGGCGAGCCCGTGGTCGTGGCGGGCGTGCCGCCGGACTACTTCAACGCCGACGGGCAGCTCTGGGGCAACCCCATCTACGACTGGGAGCGCATGCGCCGCGACGGCTTCCGCTGGTGGGTGGAGCGCATCGCCGGGCAGCTCGAGCGCTTCGATCTGCTGCGGATCGACCACTTCCGCGCCCTCGAGTCGTACTGGGAGATCCCCGCCGGCGCGCGCACGGCCCGCGAGGGCCGCTGGCAGCCCGGCTGCGGCGAGGAGCTGCTCACGACGCTCTGCGCCCGTCTCGGGTCGCCGCCGCTCGTGGCCGAGGACCTCGGGATCATCACGGACGAGGTGCGCAGGCTGCGCGACCGGTTCCGCCTGCCCGGCATGGTCGTCCTGCAGTTCGCGTTCGACGGCAAGCCCGACAACCCGCACCTGCCCGAGAACCACGTCGTGCGCTCGGTCGCCTACACGGGTACCCACGACAACGACACGACGGTGGGCTGGTATGCGAAGCTCGACCCGCACGCGCGCGGCCTCGTCGACGTGACGCTCGGCGTGACGGCCGCGCGCCCCATGCCGGACGTGATGATCGAGGCCTGCTACGCGTCGCGCGCGCAGCTCGCGGTGGTGCCGCTGCAGGACCTGCTGCGGCTCGGCTCCGAGGCGCGCATGAACACGCCCGGGAACCGCGAAGGCAACTGGGGATGGCGCTTCCGCTGGGAGGACGTGCCGCCCGGGCTCGCGGCCGTGTCGCGCGACCGGGCGCTGCGCAGCGGCCGGCTGCCCTGACGGCGCACCCTCGCGCACGACGCCGCTTGTATCATGACCGCATGAACGGCGGCACCGCGCTCGTGCGCAGCCGCGCCTCGGGCGCGGCCGCCGCCGCTCTCACCGTCATCGGGGCGGCGGCGCTCGTCGTCGGCACCGCGAGCGCCGATCCCGTCACCGTCGTCAACGCGCTCCGCACGGAAGGCTGCGGGGACCGGCCGGGAGTCGGGTCTCCCGTGCGGCGCGACGCGGCGCTCGACGACGTGGCGCGCGCGCTCGCGGCGGCCGCCACGCTCGCGGAGGCGATCGAGCGGACCGGGTTCCCCGTACAGAGCGCGCAGTCGTTCCACGTCCGCGGCTCGCGCGAGGACGACGCCGTCAGGCGCATCCTCGCGGAGCGGCACTGCGCCTCCATCAACGATCCCCGCTACGAGGAGATCGGCGCGTTCGCGGAGGGCACCGAGACCTGGATCGTGCTCGCCGTCCGCCACGCGCCGCCGCAGCTCGATCCCGCGGACACGGCGCGGCGCGTGCTCGCGCTCGTGAACGCCGCGCGGGCCGAGGCCCGCCGCTGCGGCGCGACCGAGCACGGTCCGGCGCCGCCGCTCGCGTTGTCGTCCGTGCTGACCGCCGTCGCGGCCGCGCACGCGCGCGACATGGCCGCGCGGCGCGAGCTCGGTCACGAAGGGTCCGACGGCAGCCTGGTCGGGGACCGCATCGCGCGCGCGGGCTATGCCTGGAGCGCGTCGGGCGAGAACGTCGCGTCGGGGCACCGCGATGCCGACGCGGTGGTGGCCGCCTGGCTCGCGAGCCCCGGCCACTGCGCGACGCTCATGACGCCGGAGTTCACGCAGATGGGGGTGGCGTTCGCGGTCGTGCCCGACGCCGAGCCGCCGATCTACTGGGCGCAGGTGTTCGCCACGCCGCGCTAAGCGCAGCCGGGTGACAGCGGCGCCGCGCGGGGCGCAAGCTGCCCGTATGGCGAAGGAGCGCCCAGTCAGGGTCGTGCGGGCGGCGGGCCGCGAGGTGACCGTCTCGAACCCCGACAAGGTGCTCTTTCCCGCCGCGGGCTACACCAAGCTCGACCTCGTGCAGTACTACCTCGCCGTGGCGGACGGCGCCCTGCGGGCTGCGGGCGGCCGTCCCAACATGCTCGTGCGCTATCCGAACGGCGTCGACGGCGAGTTCTTCTACCAGAAGCGCGCGCCGCAGCGGCGGCCTGACTGGATCGACGTGGTGGAGCTGCGCTTTCCTTCCGGTCGCGCCGCGCAGGAGGTCGTGCCCCGCGACGCCGCGTCGCTCGCCTGGCTCGCGAACCTCGCGTGCCTCGAGCTCCACCCGCATCCCGTGCGTGCGGACGATCTCGCGCATCCGGACGAGCTGCGCGTGGACCTCGATCCGGTGCCGGGCGTCGGGTGGGATCAGGTGCGCGACGTGGCGGGCATCGTGCGCGCGGCGCTCGCGGACTTCGGCCTGACGGGTTGGCCCAAGACCTCCGGCAAGCGCGGCATTCACGTCTACGTGCGCATCGAGCGCCGCTGGACCTTCGACGAGGTGCGGCGCGCGGCGCTCGCGCTCGCGCGCGAGGTGGAGCGGCGCGCGCCGCGGCTCGCCACCGCGCGCTGGTGGAAGGAGGAGCGCCACGGCGTGTTCGTGGACTACAACCAGAACGCCAAGGACCGCACGATCGCGGCCGCGTACTCGGTGCGGCCCACGCCCGATGCGCGCGTATCGGCGCCGGTCGAGTGGGAGGAGCTGCCGGCCTGCGAGCCGGGGGACTTCACGCTCGCCAACGTGCCGGCCCGTTTCGCGCGGCTCGACCCGCACGCAGGCCTCGACCAAAGCGCCGCGTCGCTCGACGCGCTGCTCGAGCTCGCGGCCCGGCAGGCGCGCGACGGCCTGGGCGACGCGCCGTGGCCGCCGCACTACGCGAAGCGGCGCGGCGAGCCGCCCCGAGTGCAGCCTTCGCGGCGCCGGGCCGCGCCGCCCGATCCGGACGACGCGAGCGTCAGCGCGAAGCGCGCGCGGCGAACACGCGCGCGAGCGCGTAAGGAGGAGTGACCTCGAGCTGATCGTAGCGGCACGCGCTCGGCGGCTTGTCCGGCCGCCAGCGCAGGAAGACGGCGGCGTGGCGGAAGCGCCGTCCCTGCAGGTGGTCGTACCTCACCTCGCACACGCGCTCGACCCGCAACGGCTCCCAGGAAAGATCCTTGCTCGCGCTCCAGCGGCTCTGCGCGCCCGGCATGCGGACGCCGCCGTCGCCCGCCTCCGCCCAGGACCGCCAGGGATGCTCCGCGAGCGCGTCGACGCGCAGCGGCGCGAGCTCCGCGACGAGCGCCTTGCGCTGGGCCAGCGTGAACGAGGACGTCACGCCCACGTGCTGCAGCGCGTCGCGCTCGTCGTACAGCCCGAGCAGCAGCGAGCCGACCGCGTCCCGCCCTCCGCGGTACCAGCGAAAACCCGCCACCACGCAGTCCGCCGTGCGCACGTGCTTCACCTTGAGCATCGCGCGCTTGCCGGGCGCGTATGGCAGATCGAGCGGCTTCGCGACGACGCCGTCGAGCCCCGCGCCTTCGAACTCGGCGAGCCAGCGAGCGGCCCGAGTCCGGTCCTCGGTCGCGGGCGTCAGGTGCACCGGCGGCTCCGCGCGCGCGAGCAGCCGCTCGAGCCGCGCGCGGCGCTCGCGCTGCGGCGCCTCGAGCAGGCGCCGACCGCGGGCCGCGAGCAGGTCGAACGCCACGAACGACGCCGGCGTCGTGCGCGCGAGCTTCGCGACGCGCGACGCGGCGGGGTGGAGGCGCATCTGCAGCGCGTCGAAGTCGAGGCTCCGGCCGCGGGCGACGACGATCTCGCCGTCGAGCACGCAGCCCGCGGGCAGCTTCGCGAGCAACGCGTCGTGCAGCTCGGGGAAGTAGCGGTCGAGCGGCCGCAGGTCGCGGCTCTGGATGTAAACCTCGGCGCCGCCGCGGAACACGATGGCGCGAAAGCCGTCCCACTTCGGCTCGAACAGGAACCCGCCGGCCGGAGGGAGCTCGTCGACGAGCTTCGCCAGCATGGGCTCGATCGGCGGCGCTACGGGGAAGGGGCCTCGGTCTTCCATTGACCTCGTCCATGGCCTCCGATACGTTGCCGGACGCGCATGCCCATACTAAGGAGAACGCCAATGCATCGCATCAAAGCACTCGGCGCGCTGGGCGCTCTGGCCATCGGCGCGGGCGTAGCCCTCGCGCAACCGGCGGCCAACATGAGCTTTTTCGTCACCAGCGTGAACCCCGGCAAGGGCGGGGATCTCGGGGGGCTGGAGGGCGCGGACGCGCATTGCCAGTCGCTCGCGGCCGCGGTCGGCGCGGGCAACAAGACGTGGCGCGCGTACCTCTCCACGGACACGGTCAACGCCAAGGACCGCATCGGCAACGGGCCCTGGTACAACGCGAAGGGCGAGCTGATCGCGCGCAACGTGGCGGACCTGCACAGCGACAACAACAAGATCACTGCCGAGACGGCGCTCAACGAGAAGGGCGAGGCGCCGAACTACCTGGGCGGCGATCCTCCGGCGCCGCTCGCGCAGCCGCTGCAGCACGACATCCTCACGGGCAGCAACGAGGACGGCACGTCGTCGGGGCTGCACTGCAACAACTGGACGGACGGCACCTCGAACGCGCGCGCGACGCTGGGCCACGCCGACCGCCTCGGCCGCAACCCGGGCGTCAACTCGTGGAACTCCGTCCATCCGTCGCAGGGGTGCACGCTCGAGAACCTGCAGGCGACGGGCGGCGCGGGGCTGTTCTACTGCTTCGCCACCAACTGATCTCGTCGCCGTTGCGGGGCGTGCCGTTCGCTCGCGAGCGGCACGCCCCGCTCGCACCCCGCCGCTCGCGCGGGTCCGCTCACATCCAGGAGCGATCGGTCGCCTCGACCTGGTACACGCAGTAGTCCACGACCGCCTTGGCGAACGCGGCGTCGAGGTACGGGACCCGGGTCCTCGAGGCCGCGGTGCGGAACACGAGAGTGCTGACCCCGTTCCGGCGCATGAGCGGCGATTGAACGTGCCGCAGCTCCTGGATCTTGATGGCCGGGAAGACCTGATAGTCCACGCCGATCGCGCCGCTGCGCGTGACCACGACGTCTCCGTCCACGGCGAGCCCGCCCCGCCGCCAGCGCGCGTAGAGGAGCGCGACGTGCAGCGCCCACAGCACGAGCACGACGGGGACGTAGAGCCATGGCGCGCCGACGGCGGCGCGCGGGACGACGAGGGCCGCGGCGTAGACGCACGACCAGATCTTCGCGTGCTTGTAGAAGTAGCGCTTCGAGAGCGGCGTGAACGGCAGCTCGTCGAGGCGGCGCACGCCGAACACTTCTTCCAGCAGCGGGGGCGTTTCCTCGATCCGCAGGGATGGGACCACGAGCTTCTTGCGCAGGCCGGGCCAGTCGCCGTCCTCCAGCTCGCGGCCGTGCGTCACCTGCTCGAGCACCACGTTGCGCCGACCGATGAGGTAATCGAGCCAGTCCTGCTTCACCGCGAAGACCTGGATGCGCGATCGCGGCACCTGGACCTCGCGGCGCGTGAGCAGCCCGTGCGCCACCCTGAGGCCGTCGCCCGAGCGGCGGATCGTGAAGCCGTAGTACACCACCACGGCCCACGCCACCGACAGCAGAGTGATGGACGCCCAGGCGGCGACGACGAGGAGCACGACGAGCAGCGCCATCCCGAAGAGGCTCGTCACCTGCAGCCGATCGACCTCGAGGCCCACGGCTTCGAGCATCGGGCTGACCGGCAGGTCCACCTGCGAGATGAGACCTGCTACGCCTGCGACCGCGACCCAGCCGCGGTCGTTGGTCAACCCGTGGATCACGAGGTCTTTCAGCGAGCGGGTGCAGCAGACCTCGTCGGCGGCCCGGGGCGGAGCGCTCGCCGCGTCGTCCAGCACGCGCTCGTCCCCGCCGAGCGCGCGCTTGCGCGCGAGGATGTCGCGGCGCAGCGCCTCGGCGTCGGGGCGCGCGAGCGCGGCGAGATGCACCTCGTCGCGCTTCGAGCCCGCGCTGTCGATCTTGAGCGTGACGAGCCGGAGTGGCCGGAAATAGAACGGCTGCTCGATGTCGATGTTCTGGATGCGGGCGAAGGAGAGGTTGAGCTCCTTGCGGAACAACACACCCCGCCGCACCTCCACGAAGTCGTCGCGCAGCCGGTAGAAAAAGAAGAAGTAATTCAGCACGCCCGCGATCAGGACTGCGGCCGCGATCCCGGCGGGCACGGCCCAGGTGTGCTCCTGCCAGGCGGACTGCGACACGCCGTAGGTGGCCGGCGCGGCGAAGGCCACCGCCCGGAGGTTCTCGACGATCGCCCGGGCCGCGAAATGGGCGATCGACCACGCGGACAGCCGCCGCCAGGCGCCGGACGCGGGCGGGGCGACGGCGGCGGAGCGCTCAGCCATCGGCGGGCACGCTGGTCTCGGGCGGCGACGCCGCCGGGGCGGCAGGCTCGTGGAAGCTCAGCACGAAGCGCCGAATGGCGTTGGCCGTGTCGGCTTCGAGGCCGGGGATCGAGAACGTGGCGCGTCCCGTGCCCGCGCTGTAGAGTTTGAGCGTCCAGAGCCCGAAGCGCTTGTCGAGCGGGCCCTGCACCTGCTCGACGTGCTGGATCCGCTTGAGCGGCTGGACGCTCTCCGCCTTGAAGAAAATCCCGGATCTCAGGATGACGTCGTGCTCGCGAACCGCATAGCCGATGCAGCGCACGTGGGCGTGCACGATGGCGGCAACGCCGGCGAGCACGGCGACGACGAGCAGCAGCACGAGGAGGCGAACCGGCAGGGTCACCCCGTGCGCCGCGGCGGCGAACAGGATCGCAGCGATCAGCACCGGCGCGGCCACGAGCCCGACGATGATCGACACCAGGCGCCGATAGGCCGGGCTCGGCTTCTCCAGGCGCACGGCGTCGAATCGCGGCAGAGTCGCGACATCGACTTGCCGGTTCACGAACGACATCGGCAGTCCCCCCGCGGAAGTGTACGCGAGCCGGACCGCTCGCGGTGCCGCGTCCGGTGCGCGGCCGTCGCTCCCGGGGCCGTCAGGCCGCGGCGAGCCGGCCGTAGAGCGCTTCGTAGAGCGGCGCCTGGTGATCCCAGGAGTAGTCGCACGCCATGCCGTTCGCCATGAGCCGCGCCCACGCCGTCCGGTCCTCGTACCAGCCGAGCGCCTGCCGCAGGCCCCAGAGGACGCCCCCCACGTCGGCGTCGCGGAACACGGCGCCCGTGCCCGTGCCCGTCGCCGGGTCGAAATGCTGCACCGTGTCGGCGAGGCCGCCGGTCATGCGCACCACCGGCACGGTGCCGTAGCGCAGCGCGTAGAGCTGGGTGAGCCCGCACGGCTCGTAGCGCGACGGCACCACGACGATGTCGGCGCCCGCGAGGATGCGGTGCCCGAGCGCTTCGTCGTAGCCTTGCGCGAACGCGACGCGCGCGGGGTGTGCCCGAGCGACCTCGGCGAGCCGTGCGGCGAGCGCCGGATCGCCGTTGCCCAAGAGCGCGAATTGCGCCCGGGTGGACGCGAGCAGCTCGGGGAGCGCCGCCACGAGCAGGTCCATGCCCTTCTGCTCGACGAGCCGCGTGACGGCGCCGACCAGCGGCGCGTCGCCCTCGGTGTCGAGGCCGAGCTCGGCGCGCAGCGAGTCCTTGATCCGCCGCTTGGGACGCGGATCGGCGGCGGAGTAGCGCTCGGGCAGGTACGGATCGCGCTCCGGCGACCATGTGTCGTAGTCCACGCCGTTCAGGATGCCGACGAGGTCCTCGCCGCGGGCCGCGAGCAGGTCCTCGAGCCCCATGCCGTAGGCGCTCGTGCGGATCTCGCTGGCGTACGTGGGGCTCACCGTCGACAGCGCGTCGGCCGCGCGAATCCCTTCCCGCAGGAAATTCACGGTGTCCCCGTGAGCCTCGGCGAGCTCGTCGCGGTGCACGAGCCCGGAGCGTTCGAGCACCTCCACGCCGAAGATGCCCTGGTAGCCCACGTTGTGCAGCGTGAGCAGGCAGCGCGGCGCGTGGGCCGCGCGGCGCCGCAGCACGGGCACGAGCGCCGCGTGCCAGTCGTGGCAATGCAGGATGTCCGGCTGCCAGCCGGCCGCGGCGCCCACGTCGAGCGCGGCCGCGCAGAGCCGCAGGAAGCGCGCCGCGTCGCGGTCGTCGCCCGTGTAGATCCCGTTCCCGCGGGACGCCTCGTCCGGCTCGAGCAGCCAGGCGCGGGGGCGGGCCGCGTCGGGCGGGAGCTCGAGATAGCGGAACGGCGAACCGCCCCCGGCGAGCGGCGCGGCCTCCACGCCCGGTGGCGGCAGGTGGTCGTACCGCGGCAGCAGCACGCGCACGTCGTGGCCGCGCCGAGCGAGCGCGCGGGACAGGCCTGCCACGGCGTCGGCGAGACCGCCCGTCTTCGCGAGCGGAGCGAGCTCCGCGGCGACCATCAGAATTCGCACGCCGGCCTCGCGCCGTGCGCAGTCAGCCGCGCCGCTCGAGCGGCACGTACGAGCGCAGGGTGGGACCCGTGTAGATCTGCCGCGGGCGGTCGATGCGGGCGCCGTTGCCGAGCCGCACCTCGCGCCAATGGGCGATCCAGCCGGGCAGCCGGCCGATCGCGAAGATCACCGTGAACATGTTCGTGGGAATGCCCACGGCCCGCATGATGATGCCGCTGTAGTAGTCGACGTTCGGATAGAGCTTGCGCTCGATGAAATACGGGTCCTTGAGCGCCACCTCCTCGAGCCGCATCGCGAGATCGAGCAGCGGGTCGTGGATGCCTAGCTTGTTCAGCAGCTTGTGGCAGGCCTCCTTGATGATCTTCGCCCGCGGATCGAAGTTCTTGTAGACGCGGTGGCCGAAGCCCATGAGCCGGATCTTGGAATCCTTGCGCTTCACGCGGTCGATGAACGACTCGAGCTTCTCGCCGCTCTCGTAGAGCTGGCTCAGCATCTCCATGACCGCGACGTTGGCGCCGCCGTGCAGCGGGCCCCAGAGCGCGCAGACGCCGGCCGCCACCGACGCGTACAGGTTGGCCTGCGACGAGCCCACCATCCGGACGGTCGACGTGGAGCAGTTCTGCTCGTGGTCCGCGTGCAGGATCAGCAGCCGATCGAGCGCGTCCACCACCGTGGGCTCCGGCTCGTAGAGCCTGTGCGGGTTCGAGAACATCATGTGCAGGAAGTTCGCCGTGTACCGCAAGTCCGAGCGCGGATAGTTCATCGGCTTGCCGATCGACTTGCGGTAGCTCGCGGCGGCGATCGTCCGCACCTTGCTCATGAGGCGCGCGGCCGACTCCATGAAGTGGTCGGTGTCGTCCGGCTGCATGAACACGGGCTGGAAGCAGCCCACGGCATTGATCATGGCGGAGAGGATGGCCATCGGCGGGGCGTTCGCGGGGAAGCCGTCGAAGTGATGGCGCATGTCCTCGTGGAGGTACTCGTGCTCGACCAGGAGCCTCCTGAAGTCCGCGAGCTGGGTGGCGGTGGGGAGCTCGCCGAAGATCAGCAGGTACGCGGTCTCGACGAAGCTCGAGCGCTCGGCGAGCTCCTCCACGGGGTAGCCACGGTACCGCAAGATGCCGCGCTCGCCGTCGATGAAGGTGATCTTGCTCGTGCAGGCGCCGGTGTTCGCGTAGCCGCTGTCGAGGGTGATCAGGCCGGTCTTCGCGCGCAGCGTGCTGATGTCCACTGCCGCTTCCTGCTCGGTGCCGATCACGATGGGGAGCTCCACGGTCTTGCCGTCGTAGCTGAGCGTGGCCGTGTTCGCCATGGCGGTACCTCCGTGCGGGCGCCGTATTCTACACGCGCGCCCGCCGCCGTCCGTGAACGAAGCCTCTGTAGGAGCGCCTTTCGAGCCGTGATCTTGCTTCCGCCCGCTCGCGCCTCGAAGAGCGCGGGCTTCGGCGTCCGCGCAGGGGCCCGTCCATGCAGACCCCCTTCCAGGAACGGCGTGGATACATCCCTGTAGCCTCGCGCGCGCGCATCCCTGCGCGCGAGCGTCCTGGAAAGGGGGTCTGCATGAACGGGCCTGACACGTCGTCGCGGGTGCGTGCGGCGCTGAAGATCGCGGCCTGACGCCTCGGCGCGGTGCGTGCGGCGGCGGAGGTCGCGGGTGGGAAGGGCTTCCCACCGGATCGCGGCGAGGCGCGAGCCGCGGTGCAACCTGCGGTCCGCGGCGCTGTCAAAGAGAGGCGCGGAGCGCAGCAACCTCAGGATTCTTAAGACATTTTTCGGATTGACAGCGCCGGTAAACGGCATATAGTGGCGCGACGCTCCGGCCCCCGCCGGGCGGGGGCGTCGGCCAGTTGAGGAGCGTTTCGATGAAAAAGGGGAAGGGCCGTGCCCACTACGACGAGCACGGGCTCGTCGGCGACGCGGACGACTTCGTCGAAGAAGAAGAGTTCACCGACGAGGTGACGGGGCGGCGCGGGCATCTCCACACGCGGCAGCGGCTCGAAATGCTCAAGGAGGAGCGGCGGCTGCGCAAGCAGCTCGCCGACTGGGACGACGAGGACTTCGACTGGGAGACGGACGAGCGGGCGAAGCCCCGCCCGGACGACGAGCCTTAAGAGGACCGAGTAGCCGCTTCCCCCGATGCCCGCGGAGGCCGATCGCAGACCCGACGCCCCGCGCGAGCCGGCTCCGCGCCTGCACCTCGCGCTCGAGTACGCCATCGTCGACGGCGAGTCGCTCGACGTGGCTCCCGCCGCGGACGGCCTTCTCGAGGCCGTGTCGGCCGCGGGCGGCGACCGCGCCGGGGAGCCGCGCTGGGCGCATCGGCTGCCGCGTCACGTCGTCGCGCTCCAGGGCGTGACCGCTTCCGCCGCCGGCCTAGCCGGCCTCGCGGGCGCCTTTCAGCGCGAGATCGCGCTCGCGAACCGCGAGCTCGAGCGGCACGGCCTGCGGCTGATGCCGTCGAGCATGCACCCGTGGATGGACCCCTCGCGGGAGCTCGCCGTCTGGCCGGGCGAGGGGAGCGAGCGGTATGCCGCGCTCGGCCGCGTCGTCGACTGCAACGCCCACGGCATCGCCAACGCCTATCGCGCCGCGCTCGCGCTGCCCTTCGGCAGCGACGAGGAGCTCGCGCGGCTCCACTCGGCCGTGCGCTTCCTGCTGCCGATCCTGCCCGGTCTCGCCGCGAGCTCGCCGCTCGTGGCGGGCGAGCGCAACGGCGTGCTCGACAACCGGCTCGCGCTGCATCGGGCGGCGTATGCGCGTCTGCCCGCCCTCGCCGGAGAGATCGTCCCCGACCCGGTCGGCTCGCTCGAGGAGTATCGCGACCGCGTGCTCGAGCCGCTCTACGCCGCGCTCGCCGAGCACGATCCCGAAGGCCTGCTGCGGGATTGGCCCGTCGACGCGCGCGGCGCCGTCGTCCGGCTCGACCTGCAGGCGATCGAGGTGTCGGCGCTGGACGCGCAGGAAGCGCCGGCGATGGACGCGGCCTACGCCACGCTGATCGCGGCCGTGGTGCGGCTCCTCGCAGAGGAGCAGTGGGCGGAGGAGCGCTCGCTCAGGGGCTGGCGCACCGAGTCGCTCGCCCAACTGCTCGAGCGCGCCGCGCGCGACGCCGAGCGCGCCGAGATCGGCGATCGCCGCTACCTCGCCGCCCTCGGCTTTCGCGGCGGCAGCGCCACGCTGCGCCGTCTCTGGGAGCATCTCGCGGAGCAGGTGGACGCCCGCGCGGGCCTCGACGAGCACACCGGCCGCAGGCTCGAGCACTACCTGCGCCACGGCTCGCTCGCCACGCGCATCGCTCAGGCTTGCGGGCTGCTGCCGTCGCCCGCCGCCATCGCGCGGGTCTACGAGCGACTATGCGAGTCGCTCGCGACCGGCGAGCCGTTCGCGCCCGAGCCGGCGAGGTGACGCGGCCGCGCAGGCCGTTGCTTGCCTGCCTTGCCCCGTTCGCTCAAGATGCCGGGCATCTCCGGCCCTCAGAGGAGCCAGATGAGCACCGATCTCCCAGGCAAGGAGCTCACGACCGCCGTGTTCGTGGACTTCGAGAACCTCGCGCTCGGCGCCGAGCAGAGCAACAAGGGCCGCTTCGACGTGAGCCTGGTGCTCAAGCGCCTGCTCGAGCGCGGCCGCATCGTGTTCAAGCGCGCGTACTGCGACTGGACCCGCTTCCAGAACTTCATGCGGGAGTTCCACATGCACGGGTTCGAGATGGTGGACATCCCGCGCTCGTCCGTGTCGGGCAAGAACAGCGCCGACATTCGCCTGGTGGTGGACGCGATCGACCTCTGCTACTCGAAGGCCCACATCGACACCTTCGCCCTGCTCACGGGCGACAGCGACTTCTCGCCGCTCGCGTCCAAGCTCAAGGAGAACAACAAGCGCGTCATCGGCTGCGGCGTGCGCAGCTCCACGTCGGACCTGCTGGCCCAGAACTGCGACGAGTTCATCTTCTACGACGACCTCATCGAGGCGTCGAAGCGGCGGCCGCGCCGCAAGCCGGCGAAGACGGATCTCTCGGAGAAGCAGCAGGAGGCGTTCGAGCGGCTCACCGCCACGGTCACCTCGCTCGAGGAGGACTACGACCCCGTCTGGGGGTCGCTCGTGAAGCAGACGGTGAAGCGCGTGTACCCCGGATTCAACGAAAGCTACTACGGGTACCGGAGCTTCTCGGAGCTGCTCGAGGACGCGCGCAAGCACGGCTTGATCGAGCTCGATTTCGACGAGCAGCGCGGCAACTACCGGGTACGCTCGGTGAGCTGAGCGCGCCGTCGGCACCCGGCGCCCGCGCGCCCGTCCCGGCGCGGCGCCCCCGACGCACCGGAACCGTGCGCTGTTTCGCAGACGGGACGGCTTCTCCTCGGCACTATGTGCGCCGGCCAGGGACGGCCACTCCTCTCCGGGAGGGCGTCGGGAGATGCCGCAAGGGTCAGTCGTCATCAAGGAAGGCGTGCGGGTGATCCAGGGCACGCCGGCCAACGCGATCGGCCGATCGACGCTGTTCCTGCGCATGTGGAAGACGGCGCCCGGCAAGGGGGCGCAGCCCCGCACGCTCGCCTCCCTTCACATGGTGCGGCCCGGGCCCACCGGCTACATCGTCAAGGAGCTGCTGCCCGAGCTCGAGCTCGACCCGCACGCGGCGCTCGACAAGGCGGTGGCGATCGCGAAACGCGGCGACGTGGACGAGATCTACGTCAACGCCGACTTGAGCAAGCTGCCGCCCCCGCCGCGCCGCGCCGCGACGGGCTGACGGTCAAGGCCTGACGTCCACCACGGCCGCATCGGCGCTCTGGCCGAGCGCCTCGCGCCACAGTCGCGTGGGCTCCGGGTGGAAGACCAGGTCGGCGCTGCCGTCGATGACCTGCCAGGCACCCGCCTGAATCTCCGCGGCGAGCTGGCCCGCCGCCCACTCGGCGTGGCCGGCATAGAGCCTCAGGCCCTGGTCGCCCTCGGACAGCGCCACGAGCTCCGGGAGCAGGTCGGGATCCGCCGTCACGTAGATGTTGTCGACGATGGCGGGCCCCCCGAGCACGGCCGCCGCGAGCCCCTGCACGAGCAGCAGGAGCTGCGTCGGCGCGACGGGGCCGCCGCGGAACAGTCGCCCGTCGTAGCCGGCGAGCGGCTCGGCGAGCTCCGGGAACACGTCCGCCGGCGCGAGCGACGTCACGCGGTTCACCACCACGCCGATCGTGCCCGCCTCGTCGTGCCGCAGCACGAGCACCACCGACTCGGCGAAGTTCGCGTCCTCGAGGGCCGGCGTCGCCACGAGCAGCGAGCCGGTGCGCAGGCTTTGCGCGCCGGCGGCGCCGGCGGCGAGCAAGGCCGCGGCCGCGAGGACGAGTCTCCATATCCTGCTCATCGCGGCCATCATACTCCGGAAACGTGTGCGCGATCCGGCGCGAGCCGCTATGCTCTGCGCCCCCTGCCACGAGCGCGAGTCGTACGAATGGATGCAAGCAGCGGCCGTTCCGACGACGGCTGGCCGAAAGCCCGAGGCTATCGCATGCCCGCCGAGTGGGCGCCGCATCAGGCGACCTGGCTCTCGTGGCCGCACAACCGCGACACGTGGCCGGGGGTGTTCGCCGACGTGGAGCTCGCGATGGTGGAGGTGGTGCGCGCGCTCGCCGAGAGCGAGCTCGTGCACATCAACGTGCTCGACGCCGAGCACGAGCGGCACGTCCGGCGGCTGCTCGAGCGGGCGGCGCCGCCGGAGCGGATCGTGCTGCACCGCTTCCCCACCAACGACGCCTGGATCCGCGACCACGGGGCGATCTTCGTCACGCGCGCGGGCGAGGTGCCGCTGCTCGCGCTCGCGTTCGAGTACAACGCCTGGGGCGGCAAGTACCCGCCGTTCGACCTCGACCGCCGGATCGCCGCCAGCATGGCGGAGGCGCTGGCCGTGCCGGTCTTCTCGCCCGGCATCGTCCTCGAGGGCGGCTCCATCGACGTGAACGGCGCCGGCGCGGTGCTCACGACCGAGCAGTGCCTGCTGAACGAGAACCGCAACCCGACGCTCGGGCGCGAGGAGATCGAGGCAGTGCTCCGCGGCGCGCTCGGCGTCGAGCAGGTGGTCTGGCTCGGCGAAGGCATCGTGGGCGACGACACCGACGGGCACGTCGACGACCTCACGCGCTTCGTGGCGGAGAACCGCGTCGTCACCGTGGTCGAGCGCAATCGCGACGATCCGAACCACGCGCCGCTCGCCGCCAACCGCCGGCGGCTCGACGACGTGACGCTCGCGCGGGGCGGGCGGCTCGAGGTGGTGGAGCTGCCGATGCCGGAGCCGCTCTACAACGCGGGCGAACGGCTGCCGGCGAGCTACGCGAACTTTTATGTCGCAAACGAAGTCGTACTGCTGCCGGTGTTCGCGAGCCGGCACGACGACGAGGCGCGCGCCGTGCTCGCGGACTGTTTTCCCGCCAGGCGGATCGTGCCGATCGACTGCCGCGCGCTCGTGGCGGGCCTCGGCGCGATCCACTGCCTGACGCAGCAGGTGCCGGCGGTGTGAGCGCCGCAACGCGCCGGCCGGCAGGCGCGCCTCGCCGGCCGCGTCGCTCGCCGCTCCGCCGCGAGCGATTTCTTCTTGTGAGCCGAAGCGCGATTCCCTACGCTTTCGCTTTCGGCCGCCGTTCCTGCCGCGAGGTCTGAACGCCCATGGGCGCCATTTCCCAGTTCATCGAGCACCACTACCGCCACTTCAACGCGGCCGCGCTCCTAGACGCCGCCAAGGCTTACGTGCGCCATCTCGACGCCGGCGGGCAGATGCTGGTCACGCTCGCGGGCGCGATGAGCACGGCGGAGCTCGGGTTGTCGCTCGCGGAGATGATCCGCCGGCGGAAGGTGCACGCCATCAGCTGCACGGGCGCCAACCTCGAGGAGGACGTCTTCAACCTGGTGGCGCACGACCACTACGTGCGGATTCCTCACTACCGGCACCTCTCGCCGGAGCAGGAGGAGGCGCTGCTCGAGCAGCACCTGAACCGCGTGACGGACACCTGCATCCCGGAGTTCGAGGCCATCCGGCGCATCGAGGACGCCGTGCTCGATCACTGGCAGCGGGCGGACCGCGCCGGCGAGCGCCGCTTCCCCCACGAGTTCCTGTACGACATCCTGCGCTCGGGCGAGCTCGAGCAGCACTACCAGATCGATCCCAAGGACAGCTGGCTGCTGGCCGCGGCCGAGGTGGACCTGCCGATCTTCGTGCCCGGGTGGGAGGACTCGACGCTCGGCAACATCTACGCCGCGCACTGCATCGCGGGCGACATCGAGACGCCCACCACCGTGAAGGGCGGCATCGAGTACATGATGCTGCTCGCCGACTGGTACCAGGCGAACTGCCGCAAGAGCTCGATCGGCTTCTTCCAGATCGGCGGCGGCATCGCGGGCGACTTCCCCATCTGCGTGGTGCCGATGCTCGAGCAGGACCTGCGCATCACCGACATCCCCCGCTGGGGGTACTTCTGCCAGATCAGCGACTCGACCACGAGCTATGGCTCCTACTCGGGCGCGGTGCCCAACGAGAAGATCACCTGGGGCAAGCTCTCGGCCGACACGCCGAAGTTCATCATCGAATCGGACGCCACGATCGTCGCGCCCCTGATCTTTGCCTACGTCCTCGGAGACTGACGATGTCCACCCAAGCGACAGCGGTGCCGCGGATGGCCTCACCCGCGGAGTGGTCGATTCAGGATTCGGTGGACCTCTACCGGATCTCGAGCTGGGGCGACCCGTACTTCGTCGTGAACGCCCAGGGCCACATGGCCGTGCGCGCGCTCGACGAGCACGACACCACCATGGACATGGTGGCCATCGTGGAAGAGCTGCACCGCCGCGGCGTGCAGTTCCCCGTGCTGCTGCGCTTCCAGGACGTCCTGCGCGCGCAGGTGCGGCGCATCAACGAGGCGTTCCGCACGGCCATCGCCGAGGCGGGCTACGCCAACGATTACCGGGGCGTGTATCCGATCAAGGTCAACCAGCTCCACGAGGTGGTGGACGAGCTGCTCGACGCCGGGCGGCCGTACGGCATGGGGCTCGAGTGCGGCTCGAAGGCCGAGCTCGTCGCCGCGCTGCCGCAGGTGGACAACGGCACGCTGCTCGTGTGCAACGGCGTGAAGGACCGGGCGATGCTGTCGCTCATGATCGCGGGACAGCGGCTCGGCCAGAACGTGGTGCCGGTCATCGAGAAGTACTCGGAGTTCGTCGACCTCAAGAACCTCGCCATGAACAGCGGGGTGCTGCCGCAGCTCGGGGTGCGGGTGCGGCTCGCCACCCGGGGCTCGGGGCGCTGGTCGGAGTCGTCCGGCCTGAACTCCAAGTTCGGCCTCACGGTGGCCGAGCTCATGCGCATGGTGCACGAGCTCAAGAACCGCCGCATGGCGGACCGGCTCGTGCTGCTGCACTGCCACATCGGCAGCCAGATCGCGGACATCCAGGTGCTCAAGCAGGCCACCAAGGAGGTTACGCAGATCTACGCCGAGCTCGTGAAGCACGGCATCGGCCTCAAGTACCTCGACGTGGGCGGCGGTCTCGGCGTGAACTACGACAAGGGCCACCTCGACGAGGACGCGGGCATCAACTACTCCCTGCAGGAGTACGCCAACGCGGTGGTGTTCACCGTGAAGGAAGTCTGCGAGGCGAACGACGTCCCGCAGCCGATCCTGGTCACGGAGAGCGGCCGCGCGCTCACGGCGCATCACTCGGTGCTCATCGTGCCCGTGCTCGGCGCGTTCGCGAAGGACGAGCCGAGCCAGCTCGTGGTGGGGGACGACGCCGCGGAGCCCGTGCAGGCGCTCGACCGGATCCTGTCCTATCTGCCGAGCATCCAGAAGCCGGGCGAGCTGCTCGAGGCCTACCACGACGCGAACGAGCGGCTGGAGGAGGTGCGGGCCCTGTTCACGCTCGGCTACCTGCCGCTCGAGCAGCGCGCGCTCGCCGAAAGCGTCTACTGGCGCGTGTGCTCGCGCATCCTGGCGGGGCTCAAGCGCGATCCCGAGCTCAGCGTGCCCGAGGTCAGCGAGCTCGAGCGCGCGCTGACCGACCAGTACCTCTGCAACTTCTCGGTGTTCCAGTCGATGCTCGACCACTGGGCCATCGGCCAGCCGTTCCCGATCGTGCCGATCGACCGGCTGGAGGAGGCGCCGGACCGCCGCGCCGTGCTCGTGGACCTCACCTGCGACTCGGACGGCAAGGTGAGCCACTACGTCTCGAGCCGCCCCGACAACCGCTTCCTGCCGTTGCACGCGCCGCGGCCCGGCGAGCCTTATTACCTCGGCGTGTTCCTCATGGGCGCGTACGAGGACATCGTCGGCGACTCGCACAATCTGTTCGGTCGCGTGGCCGAGGCGCACATCTACGCCGACGCGGAGGAGCCCGGCAAGTTCTGGATCGAGAAGATCATCCCGGGCACGGCGATCCAGGACATGCTCGCCGCGGTGCAGTACTTCCCGAACGACCTGCACCGCCGCATGAGCGAGCTCGTGCGCAGCAAGATCCAGGCGGGCGTCGTGCGGCCGAAGCAGGGCATGGAGATCCTCGATCAGTACATGGCCTGCTTCCCGCAGAACACGTACTGCGACGCGCACGACATGGAACGGGAAACCCTAAAATGAGCACGCCCCGGCCACTGAAGGTCGGGCTCGTGCAGATGGCGATGGCCGAGGCGCCGGAGAGCAATCTCGCGCGCGCCGTCGACGGAGTCCGCGAGGCCGCGGCGGGCGGCGCGCAGGTCATCTGCCTGCCCGAGCTGTTCCGCTCGCGCTACTTCTGTCAGAGCGAGGACCCGAGGCACTTCGAGCTCGCGGAAGCGGTGCCGGGGCCGAGCACGGAGGCGCTCGCGGCGCTCGCCCGCGAGCTCGACGTGACGCTGGTGGCGAGCCTGTTCGAGCGCCGCGCGCCCGGGCTCTTCCACAACACGGCAGCCGTGATCGACGCGCAGCGGGGCTACCTGGGGAAGTACCGCAAGATGCACATCCCCGACGACCCGCGGTACTACGAGAAGTTCTACTTCACGCCCGGCGACCTGGGCTTCAAGGCGTTCCACACGCAGGCGGCCGAGCTCGGCGTGCTGGTCTGCTGGGACCAGTGGTATCCGGAGGCGGCGCGGCTCACGGCGTTGCAGGGGGCCGAGATCCTGTTCTACCCGACCGCCATCGGCTGGCATCCCGAGGAGAAGGCGGAGCTCGGCGAGCGCCAGCACGCCGCGTGGGAGACCGTGCAGCGCAGCCACGCGATCGCGAACGGCTGCTTCGTCGTGGCCGTGAACCGCGTGGGCTTCGAGCCGGATCCCCGCTCGGACGGCGGCATCGAGTTCTGGGGGCAGAGCTTCGTGGCGGCCCCGGACGGGCGCGTCGTGGAGCGGCTGCCCGCCGACCGCGAGCAGGTGGCCGTCGTCGAGATCGATCTCGCCGAGGTCGACGCCGCGCGTATCGGCTGGCCGTTCTTCCGCGATCGCCGTATCGACGCCTACGGCGAGATCACGCGGCGGTTCATCGAGCGGGACCGCTGGGAATAGGCTCCGGCGCGACGTCGTGACGGGGCGCGCAGCCGCTCAGGCCTTGTAGAAGATGTCGCGGTAGGCCGTGTACACCGACACGGTCAGCACCGGGGCGAGCAGCAGCCAGCCGAGGAACAGCGGGATCGTCGCGGCAATCGCCAGAACGAGCACGATCACGCCCCAGACGAGGTACGGCAGGACGTTCTTGAGGCACCCCGAGAAGCTCGCCTTGAGCGCCGCGCCGACGTCGAGCCCTCCGAGCACGATCAACGGCGACGCAAACCACAGGAACATGTAGGCGGGAATGCTGATCGCCATTGCAACGAGCGCGGCCAGCAGGATCGTCGTCCCCATGCCGACGATGTCTTCGGGACTGGGCTCGGCGCCCGCGAGCATCATGGTGCCGAAGCTCGCGCCGATGATGGCGCCCATGACGATCACGACGAGGATGCTCAAGCCGAGGGAGATCGCACCGACGCCCACGAGCTTGCCGAAATGGCGCTGAAAGCCGAGGAACAGGTGCCGCACCTCGAGCTGCTCGCCGCGGCGCACGGCGTCGCAGCCGAGCATGACGCCGCCGAGGAGCACCGGCGCGAAGAGCGCGGCCACGAAGCCGCCGAGCACCGGAACGTACGATGCGGCCAAGAACATGAGCCAGTACAGGACCAAAACGCCGATGAAGGTCCAGCGCTGCGGTCCCATCAAGCGCCAGGCGTCGGCGATCCAATCCCATCCCCGCCCCGCGGACACGCCCCTGCCGCCCGGCACGAAAGCGCCGTCCGGCAGCGTGGCATCGGGATCGGCGACGCGGTTTCTCGGCGGTGCGTACGGATCGGCTGACATCTAGGCTCCCTGCGGTAACGCCGCGCTCGGGTGAAGAATCGCGCGCTGCCGGTCCGGACCCGGCACGAGCCTGCGGATGATGCCGTCCTGGCGGGGCGTGAAGGAAGAGCGCTCCGTCACAAACGCGCGATCCCCGCCTTGGGCCCGCGGTCCGGCCAGGCGATCACGATCGCCCGACTACCGGTCAGGGCTCGCAAACGAAGCTCGCGGCGGGCTCTGGTGTCGCCATCTCGGTCCCCCTGACGCGCGTGCGGCGAGCGTGGCCGGGGGCCGCGTCGCGGCAACTGCACGCTGCCGCGACGGCCGCGCGCTCAGTCGCCTCCATCCCGCGCACGCGCGACGCGGTCCTGGGCATCCCGCTCGAGGCGCGCGAGGTTGCGGCCCGGCGCGTCCCAGGCGCGCGTCCTGCGCATGGCGGCCACGAAATCGGCCGCCGCGCCGCCGGTGTCGCCGGTCATCGCCCGCAGCACGCCGCGATTGCTCAACGCGCGGGCGGTTGTCGCGTGGGCGCCGGTGCGCGCGAATCGCCCGTCGTCCATGCGCCTCGCGAGCCGCACCGCGTCGTCGCAGCGCGGCGCCGCCGCGGCGAGCTCGCCGCGCACGGTGTGCGCGACGCACAGGTTGGTGGCGGCGACGAGCGCGGTCTCCAGGTCCCGGGAGCGCACGCGGCGCGCGGCTTCCGCGATGGCGGCCGCGTAGTCGCCGCCTGCGATCTGCGGGCCGCCGGGACGCTCCTCGTAGAACGCCATCTCGTAGCGCAGCTCCGCGGCGCTCGCGGACGCGGCGGCCGCGGCCAGCGCGCAGGCGAGGGCGGACCAGCGACGACGTTGGTTGAAGTGGAACATACACGCCTCCTTGTGACGATCGAGTGCCGAGGGGGCCGGCCGGGACGCTCTGCGCCCGGCGCGGCGGAATCGGCGCTCACGGTAGGGGAGGCGCGTGACGGTTCGATGGAAGCGCGCGGAATGTTTTGTGACAGGTGCAGAGGTCGTCCGACGGGCGAAGCACCGCCGTGGGCGCATTCAAGGTAGTCGCAGGACGGCCGATATGTGGATTGCTGCCGGGCGCGGACGAGTCGCGCGTCGGATGATTGCATCGTGCGCGCAATGGGCGGCGCAGGGAGAGTCAAGGGAGGATTATGTCGAGTACCGTCCAGGTGGCCGGCTTCAGCTTCGTGGAGCGCCTGGCCCAGGACCTGAAGGACGAGCGCCTCGAGCTGCCGGCGTTCCCCGAAGCCGTGGTGCGCATCCAGCGCATGCTCCAGTCGTCGGACACCACCACCGACGACGTCGTGCGCATCTTGAGCTCGGAGCCCGCGCTCGCGGCGCGGCTGCTGCGCATGGCGAACTCCGCGGAGTTTCGCCGCACGGACGCGGAGATCACGGATCTGCGCAGGGCCGTCACGCGCATGGGCTTCAACATGGTCCGCAGCGTGTCCGTGGCGTTCGCCATGCGGCAGCTCCGCCGCATGGAGTCCTACTCGCCGGAGGTGCGCGCCGAGCTCGAGACCATCTGGCGGGACAGCCTCGAGATCGCGTCGCTCTGCTTCGTGCTGGCACGCCGCTTCACGCGGCTCAACCCCGAGCAGGCGCTGCTCACGGGGCTCCTGCACGTGCTCGGCCGCCTGTACATCCTGATGCGGGCCCAGGACATGCCGGCGCTCTCGGCCAGCGACATGCAGGAGGTCGTGCTGGGGTGGCACGCCGCCATCGGCAAGGCGATCCTCGAGAGCTGGGGCTTGCCCGAGGCGCTGCAGCAGGCCGTGGAGCATCAGGACGAGCTCGAGCTCGAGCTCGACGGCGACGTGACGCTCACGGACTTGCTGATCGCCGCCAAGCTCGTCGAGTCGGGCCGCCAGGAGCCGGAGCGCTACCCGGCGCTGCGCCGGATCGGCATCCCGGACGCGACGAAGGGCGGCGTGCTCGAACGGTACGGCGACGAGATCGAATCGATCCGGCGTTCCCTGAGCGAGTGATCGAGCGAGTGAGCGCGCACCGTGCGCGCTCACTCGCCGCTTTCCCGGGCGCGGGCTTGCGTGCCGCTCAGTCGAAGAAGATCTGCAGCGACGCGCCCCACTCCCGCGGCCGGCCCACGGTGGCCGCGTCGATCGAGAACGCTCCCGACACCATGCCGGAGTTCAGGTACTTCTCGTTGGTGAGATTCGTGCCGAACACGCTCATGCGCCAGTCCCGCGACGGCGGCTCGTAGATGAACCGCGCCCCCAGCAGACCGAACGCCTCCTGCCACGCCTGGAAGCGGATCTCGCGCGAGCGCTGATAGTCGTCCATCCAGCCGTAGTCGAGCCGCGCGGTGATGTTGCCGCCGCCCCGCAGGTCGGTGCGGTACTGCGCGCCCACGCTGTAGCTCCTCTCCGGCGCGTACGCGAACGGCGTGTCGAGCCGGATCTGGGTGGCGTCGCCGGGGTTCGTGTAGGCGGTGTCGAGCCACGCGAAGGCGGCATCCACGCGCCACCGATCGCCAAGGTCCCACACGGTCTCGATCTCCACGCCCTGCGCGTCCGCGGCGGCCGCGTTCACGATGATGGGATTCGGAATCGAGAGGCCGGGGTTGTTGGGGTCGGGCGGCGCCTGCGAGAGCTGGATGCCCTCCCACTCGGAGTCGAACGCCGTCACGTTCAAACGCAGACGGTTGTTCCACCAGTCGGAGCGCATGCCGATCTCGTAGTTCACGAGCTCCTCAGGGCCGTAGGGCACCACGCCGAGCACGGGATTCACGTTGATGCCGCCGGCGCCGAAGCCCTCGGCGTAGCTCGCGTACACCATCACGTTGTCCCGCCAGTCGTACGAGATCGACACGCGCGGCGTCGTGGAGCTGAAGTCCGCCTGGCCCACGGTGACCTTGTCGCCGGCGAACACGTCGCCCACGGGATCCGTGTCCGGCAGCGCCGGCAGCTGCACGCCGGTGGGCGTGATGTCGTAGTTCTCGGTGTCCTCGCGGTTGAAACGTATGCCCACGGTCAGCTCGAGCAGGTCGGTGAGGGCGAAGTTCACCTCGCCGAACAGCGCCTTGCCGCTCGTCTCCGCGCCCACGTAGTCGTCGGAGTTGCCGGGCGTGAACGAGAACCCCGGCTCCGCGGCGAGCACGACGGCCGGGTCGAGCACTCCCGTGCGGAACTCCGTGAAGGTCCAACGGAGCGTGCGCGTGGCGCTGTACTCGTTCCACCAGTAGAAGCCGGCGACGTACTGGATGCGGTCGCCCACGCTGCCGAGCACCTGGAACTCCTGCGTCTTCTGCTCGTTCGCGCGCCAGCGGTCGTCTTCGATGAGCGTGATCTCGGCGGCGTCCCAGTCGGTGTAGACGCGGTCCTCGAGGTCCCGGTAGCCGGTGATCGAGCGCAGCGTGATGCCGTCCGTGATGTCCCAGTCGACGTGCATCGTGAAGCGCAGCAGGTCGGAGACGTAGCCGTCGTTCTGCACGTCCGACATCGTCTCCCATTTGCCGACGCGGCCGCCCGGCCACCCGGACACGTGCGTGAGGTTGTTGAACGGGTAACCCGCCGTGTTGTAGGCGCGCGGTCGCGCGTTGGTCAGGCGGATCTCCTCGAGCGTGCGCGCCGAGCCGTTGCGGTCGATCTCGGTGGTCTCGCCGATGAAGCGGAACTGCAGCGCGTCCGAGGGGCGCCACAGGAAGTCGCCGCGCAGCAGCCGGTCGTCGATGTCGCCGAACTTGCGTCCCGTGGTGAGGCTCGTGATGAATCCGTCGCGATAGAGCTGCGCGCCCGTGAACTTCGCGAACAGGTTGTCGCCGAGCGGTATGTCCACGGCGGCCGTGACGTCGCGCCGATTGTATTCGCCCGTCGTGAGGTCGATGCGCGCGGCGAGCTGCTCGCCGGGCAGCTTGGTCACGTATTGAATCGCGCCGCCCGTCGAGTTCTTGCCGAACAAGGTGCCTTGCGGCCCGCGCAGCACCTCGATGCGCTCCACCTCCACGACGTTCATCGTCATGAGCCCGGCATCGCTCGACTGCCACACGCCGTCCACGTAGGTGGCGATGCCGGGGATGCCGCGCATGTGGAAGTTGCCGGCCGTCTCGCCCGTGGCGCCGCCGCCCATGAGCACGATGTTCGGCACGTGCAGGCCCAGGTCCTCGAGCCGCTGCACGTTGGCGAGCTCGAGCTGCTCCGAGCCCAGGGCGACGACCGAGATCGGCACGTCCTGCAGGCTCTCTTCGCGCCGGCGCGCGGAGACCAGGATCTCCTCGAGCTCCCCGGGCCGGGCGTCCTCGGGCCGGGCGTCGGTCTGCCCGGACGGTGCCTGGGACCAGGCGGGCGACGCGAGCGCCAGCCCGACCGCCGCCGCGAGCGCGGGGCGGGTTTTCCGCATCCTATGGCTCATGATTTCCCCCTTCACGTTGGCCGGATCCGTAGCAGCGCACGCGGCGGGCCCTCCAGCACCGGCCGCGCCGCGCGGCGACAGTTGCGACTGTAACGACAGGCCCTTAGCCGGTCTACAGAGCGCGGGGGAGGGAGCGCCTACCGCGGGAGGGCGAAGACGTGGATGGCGTTGCGGCGCTCCTGCGGGATCTGCACGCCGGCGGCGTTCGCGAGGATGCCGGGGCCGATCAGCGACTCGCCGGCGATCACGGCTACGTACTGCCGGCCGTCCACCGCGTAGGTGATGGTGCTGGTCTGCACCGTGGCGCCGAGCGGCGGCGACTCCCACAGGACCTCGCCCGTCTCGGCGTCGAACGCGCGCAGCACGCGGGCGATGTCGCCCCAGAACACGAGCCCGCCCGCCGTGGCGAGCACGGCGCCGTTGCCGCCGGCCGGAGCCTCGTAGAGGCGATGGATCTCGCCCGTGGTCATGTCGATGCGGGCGAGCCCCGCGAACTTCGCCGCATCCGCCCCCGGGCGCAGCGTGCCCACGCGGCGCTCGCCCGGGCCGCCCGGCACGCGGCGCGTCATGTCCAGGCAGTAGTCGACGTACGGCACGTACAGCGAGTTCAACCCCGGGTGATAGGCCGTCGGCCAGAAGCTGCGCGTGTTCCAGTAGCAGATGACGTGTCGCTCGCCCGGCTCGTCGAGCAGCAGCTCCTCGTTGATGTGCGCCACGCCGGTCCGCGGCTCGATGTGCGACAGAATGAAATGCGGCGTGTCGTAGGGGAACGGCGTGGCCCAGATGAATTCCCCCGTCTCGCGGTCGTTCACCCAGATGCCCCCGCCTTCGCCCACCGTGACCACCACGTCGCGCTCGACGCCCTTCGGCACGTCCGGGTTGATCCATTTGACGTGCGCGGGGTCGGGGTCGATGACCGTGCGGATCAGCGTCTTCTCGTGCGCGATGTCCATGTCCCAGTCGTCGCCCGGCAGATGCTGGTAGTACCAGACGAGCTCGCCCGTGTCGGGCCGCAGCGCGACCGTGGAGTTGCTGTAGAGGTCGGCGGGCGCGAACGTGGGGATCGCGTGCGCGTCGCCGCCGTGGCGCTCGGCGCGCGTGTTGGGCATCGGGTTCGAGATGCCCCAGAAGAGCAGCCGTCGCACGGGATCGTACGTGCCGGGCAAGCCCCAGGTCGCCGCCCGGCGGCCTTCCACGGGTGCGCCGCCCCACGACTCGTCGCCGGGCTCGCCTTCGCCGGGCGTGGTGTAGAACCGCCAGACCTCCTCGCCCGTGCGCGCGTCGTGCGCGGCGATGTAGCAGTTCGCGCGCTCGGTGTTGCACGTGCGGCCGGAGACGACCTTGCCCTCCACCACGATCGCGCCCGAGGTGTGGGTCTCGGGCCCCGCCGGCGCGCGCCAGCGGACCTCGCCGGTGCGCGCGTCGAGCGCGATGACGGGGCTCGGCTCGCCGCGGCGCGCGGGCGCCGTGAAGTAGAGGAGATCGCCGTACAGGGTGAGCGCCTTCACGCGCGACGACAGGTTTTCCTCCGGCACGTAGCGCCACAGCGTCTCGCCCGTGGCCGCGTCGAGCGCCCACACGCCGCTGCCCATGTCCGCGTTGCCGGGCGTGGCGAGGTACATCACGCCGCGGTAGACGATCGGAATGACCTCGACGACGCCCGCGGGCAGCGGCTTCGACCACGCCTCCTCGAGCCGCGCGACGTTGCCGCGGTGGATCTGGTCGAGCGGGCTGAAGCGCTGGGCGTCGTAGGTGCGGCTGTACATGAGCCAGTCCGCGGGATCGGGATGGCGAAGCGTCTCGTCGGTCACGGGGACGAACCGCTCGAGCGGCGAGCCGTCGTCCGCCTCCGCGGCATGCGCCTCCGCGCCCGTTTGCGCACAGGCCGGTGCCGCGGCGACGATGCCCACCAAGGCCAAGGAGAAGACCTTCATCGTGCCCTCCCGATCGCGTTGCAGAGGTTCACGCTTCGACTGTCGCACATTGCCGCGCAACGGGCGAGCGGTGCAGAGCGGCGCGCGACGATCGGGTCATCCCCGAACGCGCGCCACGATCGCGCCCGTCTCCGCGTCGAGACCCACGATCTGCGGGCCGCCCGGCTTCGCGCCGACGCCGGTGCCCGTCGTGCCCACCATGACCTTGCCGCGGGCGACCAGCGGCCCGCCGTTCAGGCCTTCGCGCTCGCGGAACTCGCCAATGCGCGTGTCCCAGACGACCTCGCCCGTGTGGACGTCGAGCGCCACCACGTGCACGTCCGACGTGCCCACGTACAGCCGCTCCCCGTGCAGCGCGATGCCGCGCTTGTGGAACGGCGTGGCGCCGGGCTCGAGCGCATGCCGGTACTCCCAGAGCAGGTCGCCCGTCTTGGCGTCGAGCGCTTGCACGACGTCGCCGTACGCCTGCGCGAACAGCGTGCCGTCGCGCACGAGCGGCACGCCCTCGGCGGAACCGGCCGGCAGCGTCCAGCTCCAGGCGACGCGCAGCTCGTGCACGTTGCGGGCATCGATCTGCGCGAGCGGGCTGAAGCCGTGGGCGTCGTAGCTGCGCCGCCAGGTGAGCCAGTCGCCGGCGGGCGGATCGGCCAGCGTCTCGTCCGTGACGGGCGTGAAGCCGTCGAGCGGGCTCGGCCGCTCCGGAATCTCGCGCTCGGTGTACGGCGAGAACGCCATGAAGCTGAAGCCGCCCGCCGGAATGCTCATGGCGCGCAGCGTCCTCACATCCGGCGGCAGCTCGGTCTCGCCCGCCACGATGGAATTCGCTTGCAGGATCAGCGCGGTGAGCGCCGCGTAGCCCGCGTCGTCGAGCGCGCCCGGGCTGCCCGTCGGCATCGTGGCACGCATCGTCTCGAACAGGTGCGCCACGCTGCGGCCGCCGTACTTCTCCATGAAGGCCACGCCCTTGAGCGGCGCGCCGAGCGGCCCGTCGTCGAGGTTCGGGCCGTGGCAGGTGACGCAGGCGATGTCGTAGATGCGCCGGCCCTCCGCGGCCTGCGCCTCGGTGTACGAGAGCGCGAGCTCCTGCGCGGTGGCTGGGAGCGCGAAGGCGAACGCCGCGACCGCGGTCGACAGCAGGCCGGCTCCGGTAGCCGGGTGGCGAGATCGAGCCATCGGGAATCCTCCGTGCGAGAGCGTGCGCAGTCGTCCATCGCCGGTCAAGCGGCGTGCGGCCGAGCCCGAATCGACGGGCGGGTGCTCGCCGAAGCGGGTTTGCTACAGTTCACGCCATCGAACGTCCGCGAAGGGCGGCGCGTCGTGCCCGTCGCGGCGTGCAAGTTTCGGTCGAAGGAGAGCTCGAGATGCGCTTGTCCGTGAGTCCGTTCGTCGGCGCCGTCGCCTCGCTGTTCCTCGCGCCCGTGCTGCAGGCGCAGCCGTCCGATCCCACGCCGTTCCAGCAACGCGTGCTCGAGGCCATGCAGGGCTCGATCCGCACGCCCGAGGAGCGCGCGCGCGACGTGAACCGCCTGCCCGCGGAGATCCTGGAATTCTTCCGGATGCGCGACGACATGCGCGTGATCGAGATCCTGCCGGCCGGCGGCTGGTTCACGAAGATCCTGGCGCCGGTGCTGCGGGAGAAGGGCAAGCTGTACGTCGCGCATCCCGAAGGGTTCTACGCGGACGCCTATCGGCGCATCGCCGATCTGCCGGGCCTCGAGGAGGTGGAGGAGATCGACTGGGGCGCCACTGGCCGCGGCAGCGGCGGGCCGTTCCCGCCTCCGGGGCGCTGGGACGTGGAGCCCGTCGACATGGCGGTGACGTTCCGCAACTACCACAATTTCTCGCCCGCGGATCGCGCCGCGCTCAACCGCTCGGTGTTCGATGCGCTCAAGCCGGGCGGCTACTACGGCATCGTGGACCACACACGGCGGCACAACGAGCCCGACAACCGCGACAACCGCAGGCGCGTGGACCCGGTGCTCGTCATCAAGGAGGTGCAGGAGGCGGGGTTCGTGCTCGTGGACTTCAGCGACCTCTACTACCGGCCGAACGACGCGCTCACGCTCGAGGTCGCTCACCCGGACGTGCAGGACCGCACCGACCGCTTCGCGCTGCTGTTCCGCAAGCCGGAGTGACGGCGCTCGACGAAGCCCGTGGGAGCGGCGTTCCAGCCGCGATCTTCATCTGCGGGAGCGACCTTCTAGTCGCGATTCTTGCGTCACCGCAAGCGGCGCGGCTTGCGTATGCCCCTTCCAGGACCGCTGTGGATACATCCACGTACGCTCGCGCGCGCATCCCTGCGCGCGAGCGTCCTGGAAGGGGCATACGCAATCCACGCCGCGAAGCGTTTGCGCAGGCTTTGGCGCGCTGGAGATCGCGGCTGGAAAGCCGCTCCCACCCCCGCGGTGGGGGTGGGAGCCGTCTTTGCGGTGCGGAGTGCGTCAGTCGAGGACGCGGAACTCCACGCGGCGGTTGCGGGCGCGGCCGGCCTCCGTGCTGTTGTCGGCCACCGGCTGCGTCTCGCCGTAGCCGCGGGCGACGAGGCGCGAGCGGTCGATGCCCTGGTTGGCGAGGAACGTGAGCACCGCGTCGGCGCGCTGCTGCGACAGCCGCAGGTTGTAGTCGTCGGCACCGCTCGAATCGGTGTGACCGGCGATCTCGGCCCGCAGGTCCGGCTCGCCGCGCAGCGCCTCCGCCACCTCGAGCAGCGTCTCGGTCGCCTCGGGCGTGAGCTGCGCGGAGTTGAACTCGAACGTCACGCCCTCGAGGCGCAGCGTCTGCGCGCCGCTCTGCGCGGCACAGCCGCGATTGTCGGTGGCGAGCCCGGCGAGCGTGCCCGGGCAGCGGTCGATCTGATCCGGCACGCCGTCGTTGTCCGAATCCGTGATCTCGGCCGGCGCCGGCACCTCGACGCGCTCGGTGACCACGCGCTCGCGGACCACCTCGCGCTCGACCACGCGCCCGCCGAGCGGCAGGACCACGCCGAGCCCGATGCGCCAGTCGTTCATGCCGGAGAAGCCCGCGCTCGTCTCGAGGTCGTCGCGTATGTAGCGCGCTTCGCCGCGGATGCGCACGGCGGCTTTGCCGAGCCCGCGCGTCATGAAGCCCACGGCCACGTTGCTGAAGAAGTCCGTGTCCTCATCGGCTTCCGGCAGCACGTCGTTGCGCACCGCGCCTAGGCCGACGAGCACGTAGGGCGTGGTGCGATCGCCGTGCAGGAACCGATAGCCCATGTCGAAGCCGACGCCGTATTGATAGTGATCGCTGAGCAGGTCGTTGCCCGTCTCGATGAGGCTGCCGAACGACTGCGCTTCCCAGAACCAGCCGCCGCGCACGTTGCGCCCGTACGCGATGGCGAGGCCGCGGCCGTCCTCCGTGGTGCCCCGCTCCTCGTCCGCGGACAGATAGAACGGCAGCACCGAGAGGTAGCCTTTCGGGTCGGTGCGGGTCTCCGTCGCCGTGCCGGATTCCTGCTGCGCGGCGGCGACGCTCGTCAGCAACGACCCGGCGAGCAGGGCCAGGCAGCGGTTTCGACTTCTCATGAGCATGATCCCTCCTGTGACACGAGAACGCCTGGAAAAAAGACGACGGCTTTGCGTCGCCTGCGAAGCGCAAGCTCGAGCGCGCGGATGCGCGCGATGCGTTACGGGTGATGAATGGAGCGCGGGTGTCGCAATTCAGCGACGCGCAAGGGCCGTCGATCCATGACTGTTTAGAACGCCCAACAATCCGAAGGACGCGGAAGGCTACAACGTGCGGAATGTTCGAACAAGCTCGACGAGACGCCGCCACGCGAAACGGCTCGACCTGCGCTCGCGTTCGATGCGCGACCGGACGACGCAGTCGGGCGAACGCTGCCTGCCTCCGCGCTGGTGGAATCGGCCGAGAGGGAGCTCAAATGCGCGGCGTGCCCGCCCGCGGGCGTGGTGCTCGGGAAGGGCCGTGCAGCGGGCCGAGCGATGCATTAATCTTGGCGCCTGTCCACGCGGCTCCCGTCCGGATCAGCCCGCCGATCTCGCGTCCCGCGGCCTTGCAGTAGCGGAGTGAAGCGCCTGCAGCAGCCGTCGTCGCGTCGCGGGCCGGGCGACGCCGAGCGACGCGAGCCGCGCCGTCCGAATGCCTACGCGATGACCGATCAGCACATCCGCATCCGCGGCGCGCGGCAGAACAACCTGCGCGGCCTCGACCTCGACCTGCCGCTCGGCGAGCTCATCGTCGTCACGGGCGTGAGCGGCTCGGGGAAGTCGTCGCTCGCGTTCGACACGGTGTACTCGGAAGGTCAGCGCCGCTACGTGGAGACCTTCTCCCCGTACGCGCGGCAGTTCCTGGACCGCATGGACAAGCCGCAGGTCGATCGCATCGAGGGCATCCCGCCGGCCATCGCGATCGACCAGACGAACCCCGTCCGCACGTCGCGCTCCACGGTGGGCACGATGACCGAGATCAACGACCACGTGAAGCTGCTGTTCGCACGGGCGGCCACGCTGTACTGCCCGTCTTGCGGACGGCGCGTGGCGCGGGACGATCCCGAGAGCGCGTGGGCGGACCTCGAGCGCTCCGTTCCGGCCGGCACGCGCGTGATCGTGACCTTCACCGTGACCGTCCCCGACAACTTCAGCGGCGAGGAGATCGAGGCGTTTCTCGCCCGCCAGGGATACACGCGCATCCACGCCCGCGGCCCCGCCGCCGTCGAAGTGGTGCAGGACCGGCTGACGTTCGGCCCGGACAACCGCGCGCGGCTCGTGGAGGCGCTCGAGGCCGCGTTCAACCTCGGCAACGGCAGGGCCGCCGTGCACCGCTTCGACGGCGAAGGCACGTTCCGCTTCTCCGCCGCGCTCCATTGCGCCCACTGCGACATCGAGTTCGCCGCGCCGATCCCGAACAGCTTCTCGTTCAACTCGCCCGTGGGCGCGTGCGAGACCTGCCGCGGCTTCGGCCGCACGATGGGCATCGATCCGCGGCTCGTGGTGCCGGACGAGCGCAAGAGCCTCGCCGAGGGGGCGATTCGCCCGTTCCAGTCGCAGAGCTACGACGAGTGCCAGCGGGATCTCCTGCGGTACGCGAAGCGCCGCGGCGTGCCCGTCGACGTCCCGTGGCGGGAGCTCGCCGAGGAGGACCGCGCCTGGGTGTTCGCGGGGGAGGGCGGCTTCAGCTCCGGCAAGTGGTACGGCGTGGACCGGTTCTTCGGGTGGCTCGAATCGCGCAGCTACAAGATGCACGTGCGCGTGCTGCTGTCGAAGTACCGCTCGTACGACACGTGCCGGGCGTGCGGCGGCGCGCGGCTCAAGCCCGAGCCCCTCTACTGGCGCATCGGCACGCTCGAGGACGCGCGCGCCGTCGTCGCGCCGGAGGCGCGCTTCAAGAAGCATCTGCCGCGGCTCTCCGCGGAAGCGTTCGCGGCGCTGCCGGGCCTGAACGTCCACGACGTCATGCAGCTCCCGATCGAGCGGACGCTCGCGTTCTTCGAGCGGCTCACGCTGCCGCGGCCCCTCGACGAGGCCACCGAGCTCGTGCTCGGCGAGATCCGCACGCGGCTCCGGTATCTCGTCGAGGTGGGGCTCGGCTATCTCACGCTCGACCGGCAGTCGCGCACGCTCTCGGGCGGCGAGGTGCAGCGCATCAACCTCACCACCGCGCTCGGCACGTCGCTCGTGAACACGCTGTTCGTGCTGGACGAGCCGAGCGTGGGCATGCATCCGCGCGACCTCGCGCGCGTGGTGGGGGTGCTCACGAAGCTCAGGGACGCCGGCAACACGCTGCTCGTCGTGGAGCACGACGCGCAGGTGATGCTCGCCGCCGACCGGATCATCGATCTCGGGCCCGGTCCCGGCAAGGCGGGCGGCCGCATCGTCTTCAACGGCTCGCCGGCGGAGCTCCTGCGGGAGGGCCAGACGCTCACGGCGCAATACCTGCGCGGCGAGCGTCGGGTTGCGCCGAGCGAAGGTGCGCCGGCCGCCGCAGCCGCCGTGCGCGACGGCGGCGGTCTCGGCTCGTCCCCCCCGGACGCCTGGATCGAGATCCAAGGCGCCGCCGAGCACAACCTCAAGGGCATCGACGTCCGGATCCCGCTCCATCGGCTGGTGTGCGTGACCGGCGTCAGCGGCTCCGGCAAGTCCACGCTCGTAGAAGATGTTCTCTACAACGGGCTCGCCAAGCTCAAGGGCAAGCCGCAGGACCCGCCGGGCGCGCACCGCGCCATCGTGGGCGCGGAGCTCGTGGACGACGTCGTGCTCGTGGATCAATCGCCCATCGGCAAGACCACCCGCTCGAATCCCGCGAGCTTCGTGGGCGCGTTCGAGCCGATCCGCAAGCTCTTCGCCGCCGAGCCGCTCGCCGTGGAGCGGCGCTACACGGCCGGCACGTTCTCGTTCAACTCCGGCAATGGCCGCTGCCCCACGTGCTCGGGCAATGGCTTCGAGCACGTGGAGATGCAGTTCCTCTCCGACGTGTATCTGCGCTGCCCGGACTGCGACGGGCGCCGCTACCGGCCCGAGGTGCTGGAGGTGAAGCTCGCGCCGCGCGCCGGCGGCGGCGAGCCCAAGTCGATCGCGGACGTGCTCGACATGACGGTGGCCGAGGCCGTGCGGTTCTTCGAGGGCGAGCGCGAGGTGCAGGAGCGGCTGCAGCCGCTCGTGGAGGTGGGGCTCGAGTACATGACGCTCGGCCAGCCGGTGCCGACGCTCTCGGGCGGCGAGGCGCAGCGGCTCAAGCTCGCCGGGCGCCTCGCGGACGCCGCCCGCGGCAAGGGCGCCGAGCGCGGTACGCTGTTCCTGTTCGACGAGCCCACCACCGGGCTGCACTTCGCGGACGTGGCGAAGCTGCTCGCGGCGCTCCGCCGCCTCATCGAGCACGGCCACTCGGTGGTCGTCATCGAGCACAACCTCGACGTCGTGGGCGCCGCGGACTGGATCGTGGACTTGGGGCCCGAAGGCGGCGACGCGGGCGGCCGGGTGGTGGCGGAAGGCCCGCCGGCCGCCATCCGCGCGGTGGCCGAGAGCCACACGGGCCGGGCGCTCGCGGACTACGAGCGGCAGCTCGCCGCCGTGCGCCGGCCGCGGGCCGCGCCGGCGCGCCCGGCGCGGGCCCGTCGCCCGAACGCGATCGAGGTCGTCCGCGCGCGCGAGCACAACCTGCGCAACGTGAGCGTCGCCATCCCGCGCGACAAGCTCACGGTCGTCACGGGTGTGTCCGGCAGCGGCAAGAGCACGCTCGCCTTCGACATCCTGTTCGCGGAGGGCCAACGCCGCTATCTCGAGTCGTTGAACGCGTACGCGCGGCAGTTCGTGGAGCCGGCCACGCGCGCGGACGTGGACGCCGTGTACGGCATCCCGCCCACGGTCGCCATCGAGCAGCGCACGAGCCGCGGCGGCCGCAAGAGCACGGTGGCGACGCTCACGGAGATCTACCACTTCCTGCGGCTCCTGTTCGTGAAGCTCGGCGTGCAGCATTGTCCCGACTGCGGCGTCGCCATCGAGGCGCAGAGCGAGGAGGCCATCCTCGCGAAGCTCGCGTCGAAGTACCGTGGGCGGCGCGTGGCGCTCTACGCGCCGCTCGTGATCGGCCGCAAGGGCTACTACACCGACCTCGCGGAGTGGGCGCTGCGCCGCGGCTACGCGGAGCTGCGCGTGGACGGCGTGCCCACGCCCACGGCGCAGTGGCCGCGGCTCGACCGCTTCAAGGAGCACGACATCGAGCTGCCCGTGGCCGAGGTGGCCGTCTCGCCGCGCAACGAGGCCGAGCTCGCCGCGGCGCTGCGCACGGCGCTCGGCCTCGGGCGCAGCATGGTGCGCGTGCTGCCGGCCGCGAAGGCGCAGGACCCGACGGCGAAGGGCGAGCTCTACTCCGCCGAGCGGGCGTGCCCGAGCTGCGCCCGCAGCTTCGAGCCGCTCGATCCGCGGCTCTTCTCCTACAACTCGCGCTACGGCTGGTGCCCGAGCTGCTACGGCACCGGCATCGAGCTCGACGGCTTCGACGACGAGCAGAGCGGCGAGGAAGAGGAGTGGCTGGACGCGCTCGCGGAGGCGGCCCCGTGCCCGGACTGCGGCGGCACGCGGCTCCGGCCCGAGGCGAACGCGGTGCGCTTCCGCGGCCGCAGCATCGGCGAGTACACGGCGATGTCCGTGAAGCAGGCGCACGAGCACTTCGCGCGGTTGAAGCTGCGCGGCCGCGAGCTCGCCGTGGCCCGCGACGTGCTGCCGGAGCTCGTGAGCCGGCTGCGCTTTCTGGACCTCGTGGGGCTCGGCTATCTGTCGCTCGACCGCGCCGCGCCCACGCTCTCGGGCGGCGAGGCGCAACGCATCCGGCTCGCGGCGCAGCTCGGCTCCAATTTGCGCGGCGTCTGCTACATCCTCGACGAGCCGACGATCGGGCTGCATCCGCGCGACAACGGGCTGCTGCTCGACACGATCGAGCGGCTCGTGGACAAAGGCAACACGATCGTGGTCGTGGAGCACGACGAGGAGACGATCCGCCGCGCGCAGCACGTGGTCGATCTCGGCCCCGGCGCGGGCAGCCACGGCGGCGAGGTGGTCGTGAGCGGCAGCGTGCAGAAGCTGCTCGCGACGCGCCGCTCGGTCACCGGGCGCGTGCTCGCGTCGCCGCCGCGGCATCCGCTGAACGGCCGGCGGCCCACGACCAAGGGGCCCGGCGTGCAGTGGCTCACCGTGCGCGGCGCGCGCAAGCACAACCTGCGCGACGTGGACGTGTCGCTGCCGCTCGGCCGGCTCGTGTGCGTGACGGGCGTGTCGGGCAGCGGCAAGAGCACGCTCGTGCGCGACGTGCTGCACGACAACCTCGTGCGGCTGCTCGCGAATCGCCGCGCTGTGGGAGCGGCTTTCGAGCCGCGATCTTCGGCTTCGCGGTCGGGGACTCGTGAGCGTAGGGATCGCGGCTGGAAAGCCGCTCCCACCACCGGCTGCCGCGCCATCGAGGGGTGGGAGTGGATCGGCCGCGTGCTCGAGGTGGACCAGACGCCCATCGGCAAGACGCCTCGCTCCTGCCCCGCGACCTACATCGGCATCTGGGACGACGTCCGCCGGCTCTTCGCCGAGACCACGGAGGCGCGGCTGCGCGGCTACGACGCGAGCCGCTTCAGCTTCAACGTGGCGAGCGGCCGCTGCCCCGCGTGCGAGGGGCAGGGCTTGAAGCGCATCGAGATGAGCTTCCTGCCGGACGTGCGCGTGGCCTGCGAGCGCTGCGGCGGCGCGCGATTCAACGCCGAGACGCTCGCCATCGAGTACAAGGGGCGCAACATCGGCCAGGTGCTCGACATGACCGCCGAGGAGGCGGCGGAGTTCTTCGCGGCGCATCCGCGGATCCGCCACGCGCTCAGGCTGCTCTGCGACGTGGGGCTCGGCTACCTCACGCTGGGCCAGCAGAGCCCCACCCTCTCGGGCGGCGAGGCGCAGCGGGTGAAGCTCGTCACCGAGCTCGCGAAGGTGCGGCCCGACGGCGTCCGCGGCCGCCCGAGCGCGCCCACGCTGTACGTGCTCGACGAGCCCACGATCGGCCTGCACATCGCCGACGTGGAGAAGCTCGTGCGCGTGCTGCATCGGCTCGTGGACGCGGGCAACAGCGTGATCGTCATCGAGCACAACCTCGACGTCATGGCCGAGGCCGACTGGATCGTCGACTTGGGGCCCGAGGGCGGCGACGGCGGCGGGCGCGTGGTGGCCGAGGGGCCGCCGGAGCGGATCATCGAGCGGCGCGCCCGGTCGCACACCGCGAAGGCGCTCGCGGAGTTCCTCGAGACCCGCTCGGCGGCGTGACGCGATGAGGATCACCGACGCGGCGGGCCGGATCCCGCCTCGGCTCGCCGTGCCCGCGCTCACGGCGCTCGCCTGCCTGTTCGCGGGCAACCACGTCGCCGCGCGGCTCGCGTTCGACCACGGCGCGAGCGTCGCGACGGCGGTGGCCATGCGCTCCGGTGTCACGGCGCTCGCGTTGCTCGTGCTGATCGGGCTGCGCGACGTCTCGCTCGCGATGCCGCGGCGCACGCTCGCGCGCGCCTTGGCCGTCGGCTTGCTGGTCGCGATCCAGAGCTACTGCCTGTACTCCGCGGTGGCGGCGATACCGGTAGCGCTCGCGCTGCTCGCGTTCAACACCTATCCGCTGCTCTTCATGCTGCTCACCTGGGCGCTCGGCGGCGGCCCGCCGGAGCCGCGCGCGCTCGTGGCCGTGCCGCTGGCGTTCGTTGGCCTGGTGCTCGCGCTCGACGTGGCGGGGTCGCTCGGCGCGCTCGGCGCGCGCTGGCGGGAGATCGGCACGGGCGTGTCCTGGGCGCTCGCTGGTTCCGCGGCGTTCGCCGTCGCCTTGCACCTGACCATGAGGCATCTGCGCGACCTCGACGGGCGCGTGCGCACCATGCTCGCCATGGGCGTGACGGCGCTCGCCGTGGTGGCGTTCGGCGCCGCCGGCGGCGGCCTCGCGCTGCCGGTCGACGGCCGCGGATGGACGGGCCTGCTGCTCGCCACCGCGCTCTACGGCACCGCGATCACGGTGGTGTTCCTCGTGATGCCGCGGCTCGCGAGGCCGAGCAATGCCGCCGCGCTGAACTTCGAGCCGGTGGCGGCGATCGCGCTCGGCTGGGCGATCCTCGGTCAGCGCATCGAGCCGATACAGCTCGCGGGCGCCGCGGTCATCGTGGGCGCCTTGCTGCTGCTCGGTTCCGAGCGCCGCTGAGTCCTTCGCCGCGGCCGCGGCGCGCCTCGGGCGCGCCGAGCTCCGCGCAGCACGCCGCCGCGAGCTCGGTGCTGCGCGACAGGAAGTCCAGGATCGTCTCGAGCTCGCGCTCGCCGTACGTGGACCACAACGCGAACATCCGCCGCTGCATGCCGCGATATACGCGCTCGATGGGCGCCACCGCGTCGGGCCGCACGCTCACGAGCACGCGGCGCCGGTCGCCGGGGTCGAAGCCGCGCTCGACGTAGCCCGCGTTCGCCAGGCGATCGATGAGGGCCGTGACGGAGCCCGACGTGAGCCCCGTGACCGCGGCGAGCTCCCCGGCCGACACCGAGCCGCGCAGGTAGATGAGGTCGAGCACCTCGAGATCCGTGGTGTGCAGGCCGAAGCGGCTAGCGACGGTGCGGCTCGTGATGACGGACTGCGCGCCCATCTTGCGCACCGCCACGCCCACGCGCGCGACCAGGTCGTCGCGTGCTTTGCCGTTGCGCTTCGTCTCGCCGGTGGCTCGCGTCTTCACGCGCCGTGCTCCGCTGCGCCCGGCGCTCAGCTCGCCGCCTCGATCACGGCGGCGAGCATGGCGGCGCAGGTGACGCAATCGAGCGGCAGGCGCAGCCGGCTGCGGCGCGTCCAGCGGCGCGCGTCCTCCGCCTGCACGTTGTCCGCCTTCTCGAACGCCAGCGCCTTGGGGATGAAGTCGAAGGCGGACCAGAGCCTCATCGCCGCGTGGCTCGCGAGCGCCACCAGCAGCCACGAGCGCACGTCCGCCGTCGACCACGACAGCACGAGCGCGACGATGAGCACGAGCTCGAATGCCGTATGCGCGGGTATCCAGAAGCGCCGCCGGGAAATGCCACCCCGCTTCGGCTGGACGAGATCGGGCCGGGCGGGCCAGAACGGATCCACGACGCTGGTCTCGTAGAAGCCCCCGCCGAGGCTCACGAGCGCCAGCGCGGCGCCGAAAACGGTTGCCCAGAGCGAATAGTCGAGCATCGTTCGTCCTCCATGTCGCTTGCGCCGTGCGTCCTGTGCCGGAATCGTCGCACCAGGTATCTTGATCGTCAAGAGGTTGCACATAGGCAAGTACAGGCGTCTGAGAAGACGGCGGAGGGCGCAGGTCTTATGCTCAGGGCGGGCACCCACACGGAGGTGGCTCGATGGACGGCACCGGCGCGCAGCTGCTCGACGGATTCGAGCCGGCGCTGATCGACGTGGGCGAGACGACGATCTTCGTCCGCCGCGCGGGGCGCGGACCTGCGGCCCTGCTGCCCTGCTGCTGCACGGCTTCCAGGCCGCGACGATCGACGTGCTGCACGATGTCGAGGATCGTCTGGACGGCCGCACGATCGCCTGCCCGACGCTCGTGCTCTGGAGCGAGGGTGGGCCGCTCGATCGTTGGTACGAGGCTGCGGGTGGGCCGCTCGAGCTGTGGAAGCCGTGGGCCCGGGACGTGCGGGGCCGGGCGGTCTCCGGCGGCCACTTCTTTCCCGAGCAGAACGCCGCGGAGACGATCGACGAGCTGCGTCGATTCCTTCGCTGACCTCGGAGTGGCCGTCACGGCGCGCGGCCCGCGACGGTCGCGAGCGCCTGCTCGCAGCGCGCGATCAGGCGCTCGTCGCCCAGCCGCTTCGCCCAGGCCGGAAAATCCGCCGTCGCTCCCCTCCAACGCAGCGCCTCCACGCCGTCGAAGAGCTGCACGTCGGTGCGCAGCGTCGCGAGCCGTTTGAAGAGCAGCGCCTCGTCGCGCCGCTCGCCGAGCACGTCGGCGGGGAAGCCCTCGAGGGCGCCGTAGCGGCCGAGCAGCTGCGCGGCCGTGACCGGGCCGTAGCCGCGCAGCCCCGGGTAGCCGTCGGCCGCGTCGCCGACGAGCGCGAGCCAGTCCGGGATGAGCGCGGGCCCGACGCCGAACTTCTTGCGCACCGCGGCTTCGTCGCGAATCTCCTTGCGGCGTCGATCGATCTGCACCACGCGTTCGCCCCGCACGCATTGCGCGAGATCCTTGTCCGGCGTCCAGATGCACACCTTCTGCACGCGCGCGTCCGCCGCGGCGATGCGGGCGGCACATGCGAGCGCATCGTCCGCCTCGAGCTCCATCATGGGCCACACCACGACGCCCATGGCGGCGAGGGCCTGCTCGAGCGGCTGGAACTGCCGGCGCAGCGCGGGCTCGATGCCTTCTCCGGTCTTGTAGCCGGGCCAGAGCTCGTTGCGGAACGACTCGATGACGTGATCGGTGGCGACGCCCAAGTGCGTGGCGCCTTCCTCGATCATCTGCAGCACGGTCTTCAGCACGCCGACGACGGCGCCGTAGGGCGCGTCCTTCCCCCGGTTGAAGCTCCGCAGGCCGTAGAAGTGGCGGAACAGCTCGTAGGTGCCGTCGACGAGGTGAACGATCATTCGCCGGTGTGGGGTTCGTGCGCCGCCGACGCGCCGCCGTCAGTAGCCCGCGGCCAGGTCCACCACGGACAGCACGCGGTCGCCGCGCGCGTAGCGGCGCACGTTCTCCACCACGAGCGCGAGCGTGCGCTCGCTCCGCACGTCCGAGCTCGTCGCGATGTGCGGCGTGATGATCACGTTCTCCATGCTCCAGAGCGGATGGCCCGGGGGCAACGGCTCGGGGTCGGTGACGTCGAGGCCCGCCCCGCCGATCCTGCCCTCGCGCAGCGCCGCCACGAGCGCGTCCGTGACCACGCTCTCGCCGCGGCCGATGTTGATGAAGTACGCGCCCTCCTTCATGGCGGCGAAGAACGCGGCGTCGAACATGCCGCGCGTGGCCGGCGTGAGCGGCGTGGCGTTCACCACCACATCCGCCTCCGCGGCGAGCGTCCGATACTCGTCGGCGAGGCCCACGTACTCGACGTAGGGCGGCCCTTCCCGCCGGGAGTTGCGGGTGGCGATCACGCGCATGCCCAAGCCGTGCGCGCGCCGTGCGACCTCCGTGCCGATGCCGCCGAGCCCCACGACCAACAGTGTTTTGCCTTCGAGCTCGAAGTGCTGCTCGGCGCGGTTCTCCCGAAAGCCCCGCGACCACGCGCCGGCCCGCTGCTCGGCGGCGTACACGGGCAGCGCGCGGGCGAGCGCCAGCACGAGCGCCATGGCGTGCTCGGCCATGTGCGGACCCTGGATGCGCTGCAGGTTGGTGACGAGGATGTCGCGCTCGGCGACCTCGGGCACCGTCGTGCAGCTGTCGGCGCCCGCGTTGAGGAGCTGGATGAACCGCAGGCTCGTGCCGCGGGCGATGATGCCGGGCGTGCAGAGGCCCACGAGCACGTCCGCGCCTCGCACGGCTTCCTCCATCGCCGCGTAGTTCCGCAGCCCCGGCACTCCGACCACCTCCACGCCTGGGAGGACGCGGCGGAGCACTTCGGCGATGCGGACGTCCGCCACCGCGATGCGCTTCGGCGGCGCCCACCCGGGACGCTCACGAACCGGGGCCCGCGACTCGCGCAGATCGAAGCGCTCGACGAGCTCGGCGGCGGCCCGACAGAGCTCGTCGCAGTCGCCGTCCGGCGTCTGGCCTGCGGCCGGGCCGGCGATCACGCACGCGGCCATGATCAATACGGTCATGGGCCGCACCCATGGTGAGCAGGTCATCGATGCCACGCAGCGCGCTCCGGGACGGTGCACTGCCGGCAAGGCTCGATCAGCCGGAGCGCTCAGTCAACGGCCCCGTCGAAGAGTGCCCGCTCCGGTGACGCCGCGCCCGGGCACTCAGAAGCGGTAGATGGCCGCGGCGCCGGTGTCGGACGGCATGCGCTCCGCGGGCACGACGATGGCTTCGCCCTTCATGCGCAGTACCGTCTCCGCGAGGTCGTCGAGCAGGTCGTCCGTGGCCGAATCGTCGCCCTCGGCGACGTCGCCCGTATCGGGGTCGATCCGGCCCGGCACGAAGCGCTCCGCCTCCACGAGCAGCGTGTCCACGCGGCCCGCCACGGCGGCGCGGGCGATTTCCTCGAGGTCGTCCCCGCCGAGGCCGCGTGAGCGCTCCAGCCGGTAGCGGTCGGTCAGCTCCTCGAGGCGCCCGAGATAGAACGGCTCGATCTCGCGCCAGGCCCGCGTGCGCAGCTCCTCGCGCGTGAGCGAATCGGGATCGACCTCGATCGCAACGTCCATCACCTGCGGGTTGCGCGTGACCTCGCGGAACACCGCGAGGTTCTCCGGCAGCCCCACGAGCAGCAGCGGCAAGCCGGAAGGCCGCGAATAGCGCTCGAGGATGGCGCGATCGACCGCGCGGAAGAACCGCTCCGCGTCGATGCCGACGTCGTCCTTCCTCTGGCCGCTGCCCATGTGGATCGCGATGCCGCCCTTCCTGCCGTGGAACGGCCCCACGGACCAGAACGACTCGGATCGCTCGGTGTGCTCCGTGCCGAGCGCCTCCTCGATGGTGGCGGGCACCCCCTCGAGCTCCACCTCGTCGACGACGTCGCGGTTGCCCTCGTACAGCTTCACCGCGCCGCGCGTCAGGCCGAGCATGTGATAGCGGTCGGCGGACTGCACCACGCGCAGCAACGGTTTGAGGTGGAAGCTGTCCGCCACCACCACCCGCTCCGGCACGCTGCGTTGCAGGTCGAAGACATCGAAGCGCGCCGGCGAGGCGAGGATGGCGAGGCCTTCCGTGCGCGAGGTCCAGAACGCGTTGTCCTCCGCGAGCGCCTGGAAGCGCTCGAGCAGGGGCCGCACCGCGCGCGCGGGGTACTTGTCCGTCAGCGACCGCTCCATCGACCGCAGCAGGTTGCGATAGCGGATCGCGTTCTGCTGCCGTTCGGGATGGGTGCGGATCGTGGGCTGATAGAGCGAGACGCACGGCGGCTCCGCGTCGTCGAGCAGAGCGCGCAGGACGTCGGTGGTGAGGGGTCTCACGGATCGTTCCTCCGATCGCGCTGCCTGGTCATTATGCGTCTTGCACAATCCGTTCCAGGCATCGGAAACCCCGTATCGGCGGCGCCCTGCCGCCGCGCGGCGCGGGTGCGGGAGGCGTCTTGCCGCCCGCGCCCTTCAAGCTGCTTTCGGTCCCGGGTCGTCGTTCTCCGGGCCGTCCGGCCGCCCCGGAGGCCGGCGCCGTTTGCGTGCGCGTCCGAGAGGCACGACTACGCTGCCCCGCGACTCGACGCGGGCGCGCGAAGCCGATGCGTCCGGGCGATCGTTCGAAGCGGCGGCGTCGACGTCATCGGCGATGCCGCGATGACGCGAACCTTTACGGTTGTCGTCGAGATCGTCGTGGGACATGGCTGTCTCCCGAAACGGTCGTTTCAGCGGGGACCGCGTCCGCGAGAAGCGGCTGCAACGCGATCGGCACGCAGCCGGTCTCGGCGAGACGGTCTACTGGGCGGGACCCGGAGCGGAGGCGCGACGAAGCGCGCGTCGCTCCGGGCTAGACACGTTGGAGCAGCGTGCCGGCGGTCTCGAGAAAGAGGCGTGAAATCGGTGGCGGCACCATGCCGGGTATGCTCGGCGATGCGTCGGGGCAAGTCAAACCGGTGTGCCGCGCCGTGCGGGGAGCATCGCGGCCGCGACGACGCCCGGCTCTCAGCCAGCGAGCCTGCGCCAACGGGCCGGCGAGCACCCGAGCTCGCGCTTGAACGCGCGGGTGAACGACGTCTCGGATTTGTAGCCCACCATCTCCGCCACCTGCGCCACCGACTTGCTGCTTGCTCTAAGCTCGTGTGCGGCCACCTGGATGCGCCATGCCGCGAGGTACTGCATCGGCGCGACGCCGAGCACGCGCGTGAACCGCTCGGCGAGCGAGGAGCGCGAGAGCCCCACGCGTCTGCCGAGCTCCGTCACCGTCCACGGCGCCGCGATGTCCGCGTGCAGGCGCGCGAGCGCGCGCGCCACGAACGGATCTTTGAGGCCCGCGAGCCAGCCTTGCGCGTCTTCCGGGAGGCTCTCGGCGTAGCGGCGGATCGCTTCGACGAGCAGGAGCTCCGAGAGCTTCGCCATCACGGCGGCCGCGCCGATGCGCCCTGCCGCGATCTCCTGCGCGGCGAAGCGGAAGGACTCTCGCACCCACTCGGCGGCCACGCCGCGCTGCACGTCGAGCTTGAGCGCGGGCGGTAGCGCGGCGATCACGGGATTGCCGCACACGATGCGCGTCGGCGCCCCGCCGCCGCCGAGCTCGATGCGCATGAGCCCGCCGTCGGCCGAGCGCTGCACGACGTCGTCGCCGGGCACGGGCGGCAGCGAGAGATCGCTTCCCAAGACGTGCGGGTCGTTGCGCGGGAAGAGCACGGACTGGCCGGCCTCGAGGTCGAGGTCCGGCGCACCGGGCGTGCGCACCCGCATGCGGCCTTCGAGCACGAAGTGATAGGCGATGAGGCGTGCGCGGGGTCCGAGATACGGAGCGCACGTCTCGGGTGCGATGCTGACGCCGAGGCACCACGGCGCCGTGAAGTCGGCGTGCAGGAATACGCCGCCTTTGAGGCGCATCACGCGCAGTACGTCGGACAACGCGTCCATCGGCGAGATTCGGCGCTTCGGCAAAGTCCGGCGGAGTCACGGACCTGGGCCGAGGGAGCGCCGGGGCTCGACAATCCTACTCGATGACGACGGCCGCGGAGCGGCAAGGCCCGCGGCTCCACCACTGCCGCTCGAGGGAGAAATGACGTGAAAAGCCTCGCTATCGTCGTTCGGGACGACGGGTTCGACAAGCTCCTCACTCCGTTGACGTTCGCCTACACGCAAGCCGCCAAGGGCGTCGAGGTGGACATGCTGTTCGTGCTGTGGGCCGTGCGCGCGCTCACGCCGGAAGGCGCCGACACCGTGCGCGTCGACGGTCGCCACGCGGCCGACGCCGACTGGCTCAAGGCGCGGCTCGAGGAGGGCGGCTACCCCACCACGATCCGCCGCTACATCCAGATGCTCGCTTCCACCGGCCGGGTGCGGCTGTACGGCTGCAAGTATGCCGCGGAGATCTTCGGCGTCGAGGAGGACAAGATGCTGCCGGAGACGGAAGGGATCATCGATCCGGGCGTGTTGCTTGCCGAGAAGGCGGGCCGAGCGGACCACTGCCAGTACTTCTGAGCTCGCCGCTCACCGCCCCAGAAAGCCGCTCCCACGGTTGAACGACGCCCGTGGGAGCGGCTTTCCAGCCGCGATCTTCCTGGACGGGCACGCGCAATCCATGCCGCGATACGTCCGCGCGAGTGTCGGCGGAGCGTCACTCGCGCGGGCCGTAGCGCGGCGGCTCCGCGCCAAGCTCGATGGCGCCCAGGTCGGGCGCGCGCCCGGCGTAGCCGTCCGTCACGTTCGGCAGCACCACGCCGCGGTCCACGGCCGCGGAGCCTCGCCGCAACCTGAAGTCGTAATCCGCCGCGTCGAGCACGCGCTGCAGCGTCGCGGGGTCGGACGCGTCGAGGCGCGGCACGTTCACGAACACGTCGTAGTCGACCAGCACGCTGTGCCGGTCCTGGCCGGTGGCCTCGCTGTACTCGGCGAGCGTTGCGAACCTGCGCGTCTCGAGCGCGGCCGCGTGTCCGGGGCCGGTGAAGTCGGCCAGCACGCCGGGGGGCGGCGACGTCCACTCGAACGACGCCTCGGCGCCCGCGTTCGGCCGGAAGCCGTTGTAGTCCGACGACGTCTCGTTCGTGAACGTCGTGACGCTGAAGATCGCGGGCAGGGCGTTCTGACCCAGCATGAGGTTGTTGCGCCACTGCGCGTTGCCGGCCGCGGCCACCTGCGTCTCGGACAGGATCGTGTTGTTGTAGAAGAGCACGCCCGAGGAGCCCGCCGTCATGCGCGTGGAGCCGCCCGGCAGGTTGTAGGCCACGTTGCGGATCCAGTAGACGGGCCCGCCCAGCGCCGGCTGATTGCAGAACGCGTGCGACGGGTGGTTGATCAGCATGTTGCGCATGATCCGGATGTTGTGCATCCCGCCGTCGGCTTCGATGGGGTTGTCGTGCGAGTTGCTGATGTAGTTGTTGTAGAAGTCGATGGCGACCGGGCGGCGGTCCCAGTAGTCGGACGGCGGGTAGCGCGGGCCGTCGACGATCCCCGGCCCATTCGCGATGGAGCCGTCGGGGTTGCCGTAGGTCTCGATGTTGATGCCGTCGTGGAAGTGCTCGATGCGGTTGTAGGCCACCACGTGGCCGGGGCCGTAGAGCTTAACGGCAACGTACGAGCGCATGCGCGGCGGAAACACCTGGCCGTCTACGCCGTCGAACTGCCTCCAGACGTCGCCGGTCCAGCCCATCATGCGCTCCGGGTCGTTGCGGCCGATGAACGTGTTGTCGGCGACGTAGAAGCCGCTCGAGCCCGAGTAATTGGTGAAGATGCCCGCGCCCACGTCCTCGAAGCGGCTGCGCTTCACGGTGAGCCCCTTCGCGCCCATCAGGAACTGCGTGCCGGCGAGGATCGCGATCTCCGCGTTGCGGAAGGTGATGCCTTCGAAGTACGTGTAGTCGGCGGCGCGCACATCGAACAGCGCGAAGTTGCCGTTGCCGTCGAACACCACCTCGCCGTCGCCGGCAGCCTTGATCACGATCGGACGCTCCGGCGTGCCGTCGGCCGTGAGGTAGTACGTGCCTTCGAGCGGCACGGTGCGGTTGAGGCGCGCGTCGTTGGTGTAGACGTAGCGGTCGTACCGGTAGACGCCGGCGTGCACCAGGATCGTGTCTCCCGGACGCACGCGGGGCCGGCCCGACGTGGCCCAGTCGGTGCCCGCGCACCAGGTGTTGTACGCGCACATGAGGCCTTCGAAGGCGGGCTCGATCTTGGGGCCCGTGTGCCCGTGCGGATAGACGTGGAACACGCGCCCGCCCGGATAGGGCTGGGGCTCCGCCCGAGTGCGGACGGTAAGGGTGCGCTCCGCGATGCCGTGCACGCCGTCCGGGTCGGACAGCGTGAGCCGCACCTCGTATTCGGTGTCGGGCTCGAGATCGAGCACGCTGCCCGCGAACATCTGGGGCAGCTCCACGTGCACTCGCGATTCCGCGTAGATGCGCTCGCCGCCGAGGCGCAGCAGCGGCAGCGCGTCGCGCCACGTGCCGGCGCCCGCCTCGCGGTAACGCACCTCGACCGCGGCGTTGCGGTTCGAGTCGCCCTGGATGAACCACTCGAAGCCGAGGTTGATGAGCGTCGGCGGCTCGATCACCACCTCGCCGGCCACGACGGCCTCCGGCGGCGGCGCGTTCGGCAGCGCGGCCGGGCCGCCCTGCGCGAGCAGGCGCCCGGGCGCGAGAAGGATTGCGGCGGCGACGATGGAGAACGGAGTGCGGGCGTGCATGTGCATGGCGATCGGGCTCCGAGGAGGCCGCCCCGAGCGGCCGGTGCGGGGAAGGGTAGCACTGGCACGCCGCCGGCTCGCCTGATGAACGAGCGTGTGTGGGTGACGGCTCGGAAAAGTGCTGGCGGTCAGTAGGGCGGGCGAGGGGTGTATGCGCACACCCCTCGATTCCTTCCGCGTGGCCGCACGAAACGATGGAGCCTGAGAAGCGCTCCAACCGGGCTGCCGGCCCACCGACGCCTGAAAGGGAGGACGAAAAGCCGCGCCAGCGCTAAAGCGCTGGTCTAGCTTTCACCGACGATGTGCTACCCACCGGGAGGATACCGAGCAGTCGCGCACGCGTATTTCGCTCGACCGCGTGTGGTTTGCGGAGCGCCGGTGCAAGGTCAGTGTTTGGTGCTGGTGCTCGCGCAGGGAACATCGAATGCCGCGAGCATCGGGAGACGCGATGCTTCAGCCGAGGACGTGCGACAGCAGGCCGTCGGCGAGCTTCGGCTCGAACCAGGTGGACTTCGGCGGCATGAGCCGGCCCGCGTCGGCCACGGCCATGAGCTGCTCCATTTGCGTGGGATGCAGCGAGAACGCGGCTGCCGCGTCGCCCGCGTCGACGCGGCGCTCGAGCTCGGCCAGGCCGCGCACGCCGCCCACGAAGTCGATGCGGGGATCCGTGCGCGGATCGCCGATGCCGAGCAGCGGGCCGAGCACGCGGTCCTGCAGGAGGCTCACGTCGAGCGCGGCCACGGGGTCGTCGCGGGGAATCGCCCGCTCGGGCAGCTCGAGGCGGTACCACGCGTGCGCCACGTACAGCCCGAACACGCCGCTGCGCTCCGGCCGCACCGGCGCGGCGCTGCGCCGCACCACGAAGGATTCGGCGAGCCGCTCGAGCAGCCGCTCGGCCGATAGGCCGTTCAGGTCGCGCACCACGCGGTTGTAATCGAGGATGCGCATCGCGTCGTGCGGGAACGCGACGGTCAAGAAGTACTCGTGGCTCGCGTCCGCCCCCGGCGCGCCCCGGCGCCGCGCGGCCGCGACGCGCGCCGCGGCCGCGGAGCGGTGATGGCCGTCCGCGATGTAGAGCGCTTCGAGCGCGTTCAGCGCGGCAGAGAACCGGCCGACGCGCTCGGGCTCCGCCACCCGCCAGACCGAGTGGCGCACGGCATTCGGCCCTTCCACGTCGAGCAGCGGCCGCTCTGTCGCGGCCTCCGTCGCGAGCGCCGCGAGCGCGGCATCGGCGCGGTACGCGCAGAGCACCGGGCCGGTCTGCGCGTTCAGCGCCTCGATGTGTCGCACGCGGTCGTTCTCCTTGTCGGGACGGGTGAGCTCGTGCCGGCGGATGCGATGGCGCTCGTAGGCGGCCACGGAGGCGACGAAGGCGACGCCCGTCTGGGCGTGGCCGTCCATCGTCATGCGATAGACGTAGTACGACGGCGCGTCGTCGCGCACGAGCACGCCGTCGCGCGCGAGCCGCCGGAAATTTTCCGCGGCGCGCGCGTACACGGCCGCGTCGTACGGTGAAGCATCCGGCGGCAGCTCGATCTCCGCGCGCGAGACGCGCAGGAAGCTCCGCGGCTTGCCCGCCGCGAGCGCGGCGGCCTCGTCGCGGCTCACGACGTCGTAAGGCGGCGCGACGACTTCCGCTGCGTGCTCGGGGACGGGCCGCAGCGCGCGGAACGGTCTGACGAGGTCCTGCATGCCGCGATTATAGATATCGGCTCACGCGGCCACCGGCTCGGCCCACAGGTCGTACTCGTCCGACCCGGTCACCCGCGCGCGCACGATGCCGCCGGGCCGCAGGCCTGTGGCCGGCAGGTACACGCGGCCGTCGATCTCGGGGGCGTCGCCCGCGGACCGCCCGAGCGCCTGATCGCCTTCGATCTCGTCCACGATGACGTCGATCGTGCCGCCCACCTTGCGGGCGAGGCGCCGTGCGCTGATCGCCTGCTGCGCGGCCATGAGCCGGTGCCAGCGCTCCTCCTTCACGGCCTCCGGCACGGCGCCCGGCAGCGCGTTGGCGGCCGCGTCGCGCACCGGCTCGTAGCGGAAGCAGCCCACCCGGTCGAGCTCGGCCTCCTCGAGCCACTCGAGCAGGTGCTCGAAGTCGCGCTCCGTCTCGCCGGGGAAGCCCACGATGAACGATGAGCGCACGGTGAGCTCGGGGACGGCCTCGCGCCAGCGCCGGATGCGCTCGAGCGTCTTCGCGTCCGCGGCGGGGCGGCGCATCGCCTTGAGGACGGTGGGGCTCGCGTGCTGGAACGGCACGTCGAGATACGGCAGGAGCTTCCCTTCGGCCATGAGCTCCACGAGCTCGTCGACGTGCGGATACGGGTACACGTAGTGGAGCCGCACCCACACGCCGAGCTCCGCGAGCGCGGCGCAGAGCTCCGTGATGCGAGCGGGCACGCTCCGGCCGCGCCACGCGGACGGCGCGTAGCCCAAATCCGACCCGTAGGCGCTCGTGTCCTGAGAGATGATCAAGAGCTCGCGCACGCCCGCCTTCACGAGTCGCTCGGCCTCCGTCAGCACGTCGGCCGCCGCGCGGCTCGCGAGCTTGCCGCGCAGCCGCGGGATGATGCAGAAGCTGCAGCGGTGGTTGCAGCCCTCGGAGATCTTCACGTAGGCGTAGTGCCGGGGCGTGAGTCGGATGCCCTGGGGCGGGATCAAGTCGAGGAACGGGTCGTGCGGCGGCGGCAGCGCCTCGTGGATGGCCTGCATCACCGCCTCGTACTGATGCGGCCCCGTCACGGCCAGCACGCCGGGGTGCGCCTCGCGGATCGTGTCGGCCTCGGCGCCGAGGCAGCCGGTCACGATCACGCGGCCGTTCTCGGCCAGCGCCTCGCCGATCGCCTCCAGGGACTCGTCGCGGGCGCTGTCGAGGAAGCCGCAGGTGTTCACCACCACCAGGTCAGCGCCCGCGTAGTCGGCCGCCGTCTCGTAGCCTTCCGCCCGCAGCCGGCTCAGGATGCGCTCGGAGTCCACCAGAGCCTTGGGGCAGCCGAGGCTCACGAAACCGATGCGGGGCGCTTGGGACATCGACGGTTTTTTCAGGTCGATCGAGCGGGCGGGCCGCCTGCCGCGGCGACGAGGGGCCGGTATTCCGCCACGCGCGGGGCGAAAACGCAACGCCTGGGCTTTACCGGGCCCGAGGGCGGGGACCACAATCAGACTCCCGGCCGGTCCACCAGGCGGAGGCACCATGGACAGCCCGCGACCCGAAATCGCCCGGGAGGCGCTGATGCAGCGGATCGGGGAGCCCCTGGGCACCTCCGACTGGTTCCTGGTGGACCAGGAACGGGTCAACGCCTTCGCCGACGCGACGCTGGATCACCAGTTCATCCACGTCGATCCCGAGCGGGCCCGCGCCACGCCGTTCGGCGGCACGATCGCCCACGGCCTGCTCACGTTGTCGCTGATCGTGCCGCTGTGTATCGATTTCGTGCCGAGGATCGCGGGCACGCGGCTGCTCCTGAACTACGGGTTCGACAAGGTGCGGTTCGTGGCCCCCGTCAGGGTGGGTCGCCGGATTCGGGCCACGGGCCGGCTGACCGGCGTGACCGAGCGTGCGCCCGGGCAGGTGCTGATCAAGATCGACGTCGTGGTCGACGTCGAGGATGAGGAGAAGCCTGCCCTCGTCGCCGAATGGCTGAGCCTCCATGTCGTCGCGTGAGCGGCGCCGCTGGGTGATCGACCGCGTCGTGAAGGCGCGGCAGAAGCGGCCTGCGCGCAACGGCCCCGGCGGCGACGGCAAGCCCGGCGGGCCGAGCGCCAGCGCGGGCGGCAAGAAACCGAAGGACAAGCCGACGAAATGAAGGTGGAAGAGGAAGAGTGCATTTGGATCGCGGCTGGAAAGCCGCTCCCACACGGAACGCCGACGCTCCCACACGGAACGCCGACGCTCCCGCACGGAACGCCGGCGCTTCCACACCGGAAGCCGGTCGCGCACGTCGTGCTGGCGGCGGTGCTCGTGCTCGGGGCGTGCGGCGACGCCGAGACGCAGCAGGCGGCGCCCGAAGCCGCGCTCGAGCAGGCGGCGGCCGCCGTCGACGGCGACTACATCCGCTCGGTCGTGGCCGAGCTCGCGGACGACGCGTACGAGGGCCGCGCGCCGGGCACCGAGGGCGACCGGCAGGCCCGCGCCTTCATGCAGGCCGAGCTCGAGCGGCTCGGCTTCGAGCCCGCCTTTGACGGCGAGTGGCAACAGCCGTTCGAGCTCGTGGGCATTCGCAGCGAGATGCCCGCCACCTGGCGCTTCGAGCGCGGCGGCGAGTCGGTGGAGCTCGCGGCCAGCACCGATTTCATCGCGGCGAGCGGGGTGCAAGCCGAGCGTGCCGCCGTGCAGGGCGCGGAGCTCGTGTTCGTGGGCTACGGCATCCAGGCGCCGGAGTACGACTGGGACGACTTCAAGGGTGCCGACCTCCAGGGTCGCGTGCTGGTGATGCTCAACAACGACCCGGACTGGGACCCGGAGCTCTTCGCCGGCGTGGAGCGGCTCTATTACGGTCGCTGGACCTATAAATATGAGAGCGCCGCGCGGCAGGGCGCGGCGGGGGCCATCATCATCCACACCACCCCGTCGGCCGGATACCCCTGGCAGGTGGTGCAATCGTCGTGGAGCGGCGAGCAGTTCCAGCTGCCCGCCGGCGACGAGCCGCGCATCGCCATCGAGTCGTGGGTGACCGAGGAGGCGGCCCGCCGCCTGTTCGCGCTCGCGGGCCACGATCTCGACGCGCTGATCGAGCGCGCCAGGCGGCGCGACTTCGAGCCCGTGCCGCTCGGCGTGACCACCTCCATCGAGCTCGCGAACACGTTGACCCGCACGCAGTCGGCGAACGTGGCCGGTGTGCTCCGGGGCAGCGACCCGGAGCTCGCCGACGAGTACGTGATCTATCTGGCCCATCACGATCACCTCGGGAAAGGCGTGCCGAACCCGTCCGGCGATCAGAGCGACACGATCTACAACGGCGCGCGCGACAACGCTTCGGGCGTCGGCATGGTGCTCGCGATCGGCAGCGCGTTCGCGGCGCTGCCGGAGCCGCCCAGGCGATCGATCATGCTGCTCTTCGTGGGAGCCGAGGAGCAGGGTCTCCTGGGCTCCGAATATTTCGCGGCGCATCCGCCCGTGCACCCCGGCAAGATGGCGGCGGCCGTGAACTTCGACAGCGGCAACATCTGGGGCGCAACGCGCGACATCGTGTTCATCGGCCTCGGCAAATCGAGCCTCGACGAGGTGGCGACGCGGGTGGCCGAGCGGCTCGGCCGCGTCGTGAAGGGCGACGAGTTTCCGGACCGCGGCTACTACTACCGCTCCGACCAGTTCAACTTCGCGAAGATCGGCGTGCCCGCGTTCTATTTCGATCCGGGGACGGAGTTCGTGGGCCGCCCCGAGGGCTGGGGCGTCGAGCGCATCAACGAGTGGAACGAGCGCGACTACCACCAGCCGAGCGACGAGCTGACCGACGACTGGCGCTTCGACGGCATGGTGGAGGACGCGCGCTTCGGCTTCTTCGCGGGCCACCTCATCGCGAACGCCGACGAGCTGCCGCGCTGGAACCCCGGAGACGAGTTCGAAGCCGCCCGCCTGCGCGCGCTCGAGGAGGCCGGGCGCTAGGGACGAAGCGGCCGCGCCGACGCCGGGCCGCACCGATCGCGCGTCGCGCTCAGTCGCTGTGGCACTCGTAAATGACCGGCACGCCGAACTCCTCGGCGTAGCGGCTGGCGATGAAGATGGCGTCCTCCTTGGACATCGCCTCGCCGTCGACGATGGTCTGGCAACGCCAGCCGGTCGGGCCGGCGCCGCCGTCCGCGCTGTAGGACAGGTGCTCGATGGTGACCACTCGGTCGGCCGCGCCGGGGCGGGCCGTCGTGTGCAGCCGCAGGAAATTCGGCTCGGTGTAGGTTTCCGTGGGCCGGATGCTGGGCTTCAACTTCGCCGCCGGCCGCCGACGCTCGCCGTTGCGCATCGCGATGCTCGTGACTCAGGACCGCCTTCGGCCGCTCCCTTGCGCGGTTTGCAATCGGTATGCCAACCGTCCAGGCCTCGGCGGCGCCGACGGGCACGAGACGCTTATGTCAACGCGGGTGACGCGTTGCGTCAGAAATGTACCTGCCGGGCAGCCCGCGCTCCCGTCCGAGCGGCCGTCGGCGTCGTGACCGCTCTCACAGCGGCGTCCGGATGTTTTCTGATTCAATGCTTCTGCCCATCGAACAGTACCGGGACCGGATCACCTCGTGAGCGCGGCGCGCGAAGAACAACCGAACGGCAGCCGCAGCGGCGCGAGCATCCGCTTCGTTCAGCGGTTCCTGCAGCAACGACCGCACGGCAAGCTCACGGCGTTGCTGCTGGTCCAGCTCGACGCCTTCAACCGGATCGCCACCACGTTCGGGCACGATCGCTGCGAGTCCTTCTGCAGCGACTACGCCGAGCAGCTGCGCGGCTCGCTGCCGCCGCTCACGCCGGTCATTCGCTTATCGGAGCGGCGCTTCGCGGTGCTGCTCGCGCTCGACTCGATGTCCGCCGTCATGGACGCGGCGATCGCGCTCGCGGAGGAGCGGCCTCCGCTCCTGACCGTGGGCGGCGACGCGTTCCTCGTGGACGTGACGCTCGGCATCGCCGTCTACCCGTCGCATGCCGACGAGGCGACGAGCCTGTTCCGCCGCGCGGAGCTCGCCCTCAAGGAGGCGCGCGAGGCGGAGCTGCCGTTCGAGATCTACCGTCCCGACGCCACGCAGCAGCAGGCGGCGCTCTGGAAGCTCGAGACGGAGCTCGAGCAGGCCGTCAAGCGCCGGGAGCTCGAGGTCTACTTCCAGCCGAAGCTCGCGCTCGCGAGCGGCACCGTGGCCGGCGTCGAGGCGCTCGCCCGCTGGCGCACGTCCGCCGGCAGGTTCGTGCCGGCCACCGACTTCATCCCGCTCGCGGAGCGCACGGGCAGCGTGGTGCCGATCACCTGGCTGGTGTTCGACTGCATTCTCGAGTGCGCCGGGCAGTGGCAGCGTCCCGCGGACGGCTTCGCCGTGGCGGTCAACGTCTCACCGCAGGTGCTCGCGCACTCCGAGTTCCCGGCGCGGCTGCAGCGCCTGCACGAGGGGCTCGCGGCGCTCGGAATCGGGCTCACCGTGGAGCTCACGGAGGACAGGCTCGTGCAGGGCGACGGCGCGTCGCTCGAGTGCATGGAGCGCATCCGGAAGCTCGGCGTGGAGCTCGCGATCGACGATTTCGGCAAGGGCTACTCGTCGCTGTCGTACCTCAAGCAAATCCCGGCCTCCGAGATCAAGATCGACAAGCGGTTCGTGGCCACGATCGCGATCGACGAGAAGGACAGGCACATCGTGGAATCCGTGGTGGCGCTCGCGCACGCGTTCGGCATGCGGGTGGTGGCCGAGGGCGTGGACACCGCGGAAGCGCTGCAGACGGTTCAAGCGCTCGGTTGCGAGATGGCGCAGGGCTTCTTCATCGCGCGTCCCATGCGCGGCGACCGGATTCCCGAGTGGATCGCCAATTACCGCTCATCCGTAGCCTCGACTCCGTCCAAGGTGTGGGTGGCACCGGCCGCCGTCTAGAATAGCGCGCACGTCGGAATCGCCTGGGGATTCGGATGGGCGCGTTGCTCGACCTCGGCTATTTGCTTGGGACGGTGGTCCTGTCGCCGTGGATCGCCTACCGCCTGACCGTCTCCCGAGGCTGGCACGAGCTCGCCACGCGCGCGGGGCTCAAGCTCGGCGAGCCCCTGCAGGGCTCGATCTGGCTCCACGGCTCCTCGGCCGGCGAGGTGTCGCTGCTGCGCCCGTTGATCGCGCGGCTGGAGCGCGAGCTCCCTTCGACCCCGCTCCTGATCTCGACGTTCACGTCCACCGGGCTCGAGGCCGCCCGCAAGCTCTACCCACGCCACCGCGTGACGCCGTTCCCGCTCGATCTGTCGTTCGTCGTGCGCCGCTGCCTGCGGCGCTACCGGCCGAAGCTGGTGGTGATCGTGGAATCCGAGCTGTGGCCCAACTTCATCCTGGCCGCGCGCCGCTGCGGCGTGCCGGTGATCGTAGTGAACGGCAAGATGTCCGCGAAGTCGCATCGGCTCTACGCCCGCACCCGGCTGATCCCACGCGTGCTGCGCGAGCTCACGGCCTTCGGCGTGCAGACCGAGGAGCACGCCGAGCGCTACCGGTCGCTGGGCGTGGCGCCGGAGCGGATTCGGGTGACCGGCAACATGAAGTACGACTTGCCGCTGCCGCGCGCCGACGACGAGCGCACGCGCGTGCTGCGCGCCGCGTTGGGCTACACCGACGGCACGGTGGTGGTGATCGGCGGGAGCCTGCACGGTGGCGAGGACGAGACGCTGCTCGACGCCTGCCGCGGCGTGGACCCGCGCGGCGAGCGCTGCGCGCTGATCCTCGTGCCGCGCTACCCCTCGGACACCGAGCTCTTCGAGCAGCACGCGCGCGAGCGGGGGCTCAAGCCCGTGCGCAAGACCGCCGTCGACGCCGGCCGCGAGGAGCCGCCCGGCCGCAGCGGCGTGCTGATCGTGGACACGATCGGCGAGCTCGGCGCGCTCTACGGCGTGGCCGACGTCGCGTTCGTGGGCGGCAGCTTGTTCTACCGCGGCAGCAACAAGGGCGGGCACAACCTCATGGAGCCCGCGGTGCTCGGCGTGCCCGTGCTGTTCGGCCCTTACAACTTTAGCTTCAAGGAGACGGTGGAGGACCTGCTGCGTGCGGACGCCGGGCGGCTCGTGCGCGACCGCGGCGAGCTCGAGCGCGCGCTCGCGCAGCTCGTGGCGAGCCCGGAGGCGAGGCGCGAGCTCGGCGAGCGGGGCCGGCAGGTGGTGCTGCGCGGCCAGGGCGCGACGGAACGCAATTTCGCGCTGCTCCAGGCCGCCTTGCGGCGCGACAGCGATGCTTGCAGCTCATCTGCTTTGCCCGCAAAATGCCGCGAGCAATCGTCTCTCCGCCCGGCGGAGCCCACGTCTTCCTCGCCCGGGCCGTCCTCCCGGCCTCCGGCCCATGAACGGTAAACGCTAACCATGAGCGAAAAGCACGTCCAGATCGGCGACATCGACTGCGGGTCGGATCAGCTGTTCCTGATCTGCGGCCCCTGTGTCATCGAGGACGAGCCCTTGATGATGCGCACCGCGGAACGTCTGAAGGGCATCGCCGCGGATCTCGGCGTCCCCTTGATCTTCAAGTCGTCGTTCTCGAAGGACAACCGCAGCTCCCTCGACTACTACCAGGGCCCGGGCCTCGAGGAGGGGCTCAAGCTCCTGCAGAAGATCAAGCGCGAGTTCGAGCTGCCGATCCTCACCGACATCCACTACCCGCACCAGGCGGCGCCGGCCGCGGAAGTGGTGGACGTGCTACAGATCCCGGCCTACCTCTGCATGCAGACCGAGCTCACCGTGGCCGCCGCCAAGACCGGCGCCGTGATCAACGTGAAGCACGGCCAGTTCATCGCTCCGGACAACATGGCGAAGCCGGTGCAGAAGATCGAGGCGTCCGGCAACCATCGCATCATCCTCACCGAGCGCGGCTATACGTTCGGCTACAACGACCTCGTGGTCGACCCGCGGAGCTTCTACCTGATGCGGCAGATCGGCTATCCGGTGGTGTTCGACATCACCCACACGATCCGCAAGTACGGCATCCCCAGCAAGGATCCGCGGGGCGGCACCCGGCAGTTCCTCGCGACGCTGGCGCGCGCCGGGGTGGCGGCCGGCGTGGACGGGGTGTTCATCGAGGCGCATCCGAATCCTCCGGAGGCGCTGTGTGACGCGGCCAGCCAGTACTATCTGGACCAGTTGAGCGATTTCCTGAAGCCGTTGCTCGACATCCACAATCTCGTGCGATCGCAAGCGCTCAGTTGAGGTAGCGATGGATCTGTATCTCGATTCGGTCGATTTCAAGGAGATCGAGGCCGCGTTCGAGTTCGGCTTCGTGAAGGGGCTCACGACCACGCCCACGTTCATGCATCGGCATGGCATCACCGACATCGACGGCGCGATCGTGAAGCTCTCGCACATGGTGCCGGAGCTCCAGGTGGAGGCGCTCGGCGACTCGCCGGATCAGATCGTCGCCGAGGCCGAGCGGATCCTGTCGCTACCGCTCGCCCGCGAGCCCGTGTTCAAGGTGCCCATCTCGAACGACGGCGTGAAAGCGTGCCGCCGCCTCACGGACCGCGGGCATCGAGTGAACGTGCATCTGATCTACACGCTGAATCAGGCGTACATGGCCATGGAGGCGGGCGCCGCGTTCGTCTGCCCGTTGGCTGGGCGGATGCAGGATCAGGGCCACGATGCCATCAAGCTCTTCGAGCAGTGCGTCGAGGTGGTCGACAAGCACCGCTACCAGACCAAGATCATGTTCTCCTCCGTGCGGCACGCGGAGCACGTGCGGCAAGCCCTGCTCGTGGGCGCGCACGTGTGCACCGTGCCGTACAGCGTGATGCGGCATCTCTGCGACAACACGCTCACCGCCGTCGGCACGGCGCAGTTCCGCGAGCACACCGCGCTCATGACGGTGAAGGTCAAGGACGTGATCCGCGAAGCGAACCCCGTGTGCGAGACGCACGAGACGCTCACCTCCGCCATGGTCAAGATGACGGAGTCGCGTCTCGGGCTCGTGGCGCTCGTGGACGAGAAGGGCGCCGTGGCCGGCGTGTTCACGGACGGCGATCTGCGCCGCAAGCTCCAGGCGCACGGCCGCCAGATCCTCGACAAACGGCTCGACGAGATCGGGTTCTCGCCGAAGCCCGTCACCATCCCTCGCGAGAGCGTGTTGAACGACGCGGTGAAGCTGTTCAAGGAGTTCGAGGTGGACAGCCTCATCGTGGTCGACGGCGACAAGCCGGTGGGCGTGCTCGACATCCAGGACATCGTCAAGCTCGGGTTGCTGCAAGAGCGGCCTTGATGTCCGCCGCCGAGGTCGGGGCGCGCTTCGCGAAGCTCGGCGGCGTGTTCGTCACGCCGCCCGAGACGATCGCCGAGCGGCTGGCCCGCGTGCGCGCGCTGGTCTTCGACTGGGACGGCGTGTTCAACGCCGGCGCCAAGGGCGAGGGCGCGGCCAGCACGTTCACCGAAGCGGACTCCATGGGCACGAACCTGCTGCGTTACGCGCTCTGGCAGGCCCACGGCGAGCAGCTGCCGTACTGCGCCGTGATCACGGGCGTGGACAACCCCTCGGCCAGGAGCTTCGTGCGCCGCGAGCACTTCCATGCGCTCCTCTACAACGTGAAGGACAAGGGCGCCGCGCTCGCCGACGTGTGCGCGCGGCAGGGGCTCGAGCCCCGCGAGGTGGCGTGCGTGTTCGACGACGTCAACGACCTCGCGATGGCGGCGGCGTGCGGCGTGCGCGTGCTCGTGCGGCGCGATGCGAGCCCGCTGCTCCTCGACTATGCGGTCCGCCGGGGGCTCGCGGACTACGTGACGGGGCTGCCCCCCGACCGGGGCGCCGTGCGCGAGGCGGCGGAGCTCATGCTGGGCCTCGCCGGGGCGTTCGAGCGGGTGGTGGCCTCGCGCGTCGCGTTCGACGCCGACTACCGCCGGTATTTCGAGGCGCGCCAGGCGCAGCGGGCGGAGCTGCTCGACCGCGCCCCGCGGTGACGCGCTAAGATGGAGACGCGGCTCGGACGCCGCTGACCGCTCGCAAGACCCCGGGCGGGAACGGCTTCCGGCCCGCAGCGCGTCGCTTCCGGTCGCCCTCCGCGAGGCCCCATGACCCTCTGGTCCGTCGCCGCCTATCTCCTGCTGCCGTACGCGGTCGCGAGCCTCGTGTGGCGCGGGCTGCGTTACCCCGCGTATTGGCGGCGCTGGCCCGAACGCTTCGGTTTCGTGGAGCGGCTCGACGGTCGCCGGGTGATTTGGGTGCATGCCGTGTCGGTGGGCGAGGTGCGCTCCGCGGCCCCGCTCGTCGAGGCGCTGGCCGCGCGCTTTCCGCGCCACCGCGTGCTCGTGACGACGATGACGCCCACCGGCTCCGATCAGGTGCGCGAGCTCTTCGGCGATCGCGTGAGCCACAGCTACGTGCCGTTCGATTTCCCGGACGCCGTCGCGCGGTTCCTGGACCGCGTGCGGCCCGAGTTCGCGGTCATCGCGGAAACGGAGTTCTGGCCGAACATCTTCGCGGCCTGCCGCCGCCGCGGCTTGCCGCTCATGCTCGTGAACGGCCGCGTGTCGCAGGCGTCGCTGCGCGGCTACCTGCGCGTGCCGCGCACGACCCGGGCGATGCTGCGCAACGCCGACCTGCTGTGTGCGCAAACCAAGACGGACGCGCAGCGGCTGCGCAACCTCGGCGCGCCCGAGCCGCTCATCAAGGTCACGGGCAATCTCAAGTTCGACGTGGAGGTGCCGGACACGATCGCCGCCGAGGGCGCGGCGCTGCGGGCGGCCTGGGGCGCCGACCGGCCGGTGTGGATCGCCGCGAGCACGCACGGGGGCGAGGAGGCGAGGGTGCTGGAGGCCTTCGAGGGCCTGCGCCGCGCGCTGCCGGATCTGCTGCTCGTGCTGGTGCCGCGCCATCCGGAGCGCTTCGCCGGCGTGGCGCGGCTCTGCCGGCGGCGAGGCTACCGCGTCGCGCTCCGGAGCCGCCACCGGGGCGCGCTGCCCGCGGGCACGCAAGTGCTGGTCGGCGACACGATGGGGGAGCTGCAGCGGCTGTACGCCGCGGCCGACGTCGCCTTCATCGGCGGCAGCCTCGTGCCGCGCGGCGGCCAGAATCTGCTCGAGGCCTGCGCCGTGCGCGTGCCCGTCGTGTTCGGGCCCTACATGTTCCACTTCGAGGAGATCAGCGCCATGGCGCTCGAGCGCGGTGCGGCGCGCCAGGTGCACGACGTCGACGAGCTCGGCGCCGCCGTGGCGATGTACTTCGAGCAGCCGGCGCTGCGCCGGGCCGCGGGGGAAGCGGCTTATACGCTGCTGACCGACAACCAGGGGGCGCTCGAGCGCACGCTCGCGCTCATCGAGCAGACGCTGAGCCGCGTGGGCTTTGCGGCCGAGCCGGTGCGTGCTCGCACGGAGGGGGCGCCGGAGCCGCTCTAGGTTGACCGCCAGGGCATGCGCGGCCGAACATCACGACGGTCCCGTTGCTGCCGGAGAACTCGTGTGACCGTGCGTCTCGCGATCGCTTCGCCTTTCGCCGCCGTCGTCGAGGCAACGCCCGCCGGTCGCGGCGCGCCGCGCGAGCGGCGTTTCGACGAGTTTGGGCCGCAATGGCAGGTTGCCCGCCGCGTCCCGGGCGGCGACCGTGACGGGGCGGGAGCAGCGGTGCAGCGGCAGGGATCGCCCCATGGCATCGCGGCCTTCCGCCGGCCCGGCCGCGCGCGGAGGACGCTGCTTGCCGGCGACGTCCGGCGCGCGGTCGGGGCCGCTCGGGATTCCGGCCTGCCGGGCTGACCACTCGCTTCGGCCGTGGCCGTTCGCCCCTCGCTTGCGCTTCGGGTCGCTGCAGCGCTGTGCGTTTGCGCGCTCGCTGCCCGGGCGTCGCCTGCGGCCGCCTACGGGCCGAGCGGCCATCGCATCGTCGGGCTCGTCGCCGAGCCGCTGCTCTGCGCCGCGGCGCGCGCGGAGGTCGACGCGCTCGCGGACGGCGAGCGCCTGCCGGACATCGGCCTCTGGGCCGACAACATCCGCCGCGACGAGCGTTGGGCGCACAGCGCCCCGTGGCACTACATGAACGTGGCGGACGGGGCGTCGCTCGCAAGCTATCGCTCGCCGCGCGAAGGCGACGTGCTCTCCGCCATCGAACGCTTCTCGCGCGAGCTCCGGGACGCCGGCCGGCCGCGCGCGTCGCGCCTCGTGGCGTTGAGGTTCCTCGTGCACTTCGTGGCCGACGTGCATCAGCCGCTGCACGTGGGCCGCGAGGAAGACCGCGGCGGCAACCGCGTCGAGGTGCGTTACGGCCGCACGGAGGTGAACCTGCATCGGTTCTGGGACACGGACGTGATTCGCCGCAGCGGCCTCTCCGACGCGGCCTACGCGCGCGAGCTCGCGGCGCTGGTGCGCGCCGCCCGGGGCGAGCCGCCGGGCACGCCGCGGGACTGGGCGGCGGAAAGCCTCGCGCTGCGCGAGACGGTGTACTCGTTCGACGCGCGCAGCCGCGTGCTCGACCGCGCGTACCTCGAGCGCGCCGACCAGGTGACGCGCCGCCGCCTCGCCCAGGCCGGCGTGCGGCTCGCGCACACGCTGAACGCGCTCTGGTGCGACGGCGCCTGACGTCGGCGGCGAACGCAGCCTGTGGGAGCGGCTTTCCAGCCGCGATCTTCATTCGCCAGGCGACAACGCAAAACGGCGCGATCTTCGGAACGCCAAAGTCCGCGCGAACGCTTCGCGGCGTGGATTGCGTGTGCCCCTTCCAGGACGCTCGCGCGTAGGACGCGCGCGCGCGAGGCTACAGGGACGTATTCACGCCGGTCCTGGAAGGGGCACACGCAAGCCGCGCCGCCTGCGGTGACGCAAGAATCGCGACTAGAAAGTCGCTCCCACAGATGAAGATCGCGGCTGGAAAGCCGC